>NZ_CP050191.1:3446803-3675226 GCF_011745145.1 Mycobacterium sp. DL440 | reverse complement strand
CCGCCCGGCGTCGTCGCGCCCGAATGTCACGCCGGAGTGACGCCAGATGTCGGGAGCCACCCCAGCGTGACAATCTGGGCCAGGCCGCAGGCACCTCGCCACCCCAGCGGGACGCTCGGCGGCGAGAGCCACGCCGGCGTGACAAACCGCCGAGATGACAAATCGGGCGGGTCGCTAAAGTCGTGTCCGTTAACACCGAACCGGCCACCCACCTCTCAGCAACCGCGCGGCTCTACCGTCTGGCGCCTGTGTTGCTGGTCTTCAGCATCGCGGCACGCCTGGCGTGGACCTATCTCGTTCCCAACGGCGCCAACTTCGTCGACCTACACGTCTACGTCGGCGGCGCCGCCACCCTGGACGGTCCCGGCGCGCTCTATGACTACGTCTACGCGGACCAGACACCGGATTTCCCACTGCCTTTCACCTATCCGCCGTTCGCCGCGGTGGTGTTCTACCCGCTGCATCTGCTGCCCTTCGGACTGGTCGCGTTCTGCTGGCAGATCGGCATCATCGCCGCGCTGTACGGCGTGGTGCGGGTCAGTCAGCTGTTGCTCGGCGGCACGGCGCCCCGGCGTGTCGCGATGTTGTGGACGGCCGTCGGCATCTGGACCGAGCCGCTGCGCAGCACGTTCGACTACGGACAGGTCAATGTCGTTCTGGTGCTGGCAGTGCTTTACGCCGTCTACAGCAATCGCTGGTGGCTGTCGGGGTTGCTGGTCGGGTTGGCGGCCGGGGTGAAACTCACGCCCGCGGTGTCGGGGCTCTACTTCCTGGGCGCGCGCCGCTGGGCCACCGCGGTGTTCTCGGCCGTGGTGTTCTTCGGCACGGTGGCGGTGTCGGCGTTGGTGATCGGGGATCAGGCGCGCCGGTACTTCACCGAACTGCTCGGTGACGCGAGTCGGATCGGTCCCATCGGAACGTCGTTCAACCAATCCTGGCGCGGCGGGATCTCGCGGATCCTCGGCCATGACGCGGGATACGGTCCGGCCGTGCTGCTCGGCATCGCCGTCACCGCGGTCCTTGCGCTGCTCGCCTGGCGGGCCATCGGCGGCAGCACCGACCGGCTGGGCGCGATCGTGATCGTCAGCCTGTTCGGGTTGCTGCTTTCACCGATTTCATGGACGCACCACTGGGTCTGGCTGATTCCGCTGATGATCTGGTTGCTGCACGGGCCATTGGCCGATCGGGTGGGGGCGCAGATCCTGGGCTGGGGATGGTTGGCGCTGACGCTGGTCGGCGTGCCGTGGCTGCTCAGCTTCGCGCAGCCGACGATCTGGGAGATCGGCCGGCCCTGGTACCTGGCCTGGGCCGGGCTGGTCTACATCGTCGCGACACTGGCGACGCTGGCCTGGATCGCGACGACGAGCGCGACAAGTGCAAGTGCGAGGACGAGCGCAGCTAGCCCGGCTGGTCGGCCAGAATCCGGTTGATCTCCTTGGCCATCTGGACGTCCTTCTCGGTGATCCCGCCGGCGGAATGCGTCACCAAGGCGAAAGTGACTGTGCGCCAGCGGATGTCAATATCCGGATGATGGTCCTTCTCCTCGGCGAACTCAGCCACGCGGCGCACCGCGTCGATGCCGTCGAGGAACGAGGGGAATTTGGTGGATCTGCGCAGGGCGCCCGCCGCACGTTCCCAGCCCGGCAGATCGGGCAGTGCGGCGTCGACCTGATCGTTCGATAACACGGCCATATGCCCGACGGTATACCGTCGGGCGGGATGGATGAGCAGATCGTCGTAGCCGGTGCCCTGTTCTCGGAAGCCGGGCTGTTGGTCGCCCAGCGGCAACGGCCCCCGGAGCTTGCCGGGCTGTGGGAGCTGCCCGGCGGCAAGGTCGCCTCCGGCGAGAGTGATGCCGACGCCCTGGCGCGCGAGTTGCGGGAAGAGTTGGGTGTCGAGGTCAGCGTCGGTGCGCGTCTGGGTGCGGACGTGGCACTGAAATCCGGTATGACGCTGCGCGCCTACCGGGCAACACTGACCGCAGGCAGCCCGCAACCGCATGATCACCGGGCGCTGCGCTGGGTCACCGTCGACGAACTCGACGATCTGCCATGGGTGCCCGCCGACCGGGCCTGGCTTGCGGATCTGGCGGCCGCGCTCCGTCCGAAACGCCCTTAGACAACACCGATGTTGTAGATAACGTTTCAGTGAAACCAACGCGCGCGTTGTAGGCGGATGTTTCGCTAGACGGGTGACCACGGCAAGCACGCCGTACCTGGGCCAAGGGCAGAGCATGAATCTGTTGCTGGCCACCTGGGTCTCGGCCATCAATTTCTGGGCCTGGAACATGATCGGCCCGCTGTCCACCACCTACGCCGGCGACATGAGACTCAGCGCCACGCAAGCCTCGATGCTCGTCGCCACGCCGATATTGGTCGGATCGCTCGGCCGCATCGCGGTCGGGGCGCTGACCGATCGGTACGGCGGTCGCACCATGTTCCTCGCGGTGACGCTGGCCTCGATCGTGCCGGTATTGGCGGTCGGGGCGGCCGGCGAGGCCAGGTCTTACCCCATGTTGTTGGTGTGCGGATTCTTCCTGGGCATTGCCGGCACCATCTTCGCCGTCGGAATCCCGTTCGCCAACAACTGGTACGACGCATCGCGGCGCGGCTTCGCGACCGGTGTGTTCGGCATGGGAATGGTCGGTACGGCGCTGTCGGCGTTCTTCACGCCGAGATTTGTGCGGTGGTTCGGACTGTTTCCCACCCACCTCATCATCGCGGCGGCCCTGGCGCTGACCGCGGTGTTGTGCATGGTGGCGATGCGCAATTCGCCGGCATTCCAGCCGAATACCGACCCGGTGCTGCCGAAACTCAAGTCCGCGCTCAAACTTCCGGTGACATGGGAGATGTCGTTCCTGTACGCGGTGGTCTTCGGCGGATTCGTGGCATTCAGCAACTACCTGCCGACCTACATCAAGAACGTCTACGAATTCTCCGCCGTCGAAGCCGGCAGTCGCACCGCGGGATTTGCGTTGGCCGCAGTGCTGGCCCGGCCGATCGGCGGTGCGCTCTCGGACCGGATACCCCCCAAGTTCGTGGTGCTCACCTCCTTCGCCGGAACCGCAGTACTCGCCTTCATCGCGATGTTCCAGCCGCCCCCGGATGTGTGGTCGGCGTCGACCTTCATCGCCTTGGCGATCTTCCTGGGCATCGGCACCGGTGGCGTGTTCGCCTGGGTGGCCAGGCGGGCACCCGCCAAGGAAGTGGGCTCGGTCACCGGGATCGTCGCTGCCGCAGGCGGTTTGGGTGGTTACTTCCCGCCGTTGGTGATGGGCGCGACGTACGACGCTGTGGATCACGACTACTCGGTCGGGCTTGTGCTGTTGGTGGCGACGGCATTGGTGGCGTTCGGCTACACCGCACTGCGACTACATGCCCACGAGCCCGAGTCGGCCAAGGAGGCCCATTGATGAGCAAGCCCCACGTCGGCGGATCAATCGAGGAACTGCTCGAGCGCAGTGGCCGCTTCTTCACCCCCGGCGAGTTCTCCGGCGACCTGCGTACAGTCACCCGCAAGGGCGGCCGTGAGGGCGACGTGTTCTACCGCGACCGGTGGAGCCACGACAAGGTGGTGCGCTCCACGCACGGGGTGAACTGCACCGGATCGTGTTCCTGGAAGATATATGTCAAGGACGGGATCATCACCTGGGAAACCCAGGAGACCGACTACCCATCGGTCGGGCCCGACCGGCCCGAGTACGAGCCTCGTGGTTGCCCGCGCGGCGCGGCGTTCTCCTGGTACACCTATTCGCCGACGCGGGTGCGGTACCCGTACGCGCGTGGCGTGCTGGTCGACATGTACCGGGAAGCCAAGGACCGTCTGAAGGATCCCGTGTTGGCCTGGGCCGACATCCAGGGTGATCCCGTGCGCCGCAAGCGATATCACCAGGCCCGCGGCAAGGGTGGTCTGGTCCGGGTGACCTGGTCCGAGGCCACCGAGATGATCGCTGCCGCCCACGTGCACACGATCAAGACTTACGGGCCGGACCGGGTGGCCGGGTTCTCGCCGATCCCGGCGATGTCGATGGTGTCGTTCGCGGCCGGGTCCCGGTTCGTGGAGCTCATCGGTGGGGTGATGACGTCGTTCTACGACTGGTATGCCGATCTGCCGGTGGCCTCCCCACAGGTGTTCGGCGATCAGACCGATGTGCCGGAGTCGGGGGACTGGTGGGACGCGTCGTATCTGATGATGTGGGGATCCAATGTCCCTGTGACGCGCACACCCGATGCGCACTGGATGGCCGAGGTCCGTTACCGGGGCACGAAAGTGGTCACGGTCAGCCCGGATTACGCCGACAACACCAAGTTCGCCGATGAGTGGATGCCGTGCGCGGCGGGCACCGACGGTGCGCTGGCGATGGCGATGGGCCACGTCATCCTCGACGAATGCTTTGTGCAGAACCGTGTTCCGTTCTTCGTCGACTACGTGCGTCAGTTCACGGATCTACCGTTCCTGGTCAAGCTCGAAGAGCGCGATGGTGTGCTGGTGCCCGGGAAGAACCTCACCGCAGCGGATCTCGGCGGGGTAATAGCAGAGCAGGAGAATGCGGCGTTCAAGCCGGTGCTGCTCGATGGTGTCAGCAACAGCGTCGCGGTGCCACAGGGCTCGCTCGGATTCCGCTACGGCAAAGATGGCGTCGGCAAGTGGAACCTCGACCTCGAAAACCTGACCCCGGCCCTGACCGTTCTGGGGGACATCTTCGAGACCGCCGAGATCACGCTGCCGCGTTTCGACACGGTGGACGGAGCCGGCGCGACCCTGCAGCGGGGCGTGCCGGTGCGGCGGGTCGGCGAGCACCTGGTGTGCACCGTGTTCGACCTGATGCTGGCCCAGTACGGCGTGCACCGTCCCGGCCTGCCCGGCGACTGGCCCACCGGTTACGACGACGCCACCCGGCCCTACACTCCGGCGTGGCAGGAGCAGATCACCGGAGTGTCTGCGGGCCAGGCCATCCGGGTGGCACGCGAATTCGCCCGCAATGCCGAGGAATCCGGCGGCCGGTCGATGATCATCATGGGTGCCGGTATCTGCCAGTGGTTCCACGGCGACGCCACCTACCGGGCGGTGCTCGCGCTGCTGCTGCTGACCGGTTCGATGGGCCGCAACGGCGGCGGCTGGGCGCACTACGTGGGGCAGGAGAAGTGCCGCCCGGTGACCGGATGGGCCGCGATGGCGATGGGCACCGACTGGTCGCGTCCGCCGCGGCAGATGGCGGGCACGTCATACTGGTATGCCCACACCGACCAGTGGCGGTACGACGGTTACCGGGCCGACGCCCTGTCCAGCCCGGTCGGGCGGGGTCGGTTCCGCGACAAGCACACGATGGACGTGCTGACCTCGGCAGTGGCGATGGGGTGGACGCCGTTCTTCCCGCAGTTCGACCGGTCCAGCCTGGATGTGGTGGACGAGGCCAAGGCCGCGGGGCAGGAAGTGCCCGATTACGTGGCCGAGCAATTGGCAAGTGGCGGGCTGAAACTCGCGGTCACCGATCCGGACAATCCGGTCAACTGGCCGCGCGTTCTGAATGTGTGGCGGGCCAACCTGCTGGGCTCCTCCAGCAAGGGCAACGAGTACTTCCTGCGGCACCTGCTTGGCACGACCTCGAACGTGCAGGCCGAGCCCACCGGGGAGGACTTGCGGCCCAACGATGTCGCCTGGACCGAGGACATCCCGGAGGGAAAGCTCGACCTGCTGATGTCCATCGACTTCCGCATGACGTCGACGACACTGCTCTCGGATGTGGTGCTTCCCGCGGCGACCTGGTACGAGAAGGCCGATCTGTCCAGCACGGACATGCATCCGTACGTGCACGCGTTCAGTCCGGCTGTAGACCCCCCTTGGGAAACCCGTTCCGACTTCGAGGCTTTCGGCGCGATCGCGCGGGCCTTCAGTGCTCTCGCCGCCCGGCACCTGGGCACCCGCACCGATGTGGTGATGGGAACGCTGCAGCACGACACCCCTGGTGCGATGGCCTATCCCGGTGGCACCGAGCATGATTGGCGGACCACCGGCGAGACCCCGGTGCCAGGTAAGACCATGGGCCCGCTGGCGGTCGTGGAGCGTGACTACACGGCGATCGCGGAAAAGTGGTCCGCGCTCGGCCCGCTGGTCGAGAGTCTGGGCCTGACCACCAAGGGCGTCACCACCCATCCCGAGCAGGAGGTGTCCGAGCTCGCCGCCAAGTTCGGTGTGATGGATTCCGGTGCGGCACAGGGCCGGCCCGCGATCACCACGGCGGAACGGATGTCCGACGTCATCCTCGCACTGTCGGGCACCTCGAACGGCCGTCTGGCCGTGGAGGGCTTCAAGGAGTTGGAGAAGCGCACCGGGCGCAGGTTGGTGCACCTGGCCGAGGGCAGTGAGGAACGCCGGATCACCTACGCCGACACCCAGGCCAGACCGGTGCCGGTGATCACCAGCCCGGAGTGGTCGGGCAGCGAGACCGGCGGGCGCCGCTATGCGCCGTTCACGGTGAACATCGAGGAGCTCAAGCCGTTCCACACGCTCACCGGGCGAATGCATTTCTACGTCGATCATGACTGGCTGGAAGAACTCGGGGAGCAGCTGCCGATCTACCGGCCTCCGCTGGACATGGCGCGGTTGTTCGGCGAATCCCAGGTGGGGCAGCGTGACGGCATCGGCCTGACGGTGCGCTACCTGACCCCGCATTCCAAGTGGTCGATCCACTCGGAGTACCAGGACAACCTGTTCATGCTCTCGCTGTCACGCGGAGGCCCCACCATGTGGATGAGTCCGTTGGATGCGGCGAAGATCGAAGTGAAAGACAACGATTGGATCGAGGCGGTGAACCGCAACGGGGTGCTGGTGTGCCGCGCCGTCGTCAGTCACCGCATGCCCGAAGGGGTGGTGTACGTCTACCACGCTCAGGAGCGGACCATCGACGTCCCTCTGAGTGAAACGACCGGAACCCGCGGCGGCATTCACAATTCGCTGACCCGGCTGTTGGTCAAGCCCAGTCATCTGGCCGGCGGGTATGCGCAACACTCGTTTGCCTGGAATTATCTCGGCCCCACCGGAAATCAGCGTGATGAAGTGACGGTGGTTCGCCGCCGCTCGCAGGAGGTGAAGTACCAGTGAAGGTCATGGCCCAGATGGCGATGGTGATGAACCTCGACAAGTGCATCGGGTGTCAGACCTGTTCGGTGACCTGCAAACAAGCCTGGACCAACCGGGCCGGCACCGAATATGTCTGGTTCAACAACGTCGAGACCCGTCCGGGGCAAGGCTATCCGCGCACATATGAGGATCAGGAGAAGTGGCGCGGGGGGTGGAAGCTGGACCGGCGCGGCCGGCTGCGGCTACGCGACGGCGGCCGGCTGGCCAAGCTGGCCAGAATCTTCGCGAACCCCAAACTGCCGTCCATCGACGACTACTACGAGCCGTGGACCTACGACTACGAGAACTTGACGTCGGCACCGCTCGGTGAGCACTTTCCCACCGCGCCGCCGCGCAGCCTGATCACCGGTAAACCGATGAAGGTGTCATGGTCGGCGAACTGGGATGACGATCTGGCGGGCTCACCGGAGATCGTCCCGGGGGACCCGATCCTCAAGCAGGTCAGCGAGAAGATCAAGCTCGAACTCGAGCAGACCTTCATGTTCTACCTGCCCCGGATCTGCGAGCACTGCCTGAACCCGTCCTGTGTGGCGTCCTGCCCGTCCGGGGCCATGTACAAACGGTCCGAGGACGGCATCGTCCTGGTCGACCAGGACCGCTGCCGCGGTTGGCGCATGTGCGTATCCGGATGCCCTTACAAGAAGGTGTATTTCAACCACAAGACCGGCAAGGCCGAGAAGTGCACACTGTGCTATCCGCGCCTCGAGGTCGGGCTGCCCACGGTGTGCTCTGAAACGTGCGTCGGCCGATTGCGCTACCTCGGGCTGGTGCTCTACGACGTCGACCGCGTGCTGGAGGTTGCGTCGGTGCCCGACGAGAAAGACCTCTACGAGGCGCAGCGGCAGATCCTGCTCGACCCAACCGACCCGGAGGTGATCGCCGGGGCCCGGGCCGAGGGCATCTCCGACGAGTGGATCGAGGCCGCGCAGCGTTCACCGGTCTACAAGCTCATCCACACCTACGGCGTTGCACTGCCGTTGCATCCGGAGTTCCGGACGGTGCCGATGGTGTGGTACATCCCGCCGCTGTCGCCGGTGGTCGACGCGGTCAGCCGGGACGGGCACGACGGCGAGGACGTCGGCAATCTCTTCGGGGCGCTGGAAGCATTGCGCATCCCGATCGAGTATCTGGCCGGATTGTTCACGGCGGGGGACACCGCGGTTGTCGAAGGAGTATTGCGTCGGCTGGCGGCGATGCGGTCCTACATGCGCGACGTCAATCTCGGTCGTCAGACCCAGCCGCACATTCCGGCCGCGGTCGGGATGACCGAGGAGCAGATCTATGAGATGTACCGGCTGCTGGCCATCGCGAAATATGAGGAGCGCTACGTCATTCCGACGGCTTACAGCTCGGAGGCGATACCCGGCGCGGAGGAGCCCGGTTGCTCGCTGTCCTTCGAGGGCGGGCCAGGGATGTACGAGTCCGGCCCGTTCGGTGAGGCCAGCGGTGGGCCGGTCCCGGTGGCGGTGGAGACGTTCCACGCGCTACAACACCGGCAGACCAGCGGGGGCATGGCCGCCAATGCTGAACGGCCGTCGCGGGTCAACCTACTCAACTGGGACGGCAGGGGAGTACCGTCGGGAATGTTCCCGGGAGGTGATCAGTGATGAAGCGTCGCAACCGAACCCGTGACAACACGATGCAGGACCGCCTGGTGTGGCAGGCGGCGTCTCTGATGCTCGCCTACCCGGGCGACGGCCATGCCGACCGGCTGCAGGCCGCGGCCCGCCTGCTGGATCACGTCACCGGTGAGCCCAGGGCGCTGCTCGGCGAAACCGTTGTCGGGCTGAGCCTTCGACCGGCCATGGAGCTACAGCAGGAGTATGTCGAGACCTTCGACCTGCAGAAGCGCTGCACCATGCTCCTGACGTACTGGACGTCCGGGGATACCCGAAACCGCGGCGCGGACATGGTCGAGTTCACCCAGGCCTACCGGGCCGCGGGGGTTGAAATGCCGAAAGGTGAGGCGCCCGATCATCTTCCGGTGGTGCTGGAGTTCGCCGCCACGGTCGCGCCCGATGCGGGCCGGCGGCTGCTCGCCAAGTACCGGGTACCGATCGGTGTGGTTGCGCGAGCGCTAGCCGACCGGGGCTCGCCATACTCACCGGTCGTCGCTGCGGTAGCTGCAACGCTTCCGGCCCTGGCCTCGGTCGACGACGTGGCACAACTCATGATGGCCGGGCCGCCGGCTGAATCCGTTGGACTGCAACCTTTTCAACTGACCGTGCCGCCGCGTCGGGTTCAGGAGGGAGTCTGATGTCGGGCTGGGAGATCTTCTGGGACGTGGTGCCGTACGTGACGCTCGCGGCGGTGGGCATCGGCACCTGGTGGCGTTACCGCTACGACAAATTCGGCTGGACCACACGGTCATCGCAGCTCTACGAGTCGCGGCTGCTGCGGATCGCCAGCCCGATGTTCCACTTCGGCATGCTTGTGGTGTTCATCGGACACGTCGTCGGCCTGTTCATCCCTGAATCGTGGATGGACCTGGTGATGAGCGACCACGTCTATCACCTGCAGGCGGTGATCCTCGGCGGCATCGCCGGCATCGCGGCCCTGGTCGGCATCGCGCTGCTCATCTACCGGCGCCGGGTCACCGGCCCGGTCTTCATGGCCACCACCGTCAACGACAAGACGATGTACGTGGTCCTGGTGGCCGCGATGGTGGCCGGCTTCGCCTGTACGGCGATCGGCGCCACCCCGGAGGGTGCCGAGCACGACTACCGCGAAACGGTGTCGCCGTGGTTCCGCTCGATCTGGATCTTCCAGCCCCGCGGGGACCTGATGGTCCAGGCGCCGGTGTACTTCCACATCCACGTGATGATCGCTCTTGCGCTGTTCTGCCTGTGGCCCTTCACCCGGTTGGTGCACGTGTTCAGTGCCCCGATCGGCTACCTGTTCCGGCCCTACATCGTCTACCGCAGCCGTGATGTCGCCGAACGTGGCGAGCTGGTGGGATCGCAGCCGCACCGGCGCGGTTGGTGACCACGCTGGGTCACGCGAACTAGGGACTTTCGACCCTGCCCGCGGCCGCGCAGCAGGCGGACGATCGGGGTAAGGAGCTGTTGACCGCACTTGGCGCGGGGTTCCTGGGAACTCTGGACTCTGCAACTCGTACAGGGAGGTTGATCGTCATGAAGGGATCTGAAGTCGGCGTTCTCACCCGCAGGCAGTGCCTGGATCTGTTGGAGGGGGTACGCGTCGGCAGGTTGGTGTTCACCGAGGATGCATTGCCTGCCGTGCAGCCCGTGAACTTCCGGGTGTGGCATGACGATGTGGTGATCCGGGTGGCCGGTGGGCCCAAGCTGATCGCTGCGACCGATCACCAGGTGGTGGCGTTCGAAGCCGACGAACTAGACGCCGATCTACGCACCGGCTGGAGCGTGACCATCGTCGGGCATGCCGAGCACATCACCGACGTGGACGAACAGGTGGAGGTCGCCGGGACGTTCGTCCAGCCGTGGGCTGAGGGGCGCCGCGATCATTT
Organism: Mycobacterium sp. DL440; assembly: GCF_011745145.1. Taxonomy (NCBI): domain Bacteria; kingdom Bacillati; phylum Actinomycetota; class Actinomycetes; order Mycobacteriales; family Mycobacteriaceae; genus Mycobacterium; species Mycobacterium sp. DL440. The sequence goes on along the minus strand of NZ_CP050191.1, from coordinate 3,664,599 downwards.
CGTGCGGATACGGTCCGAGAAAGTCACCGGGCGTCAGCTCCGGAACCATGCGATGCCGCACTACACGGGTATGGGCGAGAGTTAGTACCGCAGCCGGTCGCCGACGACCCGCACCGCGTGGTCCGGGTGCTGCGTCGCGTACAGCGGGTGCAGCAGCATCGGGTGGCGGCAGTGTGCGCAGGAGGCCTGCGGGCTGTTCGCCGACGCGAAGGTGAGGTGGTGGCATTCGCTGCACCGGACCATGTAGCAGGCGCCGATCCAGTTGGCCATGCCCACATAGATCGCCACCGTGGTCCCCAGAGCGAGCACCATGATCAAAGCGACTGTGAGCGCTTCATAAACCGTCATCCCTGGCACCTCCAAGCTCGCCTATCGCAACGTGACGGATACCTGAAACGGTACTCGCGAACCTTAGGATTTCCTGGCCCGTTTGAAGACCTTGTCCAGTTCTTTACCGCGCAGCCCGTTGTGCTCCGCCTTGCGCACCTTGTGCAGAACCAGAGGGCAGCGCTTACAGCGCGGCTTGCTCTTGCAGCACTTTTTCTTGGGCTTCAGGCCGGCGATTTTTGCGGACTTCAACGTGACGGGGCTCTCTCGTTTTCGTGATCGACCGGCCAGCCTGCGAGAATGTCGGTGTGGATTCACGCCCGAGCTTTCGCAATGTCGCCATCGTCGCCCACGTCGACCACGGCAAGACGACCCTAGTCGACGCGATGCTTCGGCAGTCGGGTGCCTTGACGCACCGCGGCGACGACGCAGTCGAGCGCCTGATGGACTCCGGTGACCTGGAGAAGGAAAAGGGCATCACCATCCTGGCCAAGAACACCGCGGTGCACCGGCACCACGCGGACGGATCGATGACGGTGATCAATGTCATCGACACGCCTGGTCACGCCGATTTCGGTGGCGAGGTGGAACGTGGCCTGTCCATGGTCGACGGCGTGGTGCTGCTGGTGGACGCCTCGGAGGGGCCGCTCCCTCAGACCCGGTTCGTGCTGCGCAAGGCGCTGGCCGCACACCTGCCCGTGCTCCTGGTGGTCAACAAGACCGACCGGCCCGACGCGCGCATCGCCGAGGTGGTCGAGGAAAGCCACGACCTGCTGCTCGATGTCGCCTCCGATCTTGACGACGAGGCCCAGGCTGCCGCCGAGAAGGCGCTGGACCTTCCCACGCTGTACGCGTCGGGGCGTGCCGGCATCGCGTCCACGACGCAGCCCGCCAACGGCGAGAACCCCGACGGTGAAAATCTCGACCCGCTTTTCGATGTGCTGCTCGAGCACATCCCGCCGCCGCAGGGTGATCCGGAGGCCCCGCTGCAGGCACTCGTGACCAACCTCGACGCCTCGGCCTTCCTCGGTCGTCTCGCGCTGATCCGCATCTACAAGGGCCGGATCCGCAAGGGGCAGCAGGTCGCCTGGATGCGCGAGGTCGACGGCCATCCCGTCATCACCAACGCCAAGATCACCGAGCTGCTGGTCACCGAGGGCGTTGAACGCACGCCCACCGACGAGGCCGTCGCCGGTGACATCGTGGCCGTCGCAGGCATGCCCGAGATCATGATCGGCGACACCCTGGCCGACACCGAGCATGCCCACGCGCTGCCCCGCATCACCGTCGACGAGCCGGCTATCTCGGTGACTGTCGGCACGAACACCTCGCCGCTGGCCGGCAAGGTCTCCGGCCACAAGCTGACCGCCCGGATGGTGAAGAACCGTCTCGATGCAGAGCTGGTCGGCAATGTGTCGATCAAGGTCGTCGACATCGGTCGTCCCGACGCCTGGGAGGTCCAGGGCCGAGGCGAGCTGGCGCTGGCCGTTCTGGTCGAGCAGATGCGCCGCGAAGGGTTCGAACTGACTGTCGGCAAGCCGCAGGTGGTCACCCGGAACATCGACGGCAAACTGCACGAGCCGTTCGAGGCGATGACCATCGACTGCCCGGAAGAGTTCGTCGGCGCCATCACCCAGCTGATGGCCGCCCGCAAGGGCCGCATGGAGGAGATGGCCAACCACGCTGCCGGGTGGGTGCGGATGGACTTCATCGTGCCCAGCCGCGGACTGATCGGCTTCCGCACCGACTTCCTGACCCTGACGCGCGGTACCGGCATCGCCAACGCCGTGTTCGACGGCTACCGACCGTGGGCCGGCGAGATCCGGGCCCGCCACACCGGTTCGCTGGTATCGGACCGGTCCGGCTCGATCACCCCGTTCGCGATGATCCAACTGGCCGACCGTGGACAGTTCTTCGTTGAGCCGGGCGAGGACACCTACGAGGGTCAGGTGGTCGGCATCAATCCGCGCGCCGAGGACCTCGACGTCAACGTCACCCGCGAGAAGAAGCTGACAAACATGCGGTCGTCGACGGCCGATGTCATGGAGACGCTGGCGCGTCCGCTCGAGTTGGGTCTGGAGCAGGCCATGGAGTTCTGCGCTGAGGACGAGTGCGTCGAGGTGACGCCAGAGGTCGTCCGCGTGCGCAAGGTCGAACTCACCGCGTCGCTGCGGGCTCGGGCGAAGGCTCGGGCCAAGGCGCGCGGATAACTTCTGCGGGGCGTCCGCGTCGATTGCCGGCGGTACGCCTCAGAGCTGTGATGCGCCAGTAGCGATATCCCCCGCGATATCGCTACTGGCGCACCAGTTCTCAGGCCGCGTCGCTCTTGGAGTCGGACTTCTTGCCGGCGCCGTCGTTCGTGGTGTTGGCACCGGTGGTGTTGCCGGCGGCGCTGGCGGCTTTGCCCGGGGTCGGGCTGTCGTTGCCACCCTTGAAGCCGAACTTCTCCTTGAGCTGTTTGACACTGGTTTGGAGATCGGTGGTGTCGGGCTTGGTCGGTGTCGGTGTGTCCGAGTCTCCGGACACCTTGCTTCCGGTCTGGTGCGTGCTGAAGTTGAGGCTCTCGCGAAGCTGACTCCGTGTCTTCACGAGGGGCGTCGTCTTCTCGACCGCGGGCTTCTTGACCTCCACCGCCTCCTTCGTGACCGTCTCCGGCGCCGACGGTGCCTTCTCGACGTTGAGGGTCACCAACGTCCTCGGAGCGGGAGGTTCGTTCACCTTGCTGGTGACCGACGTGTTTTGCGGATTGTTCGGATTCGCGCTCGGGTCCACGCCGAGCGCTTCGCGGACGACTTCACGGACGGAGTTCGTCGCCTTCCACAACACGTCGTTCCGGAAGTCCTGAATGCCGTCGGCTCGGTTGGGCAACAGCGCCTTCAGTCCGATGGGGATGGCCTGCTGGGTCGGGCCGGTGCCCATGAAGGAGTCGGCGACCCAAAGTGGAGCGCTGATGTAGCTGTCGAGCATGTTGTAGACGGCGACGTTGGGCGCCATGCCGCCGGCGATGTCCATGATGGCCTTGATCGGTCCGAACGGGGCCAGCGCGAGGCCTTCCACCAGTCGGTACCCGGAATCGAGCGCGCCAGCGGCGAAACCGGCGAGCGGGGTGAGCACGTCGAGGGGAGTGCTGGTGTCGGCGACCCCGAGGAGGTCGGCGATCGATGATCGGAAATCGCGGGTCGCTGCCCACAGCACGTTGTTGCGGAAGTCCTGAATATCGCCGGCCTGGTCGGGGAACAGCGCCGCCAGGCCCTTGCCGGTGAGTGACGTTTGGTTGATTCCCAGGGCGGGGTCGATGACCCATAGCGGAGCATCGATGACTTGACGGATCGCGTTGTAGAAGGCCTGGGGGTCGCCGTCGGCGATGGCGAGAGCAGCGGCGATGGCGGCCAGCGGTAGCTCAGCGACGCCTTGGACGAGACGCAACCCGGACTCGGCGAAGCCCTCGAGCGCCGCAATCGGATTCGGGCTCGCCAAGAGGCTGACGTCCGCAACGTGAGCGGCTCGCAGCGCTTCCGGGGCCTGCGCGGTGACCGGGCCGATGGTGATCGCGGTGGCCGCGAGTAGCGCTGTTGCTGCTGTCATCGATTGCTTCACACCGACGTGCATGGAGCCCTCCTCTGTTGGTTTATGTACCGTGGGCCAGAATTTACGTCATCGCAGAAAACTACTGCGCAGGAATTTGCCAGGTAACTTTTAGTCTTTGCATACGCAATTACTTTCTGGTCGGTCAGATTTGCTGGAAAGTGGGCTTGCGTTGCCTCGTGCAACAGAATGTCGTGGTGGCCGGCGCTATCGACTTAGCTGGGGGATAGCTGCGGTTTCAAACATATTTCAGGCTCGACGCGCCCGCTCGACCTGGAAAGTCGTGCTGGTCCGCCAAACATCCTGCAAAAATCGGTGTTGGACCCCGGTGCGGCACCGGCGGTGAGCGTCACCGCCCGGCAGCGCGGCGCGCTCACACTTGCGCGACATTTGCAGCGTTTTGCCGGAAATCTCCCCGATACCAACTCGAAATAGTGGACAGCAACTCGATTTGATCTTGGAGCGCGGTGTCGTAATCGGCCCATTTCCGGCGCCGAGCGTCGGCGGGATTTCATGAAAGATTTCAAAGCGGATTCACGTTCGCGGCGTAGCCGGGTCGGCCGGGCGGATCGAGGTGCCGACGTGCACTGCCGATGCGCCGGTCCGAGGGCGCGGAGGCGGTCGATACGCTGAGTGGCGTGCCGACACCCCTCCGCCGCGCCCGCCTGACGATCGGGGCGCTCATATCGGTGCCGGCGCTCCTGTTCAGCGGCTGCACGGTCAGCCCGCCGCCGGCTCCGCAGAGCACCGAGACGACTGAGACGACGCCGCCGCCCCCGATGAAGGCGACGCAGGTCATCATGGCCATCGATTCCATCGGCCCGGGGTTCAACCCGCACCTGCTGTCGGACCAGTCTCCGGTGAACGCGGCGGTCGCCTCGATGGTGCTGCCGAGTTCGTTCCGGCCGGTCCCCGACCCGAAGTCTCTGACGGGTTCGCACTGGGAGCTCGATCCGACTCTGCTCGAATCGGCCGAGGTGACCAACCAGAACCCATTCACGGTCACCTACAAGATCCGTCCGGAAGCGCAATGGACCGACAACGCGCCCATCGCCGCCGATGACTACTGGTATCTGTGGCGCCAGATGGTCAGCCAGCCGGGCGTCGTCGACCCGGCAGGTTATGACCTGATCACCGGTGTGCAATCGGTGGAGGGCGGCAAGCAGGCGGTGGTCACTTTCTCCGAGCCCTATCCGGCGTGGCGGGAACTGTTCAACGATATCCTCCCGGCCCACATCGTCAAAGATGTCCCCGGTGGCTTCGGCGCCGGCCTGGCTCGGGCGATGCCGGTAACCGGTGGCCAGTTCCGGGTGGAAAGTATTGACCCACAACGCGATGAGATCCTGCTGGCGCGCAATGACCGGTACTGGAGTGTGCCGGCCAAGCCCGACCTGGTGTTGTTCCGCCGGGGTGGGGCGCCGGCGGCGCTCGCCGACTCGATCCGCAACGGCGACACGCAGGTGGCCCAGGTACACGGTGGCGCAGCCACTTTCGCGCAGCTGAGTGCCATTCCGGATGTTCGAACCGCCAGGATCGTGACCCCGCGGGTGATGCAGATGACCCTGCGCGGCGGGCAGCCCAACCTGGCGGAAGCACAAGTGCGCAAGGCGATCTTGGGGTTGATCGATGTCGACCTGCTGGCCTCGGTGGGAGCGGGCGATGACAACACCGTGACGCTGGCGCAGGCCCAGGTGCGCTCTCCATCGGATCCCGGCTACGTCCCTACCGCACCGCCGGCGATGTCGCGGGAGGCCGCGCTGGATCTATTGCGCGGAGCCGGCTATCAGATCGAGCCGGTGGCCGAGCCGCCGGCGGCAGGCGCACCCCCGGCACCGGACAACGGCAGGCAGCGCATCACCAAGGATGGCACCGCGCTGGCGCTGGTGCTCGGTGTGGCATCCAACGATCCGACTTCGGTGGCCGTAGCCAACACCGCGGCCGATCAACTGCGCAACGTCGGTATCGACGCCTCGGTGCTGGCCCTGGATCCGGTTGCGCTCTACGGCGATGCGTTGACCAACAACCGCATCGACGCCGTCATCGGATGGCATCAGGCCGGAGGAGACCTCGCCACCAGCCTCGCCTCGCGCTACGGCTGCCGGGCGTTGGAAGCGACCTCCGTTTCGACTGCCGTTCCCGGCATCGCGCCGTCGCCGTCACCGAAGTCCACCACTACCGCCGCGCCCTCAGCGCCGGGCACCACGCCGACACCCACTCAGCCCATTCCGGCTCCGGAGTCGGGCGAGCTGGTGCAGGCGCCCAGCAATATCACCGGGATCTGTGATCACACCATCCAGCCGAAAATCGATGCAGCACTGGATGGTTCGCAGAATGTTGCCGAGGTGATCCAGGCCGTCGAGCCCCGGCTGTGGAACATGTCGACGGTTCTTCCGATCCTGCAGGACACGACGATCGTCGCCGCCGGGCCGAGTGTGCAGAACGTCAGCCTGACCGGTGCCGTGCCCGTCGGTATCGTCGGCGACGCCGGCGGCTGGACGAAGGGCCGGTAGACGGACAGTGGGCCCCTCGAGCGAGGAGGCCCACTGATCGGTGGTGAATCAGGCTGCGCCGCTTGAGCTTGCACCCGAGCGTGACGACGTACCGCCGGACTTGCCCGCAGTGTGCTTGCCTGCCTTGGCGCTCTTGCCGCTGAGCCCCTCGGCGGCCTTCGTGAGCCCGTCGGTGATGTTCTTGACGGATCCCTGAATGCCCTCGCGGACCTGTTGGGCCGATGCGGACCGCTTGGTCGATAGGGGCTTGCCGGGCTCTGCCTTGAGACTGTCCTTCACCGCCGGGGTGCTGACATCGGCCGATGAAGTCGTGGCTGCGGCGGAATCGGCCGCGGCCGTTTCGGTTCCGGCAGTTTCGGTTACGGCGGGCGCAGCCGCAACCGGAGCGGTGGCAGGTGTGGGTGATACGGCGGCAGCCTTCGGGTTGGCATCCAGTGTCACGACCTTCGCCGCGGGCCTGCCGCAGGGTGGTCAGAAGACCGAGGCTGGGACCGAAGACACCGCCGCCGAGCGCGTCGCCGTTGAGGAACGCATCTGCGACGACGGCAGGACCGCCGAGCATCCGGTCACCTCCGTGCCCACGAGGGTCAGACCTGAGCACAGGCTGAGAACTTCCTCAGAAGCGAAAGGCCCTCTCCATCGTGTCGATGGAGAGGGCCTGCCGGTGGAGTTGGTTGGTTACTTGTCGGAGCCCTTGGCGGAGTCGCTGGAGGACGCAGCCTTCTTCTCCGCGCTCTTCTTGGGCCCGGTCTTGTCCTTATTCAGGCCGTCGGTCAGCTTCTTGACGGCCGACTTGACCTGGGTGCGGACGGCCTTGGCGGAGTTGGCCTTTGCCTTCCCCTGGGCGGCCTTCGGCGATGCCTTGGTCGACAGCTTGGTGACGGCCTTGGTGGTGTCGTCACTGTCGGGCGTGGTGGAGCCGGTGGAAGCGGCGTCCGAGTCACCGGACTTCGGTGTCGCGGCACCATCGGCGTCAGACGCGTTGTCCGCATTGGTAACTGGGGCCGATCCCGGTTTTTCCGCGGTCAGCGTCGAGACCTCGATCGCCACGGGTGCCGGGGCGGTCAGAGCCTTGGCGGTCGGGAGGGTGATGTCGGGGGGAGTGAACGGCTTGGGCTTGATCTGCTTGAGGGCGTTGGCGAAGGAGTCCTCGATGTAGTTGCCCATGGAGATCGTCGCATCGGTTTGGTAGACCACGCTCGTGGCGAAGTCGGCGATGCCGTGCTGGATCGCATTGACCACCTTGACCGGATCACCGGAAGAGAAGGCATTCGCCACATCCTGAGCTCCGACGAGAGCCTGCTTCAGAATGGCTCGCGGCTCACCGTCCAGGTCGTACCCGACGCCGACCGTGGCGGCGGCCAGTCCGATCACGACTCCGAGTGCAGTCTCCGTCGCAGCGTCGATGAGCGGCTGCGGAATGTTGAGTACCTGCCCGACGGCGTTGATCTCGGGGGACACCGCGAAGATCAAGATGTTGATGACGGGCTGCATCCCGTCCTGCACCAGTCCGTCGAGGGCGCCACCGGCGTCACCGGCGGCGATCTTTGCAGCCGCGGCCTCAAGCCCGGCGGGCAGGCCGGCGCCCAAGTCGCTCAAGGCTTCACTGAGAGCGGTCCCGGCTGCAGACGTGGTTTCACCGAGAGCCGCGAGGTTGGGGCCGAAATTTTGGGCCGCGATGACTCCGTCGGCGAGGACCTTGGCGATTTGGTAAGCCGGGGGGGTGCTCATGAACGCCTGGTAGCCGGCGACGGCGTTCTCGATGAGCTGCCGCGGAACCGGGGCCGGGTTGGTGGTCTGGCGTTCGATGATGTTGCTGATCAACGTCTGCGTCGCGGTCGCCACCGGTTCGAAGACTGTCAGCGGGTTGTCCACGGCGGCGGTCAGGGCGACCGGCAGGTGTACCGGCGAGGTGGCCGGCACGGACGGAGCCATCGGGCTGACGGCGATGGCACTGGCACCCACGAGTGCCACGCCCGCAGCCAGGTATGACCGGGAAGCGAGTTGCATTGAATCTCCTTACGGGAGCGAAACTAACGTCGGCGCAGAAGTTACCCCAAAGTAAGTTGAGTTGTCTGCAAATCCTCTTAAGTAATTTTCAGGTCATTGGGGACGTTGCGCCGCTCCGCAAATGAACGCCGGGTATCTGTGATGTTGCTGGTAGTGCCGATTTCCAGCGGTCACGTCGCATCATTGCGATACTGCACGTAGCGATATAACCCATGGTTTTCGGTCGCCACAGCAAAGATGTGGCCAGCTATGCCACTAAGTTGCCAGCGAAGGCTCGGCCGACAAGTCCGGTGAGGTTACCCAGCGGTAATGTGGGCGCGGGCCGGGTCGGGAAGTTAGCGCACACACATTGGACATACCAGTGTGATCTGTAAAACGTCGGCACTCGGGTGCGACGCCGGACACTCGTGTGGCCGCCGGAGCGGGTAGTCGACGAACTGCTTGCGCCGGCAACTAAGTGGCAGCCTCGGCCAGTTCCAAAAACGACGGATTTCGTTGCGGGAGTTTGCCCGGTCTAGTTAGTCGACCATTGCGTCGCGGCGCCGATCGGCCAGCGGCGGGCCGCGCCATGGCCATGGTCCGGACCGTCGTCGCCATCGTCTTTCTGCACGCCCATCGGGGCATCGCTATCGTCGGTCACGATGCCCAGCGAAACGCCCCGCCTGTTGTTCGTTCACGCCCATCCGGACGACGAAACCCTCACCACCGGTGCCACGATGGCGCACTACGCGGCGCGCGGTGCCGACGTCCGTGTGGTGACGTGCACCCTCGGAGAGGAGGGGGAGGTCATCGGCGACCGCTACGCCCGGTTGGCCGTCGACCACGCCGATCAACTCGGCGGTTACCGGATCAGCGAGCTGACCGAAGCCCTGAGCGCGCTCGGTATCGGCCCACCGCAATTCCTCGGCGGCCCCGGCCGATGGCGGGACTCGGGCATGGAGGGTTCACCGGCGCGCAAGCAACAGCGCTTCGTCGACGCCGATTTCGATGAAGCGGTGCGCGAACTCGTGCGCATCATCGAGGATCTGCGACCGCACGTCGTCGTCACCTACGACCCCGACGGCGGGTACGGACACCCCGACCACAAACAAGCCCACCGCGTCACCACCGCGGCCGTCGCGGCCGCCGGATGGGCTGTGCCCAAGTTCTATTGGACGGTCATGGCCAGCAGCGCGATGCGGGCCGGCCTCCAGGGCCTGCAGGACGTGCCGGCGGACTGGATCCGGATCGATGTCGGGGACGTTCCGTTCGGGTACGCCGACGACCAGATCGATGCTGTCGTCGACGCCACCGCCCAGTTGCCCGCCAAGGTCGCCGCGATGCGCGCGCACGCCACGCAGGTCACCGTCGGTGCCGACGGGGGTGGATTCGCGCTGTCCAACAACCTCGCCCTGCCGATCCTCGGTGAGGAGCACTACGTGCTGGTGTCGGGCAATGCGGGGGAGCGCGACGAGCGTGGGTGGGAAACCGACCTGCTGGCCGGACTGAATCTGCAATAGCCAGAACCGGACGAGGTAAGCTCGCCACTCAGAAGCGTCGAAGGGACATTCATGGACCCCGATCTGGATCCGAACCTGCAGCACTGGCAGGACCGTTTTGACAACTACCAGTGGGTGGTGGGTTCGATGGTCGGGCTGCTCGACAGCATTCCCACCTGACCCCGCCCTCGGACCTTGTGCTGGGCCGTATCGTCCTGGCACTGCTCGCCGTTGACGGCGTCATCTCAGCCGTCGTAGGTGCATTGCTGCTGCCGTCATATATCGGATCGATCCCGTTCCCGGTGAGTGCGCTGGCGGCTGGAGCCGTCAACACCGCGCTCGTGTGGGCGGCCATGTATTGGACCGACTCCATGCGGATGGCAGCGCTGCCACTGTGGACCTGGCTGGCCACCGTCGTCGCGATGACCTTCGGCGGACCGGGCGGCGACATCATCTTCGCCGGCCCAGGACTGATGGCCTACGGCTCACTGATATTCATCGCCGCCGGTGCGCTACCACCAGTGGCGATGCTGCGACGGCGCCACCGCGGCTGAGTACTTCTTGTTGTCCTTGTTCGACTTGCCGTTGCTGTTGGAGTCCTTGGACGGCTTGGAGTCCTTAGGCGAAGCCGCCTTTTCCTTCTTTGCCTTCGGCTTCGGCGTGACATTCTTGACGGCCGTCTTCACCGCGTCACGTGCGTCGTCGCCGACCTTCTTCGCGGCATCGACCGCCCCCTGGGCCCGGGTCTGAACCCGCGTCTGCACTTCCGTCGCTTTGTCGGCCGCCCTGGTCGGGAGGTTGCGGCTGGTGACAGGACTCGTCAGCTTCGGTGTCATGCCCTTCGGCTGGTCAACGGGGGCCTGCAACGACGCGCGCACCGACGTCGGCACGTTCGTCACCTCTCCGGTGCTCGTTTCGGTCGCCGCGACTCCGGGGGTGAAGTAGTTGATCTGGTCGTCGACGTAGTTGCCGACGGCGTTGAGTGCGTTGCTGCCATGCGAGGTGATGCTGTTGCCGACGAAACGGGCTTCGGTGCCGGCGGCCTCGAGTAGCCCCTGGCCGTCCTTCAGCACGTCGTTGAGGTAGCGGTCCGGGACCTGGAGCAAGTCGGTGGTCAGGCCGACACCCTGGGCGGATAGCGCGCTGACCAGGTTGTAGTTGATGTTGAGCTGGCGGCTGAGGAAGTTCAGCCGCAGCGAATCGAGCACATCGTCGGCACCGCCCACCACGAAGTCGGTCGCGTTGTGGACGACACCGTAGGCGCCGTTGATGGTGTTGACCGCGGCATCGGTCACGAAGTCGGCGGGTGGCAACGCGACATCGCCGACGAGCCCGCGCAAGCCAGGAAACAGCCCCCCGGGCGCGGCCAGTCCGGCCGACAGAGCCTGAGTGGTGGCCAGGGTGTTGAACGGCCAGCCCGGCGGTGGGCCGGGCAACGGCGGGAGAATCCAGCCGAAGAAGAAGTTGAACTCCTGGACACCGAAGTCAACGCCGGCATTGACCGCGGCCCCGACCGTATCGACGAAACCGTTCCACCACACAGCGAGGTTCAGCGGATCGTTGACCACCGGGACAAGCCAGTCGTAGAAGTAGCCGTCGGCGATCGGCTTGATCAGGCTGTCGTAGAAGATGCCGATCTGCTCGCCGACTGCCCATGCGAACGGCACGCCCCACCCGCCCAGCCAGTAGGCGATCTCCTGTGCGTAGTTCACGCCCCAGTCGACCCAGCTTTGGATGCCTTGATAGGCCGATGTCAGCCAGTCACTGGCCGCGTTCTGGACACCGACATCGACGGTCGTCGCCGCAGCCGGGGCCACTCCCAGTGCGGGAGCGCCGGGCTGGCCGGAAAGATTGGGTGCCACCGCGGCGGTCATCCGGCTCGCCGCGGCAAGCAGATCGATCATCGCCTGCGTCAGCTGTGGCTGGGTCGATGTCGGGTGCGCAGGGACGGCGATGTCAGCCGGGGCCGCTTGTACCGGGGCGAGAGCGATGGCCGTGGCGGTGGCTGCGGCGGCTCCCGCCACGAGATACGAACGAACGCTTGAGGACATCACGGCTCCTTCGGTATCCCCTTCCCGACGGAAATAACTTACGTGGTCGGCGGCCCGTTCGTCGCTCCTTTAAGTTGTGTGTCGAGTATGGGCCTCGCATTGCGGTGACATGCACGGTCTACTGTGGCCGGTATGTCGGGCGCATTGGTTTCAGAATGTGAGACGCGTGGATGATCGTGCACAACGGCGGGGTTACACGGAAGTGGCTCTGAACCCCCAGCACGGCGCCGATCTGCCTACTCCGGCCGTCCCACCGAACCCTGCCGCGCCCACCGCGCCGACCACTTCGGGGGCCCTACGGCGGGTGCTGCGGCGGGCCCGTGACGGCGTGGCCCTCAACGTCGACGAGGCTGCGATCGCGCTGACCGCCCGCGGCGAGGATCTGGCCGATCTGTGTGCCAGCGCCGCCCGGGTGCGCGATGCAGGTCTGGAATCGGCGGGCCGGCGCGGGCCCACGGGCCGGCTTCCGGTCAGCTATTCGCGCAAGGTCTTCATCCCCGTCACGCATCTGTGCCGCGACACCTGCCACTACTGCACCTTCGTGACCGTGCCCGGCAAGCTGCGCGCTCAGGGCATGGGCATGTACATGGAGCCCGACGAGATTCTCGACGTGGCTCGCCGCGGTGCAGAGTTGGGCTGCAAGGAGGCGTTGTTCACCCTGGGTGACCGCCCCGAGGATCGCTGGGACGAGGCTCGGCAATGGCTCGACGAGCGCGGCTACGACTCCACGCTCGACTATGTGCGGGCCATGGCCATTCGCGTGCTCGAGGAGACCGGCCTGCTGCCGCACCTGAATCCCGGGGTGATGAGCTGGTCCGAGTTGTCTCGCCTGAAGCCCGTCGCGCCGTCGATGGGCATGATGCTGGAGACCACCTCCCGGCGCCTGTTCGAGAACAAGGGCGAGGCTCACTATGGCAGCCCCGACAAAGATCCGGCGGTGCGGTTGCGGACGCTGGACGACGCCGGCCGGCTGTCGATCCCGTTCACCACCGGCCTGCTGGTCGGTATCGGCGAGACGCTGACCGAGCGCGCCGAGACCATGCACGCAATCCGCAAGTCCCACAAAGAGTTCGGGCACGTTCAGGAAGTGATCGTGCAGAACTTCCGCGCCAAGGACCACACCGCGATGGCATCCACACCCGATGCCGGAATCGACGACTTCATCGCGACGATCGCGGTCACGCGCCTGGTGTTGGGCCCGAAGATGCGCATCCAGGCGCCGCCGAACCTGGTGTCGCGTGATGAATGCCTGGCGCTCATCGGCGCCGGCGTCGACGACTGGGGCGGCGTGTCACCGCTGACCCCCGATCACGTCAACCCCGAACGGCCCTGGCCGGCCCTGGACGATCTGGCCGGCATCACCGCCGAGGCCGGCTACGACCTGGTGCAACGGCTCACCGCGCAACCGCAGTACGTGCAGGCCGGTGCGGCCTGGATCGATCCGCGGGTGCGCGGGCACGTCGACGCGCTGGCCGATCCGGATACCGGGTTCGCCCTTGACGTCAATCCCGTTGGCCGCCCATGGCAGGAGCCTGACGAGGCATCAGAATCGTTGGGCCGTACCGATCTGCACTCCGCGATCGACTCCGAGGGCAGGCTCACCGAGACCCGCAGCGACCTGGACAGCGCGTTCGGCGACTGGGAGTCGATCCGCGCCAAGGTGCACGAACTGGCCGCCCGCGCCCCCGAACGCGTCGACACCGATGTGCTGGCCGCGTTGCGTTCGGCCGAACGCAATCCGGGCGGCTGCAGCGACGACGAGTACCTCGCATTGGCCACCGCGGACGGTCCGGCGCTGGAAGCCGTTGCCGCACTCGCGGATTCGCTGCGTCGCGATGTCGTCGGCGATGACGTCACCTACGTCGTCAACCGCAACATCAACTTCACCAATATCTGCTACACCGGCTGCCGGTTCTGCGCCTTCGCGCAGCGCAAGGGCGACGCCGACGCCTACTCGCTGTCCACCGACGAGGTGGCCGACCGAGCCTGGGAGGCGCACGTCGCCGGTGCCACCGAAGTCTGCATGCAGGGCGGCATCGACCCAGAACTGCCGGTGACCGGCTATGCCGACCTGGTGCGGGCCGTCAAGGCGCGCGTGCCCTCGATGCACGTGCACGCGTTCTCGCCCATGGAGATCGCCAACGGTGTCACCCGCAGCGGGTTGTCGGTGCGGGAATGGCTGACCTCGCTGCGGGAGGCGGGACTGGGCTCGATCCCCGGCACGGCCGCCGAGATCCTCGACGACGAGGTGCGCTGGGTGCTGACCAAGGGCAAGCTGCCGGCCTCGGAGTGGATCAACGTGGTGACGACCGCGCACCAGGTGGGCCTGCGCTCGTCGTCGACGATGATGTACGGCCACGTCGACACGCCCAAGCACTGGGTGGGCCACCTCAACGTGCTCCGCGGTATCCAGGACCAGACCGGCGGCTTCACCGAATTCGTGCCGCTGCCGTTCGTGCACCAGTCCTCGCCGCTCTACCTGGCGGGCGGTTCCCGTCCCGGGCCGACGCACCGCGACAACCGCGCGGTGCACGCACTGGCCCGGATCATGTTGCACGGCCGGATCCCGTCGATTCAGACCAGTTGGGTCAAGCTCGGTGTCGAACGCACCCAGGTGATGCTGCGCGGCGGTGCCAATGACCTGGGCGGCACGCTGATGGAGGAGACCATCTCCCGGATGGCCGGCTCCGAGAACGGGTCCGCCAAGACCGTGGCCGAACTCGTCGCGATCGCCGAGGGTATCGGCCGCCCCGCCCGTCAACGCAGCACGGATTACTCGCCGCTCGCTGCCTGACGCTCGGCGGCATCCTGCGGTCGCTCGCGGACTACGGCTTCTTGCTGGTGACGAGAAGGCTTGTTGCTATGGCCTAGGCCTTGGTGAAAGAAACTAGCCGCCTACCAGTGCATCCGATCTCGAAAGTAACAGTGGCGAGAGTTGCTGGCCAGCGCATGATGCACTGCGGGATTCAAGATTGAGGAGAAATCCGCGAATTCGGGAATGGATTCGGACTGCAGTCCGGTTGTGTCGAGTGAAGGTGCCGGATCGACCGGCCGCACAACCCAAGGAGACACCATGACCGCAGCAGTAGCCACCGATCTGACCGCAGGCACCTGGGCAATCGACCCCGTGCACTCGTCGATCAACTTCTCGGTCCGCCACCTGATGGTGAGCAAGGTCCGCGGCAGCTTTGAGACGTTCAGTGGCGCGATCACCGTCGGCGAGGACGGCACGCCGTCGGTCAGCGCCACCATCGACGTCAACTCCATCGACACCAGCAACGAGCAGCGCGACGCGCACGTGCGGTCCGCAGACTTCTTCGACGCCGACAACCACCCGACCGCCACCTTCGTCTCGACCGGCGTGCGGCCTGATGGGGACGACTACATCGTCGACGGCGACTTCACCCTCAAGGGCGTGACCAAGCCGGTTTCCCTCAAGCTCGAGTACAACGGCGTGAACCCCGGCATGGGCCAGGGTGCGGTCGCCGGTTTCGAGGCCTCGGTGGTGTTGAACCGCAAGGACTTCGGCATCGACATCGACATGCCGCTGGAGACCGGCGGCACCGTCGTCGGCGACAAGGTCACCATCACCCTCGAGATCGAGGCGCTGAAACAGGCCTGATCTGCTGCCCGACTCAGTGCCGGCCCGCGTGCGACTCGGCCCGCATCCGCTCGACCATGTGTGGGTAGTGCAACTCGAAAGCCGGCCGCTCGGAACGGATTCTGGGTATCTCGGTGAAGTTGTGCCGCGGCGGCGGGCAACTGGTGGCCCACTCCAGTGAATTGCCGTAGCCCCACGGGTCGTCGACAACGACGGGCTCGCCATAGCGCCAGCTCTTGAAGACATTCCAGACGAACGGCAGCATCGAAACACCCAGGATGAAGGCGCCGATACTGGAAACCACATTGAGCGTGGTGAAACCGTCCGACGGCAGGTAGTCGGCATAACGCCGCGGCATGCCCTCGTTACCCAGCCAGTGCTGCACCAGGAATGTGGTGTGAAAACCGATGAACGTCAACCAGAAATGGATCTTGCCCAGGCGTTCGTCGAGCAGCCGGCCGGTCATCTTCGGGAACCAGAAGTACACCCCTCCGAACGAGGCGAACACGATGGTACCGAACAGCACGTAGTGGAAGTGTGCGATCAAGAAGTAGGTGTCGGTGACGTGGAAGTCGATCGGCGGGCTGGCCAGCATGACGCCGGAGAGCCCACCGAGCAGGAACGTGACCATGAAGCCCACCGAGAACAACATGGGCGTTTCAAAGGTCAACTGTCCCTTCCACATCGTGCCGATCCAGTTGAAGAACTTGATACCGGTCGGCACCGCGATGAAGTACGACATCAGCGAAAAGAACGGCAGCAGAACGGCTCCCGTTGCGAACATGTGGTGGGCCCAGACCGCCATCGACAGGGCGCCGATGCTGATCGTCGCGTAGACCAGTGTGGTGTAGCCGAACAGCGGCTTGCGGGAGAACACCGGGATGATCTCGGTGACGATGCCGAAGAACGGCAACGCCACCACATAGACCTCGGGATGGCCGAAGAACCAGAACAGGTGCTGCCACAGGATGGCTCCGCCATTGGCAGGGTCGTAGATGTGCGCACCGAGGTGCCGGTCGGCGGCCAGGCCGAACAATGCGGCGGTCAGCAGCGGGAACACCATCAGCACCAGAATGCTGGTGACGAGGATGTTCCAGGTGAAGATCGGCATCCGGAACATCACCATGCCGGGTGCGCGCATACACACCACGGTGGTGATCATGTTGACGGCGCCGAGGATGGTGCCCAGACCGGCCACGGCAAGTCCCAAGATCCACAGGTCGCCGCCGGCGCCGGGGGAGTGGATGGCGTTGCTGAGGGGGGCGTAGCCGGTCCAGCCGAAGTCTGCGGCGCCACCGGGGGTGATGAAGCCGGCGAGGGCGATGAGTGCGCCGAACACGAACAACCAGAATGACAGCGCGTTGAGCCTCGGGAACGCTACGTCGGGCGCGCCGATCTGCAGGGGCAGTACGAGGTTGGCGAATCCGAACACGATCGGGGTGGCGTAGAACAACAGCATCACAGTGCCGTGCATGGTGAACAACTGGTTGTACTGCTCGGTGGACAGAAACTGCAGCCCCGGCTCGGCGAGTTCGGTGCGGATGAACAACGCCATCAATCCGCCGGTGAAGAAGAAGATGTAGCAGGCGACCATGTACATGATTCCGATCAGCTTGTGATCGGTGGTCGTGATGAGCTTGTAGACCAGATTTCCGCGTGGCCCCAGACGTGGCGGGAATGGCCGCGTACTGGTGAGGTCGGTGCTGATTGATGAGGTTGTGTGTGCCGTCATCGCGTCACTTCCAGTTTTTACAAACTAACCTTGTATAAACTATGGGCCATGACATACGTGATCGGCAAGCCATGCGTGGATGTGATGGATCGCGCGTGCGTCGAGGAATGTCCGGTCGACTGCATCTACGAGGGTGCGCGCGCGCTCTACATCCATCCCGACGAATGCGTGGACTGCGGCGCCTGCGAACCCGTCTGCCCGGTCGAGGCCATCTACTACGAGGATGACCTGCCTGACGAGTTCGACGCCTACAAGGATGACAACGCGGCGTTCTTCTCCGAGACGCTGCCCGGACAGGACGGGCCGTTGGGCTCGCCGGGCGGGGCGGCCAAGCTGGGGCCGGTGAGTGCGGACGCACCGCTGGTGGCGAGCCTGCCACCGCAACAGTCATGAACGCGCCCCGTGGGCGACGCCGCGACGTCCTGACGGTGTTGCGCGACGCCGATGCGCCGATGAGCATCGCGGCCATCGCCGAACGACTCGAAGTGCACGCGAACACCGTGCGCTTCCACCTCGACGCCCTCCTCGAGCAGCACCAGATCCGCCGGGTCGCCGGGTCGCACGACAAGCCCGGGCGCCCACCACAGCTGTTCGCGGCGGTGGGCGGCATGGACCCCGGCGGTCCGCGGCACTACCGACTGCTCGCCGAGGCATTGGCCGAATCGGTCGCAGCCGGCGCGGGACCGGGCGCGGGCACCAGTGCGGCCGGGCGCAGGTTGGGTGCGCGGTTGGCGGCCGCCCGATCCGACGCGGCCGAACGAAACCCGGTGGAGAAGTTGGTGGACCTGCTCGACGACCTCGGCTTCGCCCCTGAGTCCGACGTCGCAGGCACCGAAATCGCGTTGCGCCACTGTCCGTTTCTGGAAATCGCGAAGGTGCGCCCGGAGGTGATCTGCCCGATCCACCTGGGCCTGATGCAAGGGGCCATGGCGGCCTGGGATGCGCCGGTCACCGTTGACGGCTTGCACCCGTTCGTCGAATCCGACCGGTGTGTCGCGCAACTGAGTGGCTGAACGGCGACTAGTCGCGGCGCTTCGCCAATCCATTGGCCAGTGCCTCGCCCAGACTGGCGGGGTTCTTCAAGAACGGCGTGATGATGTCGACCGGCAGCGGGAACACCACCGTCGAATTCTGGTCGGCGCCAAGCTCAAGCAATGTCTGCAGGTATCTGAGCTGAAGAGAGGCCGGATTCTTCGACAGGGTTTCGGCGGCCTGGGACAGCTCATCTGAGGCCTGCAGTTCACCGCGGGCATTGATCACCTTGGCGCGGCGTTCGCGTTCGGCCTCGGCCTCACGGGCCATCGCCCGCTGCATGGACTCGGGGATCTCCACATCCTTGATCTCCACTACGCGCACCTCGACACCCCAGCGAGCACTCTGGGTTTCGATGATGCCGCGCAGGTCGATGTTGAGATCCTCACGGTGCGCCAGCAGCGTGTCCAGATCGGCCCGACCCAGCAGCGACCGCAGGGTGGTCTGGGCGATCTGCGACGTGGCCACCGCGTAGTTCTCCACCGCCATAATCGCTTTCAGCGGATCGGTGACCTGGAACATCACCACGGCGTTCACCCGCGCCGGCACGTTGTCGCGGGTGATGACTTCCTGCGGCGGGATGGTCAGCGTCATGACACGTTGATCGACCCGCACCATCCGATCGGCCAGCGGCAGCAGCACCACCAGCCCGGGCCCGTACAGCGGGCGGGCCCGACCCATCCGGAACACCACGCCGCGCTCGTACTCGCGCAGCACCTTCAACGACAGCACAATGAGCGCGATCAGCAGGATCGCGCCCACTACACCGATGAACCACCACAGTGCAGTCACGGGCCTTCCTTCCGCTCGGCATATCCGCCACCCCACTTGGTGGCGAAGCGATCGACCGTCGTCGCGGTCAGTTCCTGCTCGGAGGATCGGTGGGGCAGGTGATCGGGCGAGTTGGCCGGGCTCGCCCACAGGTGACGTGCCAATGGGATTGTCGCGGCGAGGATTATCAGCGCTGTCACACCCAGCACCACCAGATCGCCGCTGCCGTGCTGACCGATCATCATGGCCGACGCCATGATCAGCGCCAAACAGGCCACTGTACAAGCGATTCCACGATGGAACTGCCCGGCTTCGGAATACGGCCACGGGTCGATCTCCCGACTGATCTCGCGGCCGTGCGCCGATGTCGTGCAGGTGGCCTTGACCGGGCATGCGTTGCAGACCGCCGGTTTGGCGCGGTAGCGCATCACCCGGTTGTCAGGATCGAACGAGGTCGGCCACAACCAATGGTCTTCGGGGCACTGCCACGCATCGTGATCGACGTGATAAGTGAAATTCCCGGTGCGCCAACGGGCGGCACGCATCGACGTCCGCCGCGCCATCAGGTCGAATCCCCACGCCACAGCCACCAAGGCCAACGCGTAGCAGGCCATCAGCCAAGCCGAGGTGGTGGGCGGGGTCATAGCGACTCCACGGCGGGCTCTGCCGACAGCTCGATGTAGAGCGGTTGCTCGGGCAGTTCGAGCGTGGTCGGCCCGGACCGGAAGTGCCGCAACGCCTGCCAGGAAATCCAGACGAAGGGCAGGATCCCGCCGGCGATGAAGATGACGTCACCGGGCATGCGCAGCCACTCCATCACCGCGTTGCCGGGTTCGGTGAGATAGCCCAGCGAGCGGGCCTCGAAGTAGCCGTCGTTGACCGAGTGGTAGAGCTGCATGACGCCCAGCGGGAGCAAGCTGGCGAACACCATCCACGCCAGGCCGATATTGAGGCACCAGAAGGAAACTCGCGCCCACTTCTCGGGCCACTTGTCGGCCGGGATCACGTAGCGGTAGGCGAACATCGCCAGGCCGACAGCCAACATGCCGTACACACCCATCATGGCGGCATGCGCATGGTTGGCGGTCAGTGCCGTTCCGATCTGGTAGTACGACACGATCGGCAGATTGATCAGGAAGCCGAAGATGCCGGCCCCCACGAAGTTCCAGAACCCCACGGCAACCAGGAACATCACCGCCCACCGATGGGGGAACGGCTTGGAATCGCCCGACGATTGTCGGGAACCCAACTGCAGGAAGGCCCACGCCTCGACGGTGAGGAAGGTCAATGGGATGACCTCGGCCGCGGAGAAGAACGCGCCGAGAGCCATGTGTTCGACCGGGGTGCCGGAGAAGTACAGGTGATGCATGGTGCCGATGACGCCGCCGGCCGAGTACAAGATGATGTCGAGGAAGATGACACCGAGTGCGATCCGCTGGCTGACCACGCCCAGCATCACGAAGATGTAGGCCACCATCACCGTGGTGAACAGCTCGAGGAAATCCTCGACCCACAGGTGCACCACCCAGAATCGCCAGAAGTCCGCGACCGTCAGGTGGGTGTCGCTGCCGGCGAGCAGGCCGACCGCGTAGAACATCGGAATCGCCAGGCCGGAGAAAAAGAACACCCACGGCATGTTCATCTTGGACTCGCCCGCCAGGCGCGACCTCATGGCGCGCCAGATCAGGACGATCCAGAGGAACAGGCCGACGACCAGGAAGATCTGCCACAGGCGCGGCAGGTCCAGGTACTCCCATTGCTGCGACAACAGCGAACCGGACGGGACGACTCCGTAGATCGACAATGCCTCGGTGACCAGCGATCCCACCACCACGATGACGACAGCGCCGAGCAGGCCGTAGGAGAGCCACTGCTGGCGTCTGGGCTCGCGCCGTGAGATGAACGGTGCCAGGAAGATGCCGCCGGCCAGAAAGGCGGCCGCCGGCCAGAGCAGCGCCAGTTGCAGGTGCCAGGTGCGGGCGAGGTTGTACGGCAGGATCGCGGCCAGGTCAAAGCCGAAGAAGTTGGACAGTTCGGCGCGGTAGTGCTGCACGGCACCGCCCAGTAATGCCTGTGCCAAGAACAGGACCGAGACGATGGCGAAGAACCAGATCGCCGAACGTTGGGCCGGGGTCAGCGCCACCTCGCCCGGCTGACGGAACGACAGGGCCGGCGCCTCGGCGCTGTGCCAACCGATCTTCTGGCTCCAGCGTCCGTAGACCGCGAACATGATGCCGGTTCCGCCGAGCAACATGATCAGCGAGAGTGTGGACCAGACGATGAGCTGAGCGGTGGGACCGTTGTCGACCCGCGACTCGGCTGGCCAGTTGTTGGTGTAGCTGTAGTTGTGTCCTGGGCGCTCCGCGGCCGAAGCCCATGCGGTCCAGGCGAAGAACGCCGTGAGGTCGTGGATCTCGGCCCGGTCGGTGATGAGATTGGCGAGTAGGCCGTTCTTGGTGGTGCTCTCACCGAAGAACTCGGCGTAGTGATCCGAGATCCGGTCGAAGGCCTTGGCCTGGTGGTCCGTGAACACCAGCGTGCCGTTCGCCGCGTCGTAGCGGTTGGTGCGGAATTCTGCGACGACGGCGTCGTGCGTATCACCCATACCCCCGGCCCGTAATTGTGCGGCCACGTCATCGGTGGCCCGGCGAAGGTAGTCGGCTGTGTAATCGGGCCCCAGATATGCACCGTGGCCGACGATCGACCCGTATTCCTGCAGTCCACGAGCCTGGAAGATTTCCTGACCGCGAGTGATGTCGTCGCCGGTGAACAGCACATCACCGGATTGCGTGACGACCTTTTGCGGCATCGGCATCGAGGCGGTGTAGGTGCGATAGGCCAGTAGCCCCATGACGAAGAATCCGAAGATCATCACCAGGGCGACGCCCTGGAACCATCCTCGTCCGATCAACGGTTGGCTTGAGGGCTGATCGGATTGCCGATTCGGAAAAGCCTGTCCTGGATCGATTGCCATGCGTGGACTCCCCCCACAACCTGCATGCGGGCGGACTGGACCCGCACACGCGGAATAGCCGATGCCGTCAAAATACCGATGTCCGGTGGGGGAGTCGGGGGTATCGCGAAATTCGCCGGAAAACCGACGGGCGCGCTACAGCTTGGCGGCCAACTCGGTGCCCTGTTTGATTGCTCGTTTCGCATCGAGTTCGGCTGCTACAGCAGCCCCTCCGATGATGTGGGGCTCGATACCGTTGCGTCGCAGGTTCTCTTCGAGGTCACGCACCGATTCCTGCCCGGCGCAGATCACCACGTTGTCGACCGGGAGTACGCGCCGGTCGCGATGGTCAGAGCCGAAGCTGATGTGCAGGCCCTCGTCGTCGATGCGCTCGTAGTTCACCCCGGAAAGCTGATGCACCCCTTTGGCTCTCAGCGAGGCTCGATGTACCCAGCCGCTGGTCTTGCCGAGGCTGCGGCCCTGCGCACCCTTGGTGCGCTGCAGCAGATACACCTCGCGAACGGCAGGCGCGGGCAGGGGAGTGGCTAGCGCGCCACGGGCTTCCTGGGGATCGGCCACACCCCACTCTGCCTTCCACTCCTTGAGGTTCAGTGTCGGAGAGTGATGGGTGGTGAGGAATTCGCTGACGTCGAAGCCGATTCCGCCGGCGCCGATCACCGCCACCGACTTGCCCACGGGCGCGCCGGTGATGGCCTGGGCGTAGGTGAGCACCTTCGGATGATCGATCCCGGGAATTGCGGGCAGCCGCGGCGTCACCCCGCTGGCGAGCACCACGTCGTCGAAGCCGGCCAGGTCGTCGGACCCGGCCCGCACTCCCAGTCGCACGTCGACGCCGAGCTTGTCGAGCATCGTCGTGTAGTACCGGATGGTCTCGTTGAACTCTTCCTTGCCGGGAATCCTTCTGGCCAGGTCGAATTGGCCGCCGATTGCCGATCCCGCCTCGAACAGCGTCACCCGGTGACCACGCTGGGCGGCACTGACCGCGGCGGAGAGCCCGGCCGGGCCGGCCCCCACGACGGCCACGGACCGGGCCCGACGTGTCGGGCTGAGCACCAGTGTCGTCTCGCGCCCGGCCCTGGGGTTGAGCAGGCACGACACCTTCTTGTGCACAAAGGCATGGTCGAGGCAGGCCTGATTGCATGCAATGCAGGTGTTGATCTCGTCGGCACGCTCCTCGGCGGCCTTGAGTACCCAGTCCGGATCACTGAGCAGGGGCCGCGCCATCGAGATCAACTGGACGTGGGTGTCGGCCAGGATCTGTTCGGCGGTTTGCGGCATGTTGATCCGGTTGGATGCCACCACCGGGATGGAAACGTGCTCGGCCACAGCGCTACTGATGTCGGCGAAGGCGCTGTTGGGCACCGAGGTGACGATCGTGGGTACCCGGGCTTCGTGCCAGCCGAAGCCCGAGTTCAGGATCGTCGCTCCGGCGGCCTCGACTTCCGTTGCCAGGGCGACGATTTCCTCCCAGGCCTGACCGTCCTCGACGTAGTCGGCCATCGAAAGTCGGTAGCAGATGATGAAGTCGGAGCCCACCGCCTCACGCACCCGCCGCACGATCTCGACCGGGAAGCGGCGGCGTTTCTCCGGGGTGCCGCCCCACGCATCGGTGCGCTTGTTGGTGCGCGGTGCCAGGAACTGGTTGAGCAGATAACCCTCGCTGCCCATGATCTCGACGCCGTCATACCCCGCCTCGCGGGCCAGCAGTGCGCAGCGGACGAAATCGTCGATGGTGCCCTCGACGTCCCGCAAGGCGCGAGGTCGGAACGGGTTGATCGGGGCCTTGATTGACGATGCACTCACCGAGAGCGGGTGGTACGCATAGCGTCCGGCGTGCAGG
Source organism: Mycobacterium sp. DL440 (assembly GCF_011745145.1). Classification (NCBI taxonomy): domain Bacteria; kingdom Bacillati; phylum Actinomycetota; class Actinomycetes; order Mycobacteriales; family Mycobacteriaceae; genus Mycobacterium; species Mycobacterium sp. DL440. The sequence goes on along the minus strand of NZ_CP050191.1, from coordinate 3,640,688 downwards.
ATCTGCAGCAGGATCTTGCCGTCGGCCTCGTGCACGGCGCCGGTGATCCGGCGGTGGCGCCTTGCTTCGGTGGAGGACACCAGTTGTGAGGCGAACGGCAGTAGCCAGCCGGTCTTGTTGGGGGCGTAGCCGCCGGTGATGATCAGCCCGACGCCGCCGCGGGCCCGCTCGGCGAAGTATTCGGCGAGCTTCGCGGTGTCACCGGCCCGGTCCTCGAGGCCGGTGTGCATCGAGCCCATCACCACCCGATTGCGCAGCGTGGTGAAGCCGAGGTCCAACGGCGACAAAAGGTGCGGATAGGTCAACCCCATGTCCGCAGAGTAGGTGGGACCGACGGTCCTATGCAACTAATTGACTGATGTCGGCGGAGTCGAATGAATCGGTCGGGCGACTAGGCGAGGTGTATCTGCGACGGCTAGTATCACTTACTGCGCGCCGCCCGTAACTGGATGGCGCGTGAAGTTAGGGCACACTGAGACGAGCGTCCAAGTATGGGCAACGCATACTGTGACGTCGAACTCATCAGAGTCCCGACCACCGAGCCCAGCAGCCCACTGGACAGGAGAGACATCAGTGACGTACGTCATTGCCGAACCCTGCGTCGACGTCAAAGACAAGGCATGTATCGAAGAATGCCCGGTCGATTGCATCTACGAGGGTGCCCGCATGCTGTACATCCACCCCGACGAGTGTGTGGACTGCGGCGCGTGCGAACCGGTCTGCCCGGTCGAGGCCATCTACTACGAAGACGATGTGCCGGACCAGTGGAGCAGCTACACACAGGTCAACGCTGACTTCTTTTCCGAGCTGGGTTCGCCCGGCGGCGCCTCCAAAGTCGGCCAGACCGACAACGATCCGCAGACGATCAAAGACCTGCCGGCCAAGGCCGAGGACTGAGCACAGTCGAATCCGGCTTCGAGACTGACGTGGTGCGACAGCGTCGTTCGGCGGCACTGCCAGAGTTCCCGTGGGACACCCTGGCCGACGTCACAGCGCTGGCCCGATCACACCCCGACGGAATCGTCGACCTCTCGGTAGGTACCCCGGTAGACCCGGTGGCGCCGGTGATCCGGGACGCGTTGGCCGCCGCGAGCTCCGCCCCCGGCTATCCGACGACGGCCGGTACCCCGGCCCTGCGCGCTTCAGCCGGAGCGGCGCTGCGGCGCCGGTACGGCATCACCGACCTGGCGCCGGATGCGGTGCTGCCGGTGATCGGCACCAAGGAGCTGATCGCCTGGCTGCCGACGCTGCTGGCGATCGGCCCCGGCGATGCCGTCGTCGTTCCCGAGCTGGCCTACCCGACCTACGAGGTCGGCGCCCTGCTGGCCGGGGCGCAGGTGCTGCGCGCCGATTCACTGACCCAGCTGGGTCCACAGCGTCCCGCGCTGATCTATCTCAACTCGCCCAGCAACCCCACCGGGAAGGTGCTCCCGCTCGACCACCTGCGCAAGGTGGTGTCCTGGGCCCGCGACCGGGGCGTGCTCATCGCCTCCGATGAGTGCTACTTGGGCCTGAGCTGGGAAGCCGAACCGCTCAGCGTCCTGCACCCGTCGGTATGCGACGGTGACCACACCGGGCTGCTGGCCGTGCACTCGTTGTCCAAGACCTCCTCGCTGGCCGGCTACCGCGCGGGGTTCGTCGCCGGTGACCCGGCCGTGGTCGCCGAACTGCTGGCGGTCCGCAAACATGCCGGGATGATGGTGCCGACGGCGGTGCAGGCCGCGATGGTCGCCGCTCTCGACGACGACGAGCATGAGGCCGTGCAGCGTGAGCGGTACGCGCGGCGACGCGCGCTGCTGCTGCCCGCGATGAAAGCGGCCGGATTCACGGTGGAACATTCCGAGGCGGGCCTGTACCTGTGGGCCACCCGCGGCGAGCCCTGCCGCGACACCGTCAAATGGTTGGCGGAGCGCGGGATCCTCGTCGCGCCGGGTGAGTTCTACGGTCCGGCCGGAGCGCAGTTTGTGCGCGTCGCGCTGACGGCGACCGACGAGCGCATCGCCACCGCGGTCCGGCGGCTCACCTAACCCGGCGAGCAGACGCTCCGGTACCCGGAAATGCCCTTTTTGGGGTACCTCCGCGTCTGCTCGCGAGAGAAATGGTCAGCCGAGCAATCCCAGCGCCATCGCCTTCGTCACGGCCGCCGTGCGGTCCGATACTCCCAGTTTGTGGAATGCCCGCAGCAGATGCGTCTTCACCGTGGCCTCGCTGATGTGCAGGGCGCGGCCGATATCGGCGTTGGTGGCGCCCGTGGCCACCAGGGCCAGCGCCTCGGCCTCCCGTACCGACAACGTCACCGCCGGCGCGCGCACCGCGTTCACCAATCGGTCGGCAACCCCGGGGGCCAGCACCGTCTTGCCCCGCGCCGCGTCGCGCACCGCGCGGGCCAGCTCGGCGCGGGACGCGTCCTTGAGCAGGTAACCCGTCGCCCCGGCCTCGACGGCGCGAAGGATGTCGCTGTCGCTTTCGTAGGTGGTGACCACGACGATGTGGACCGAAGGATTGTCGGCCAGAATCTGCGCAGTGGCGGTGACACCGTCGATCCCGGGCATCCGCAGGTCCATCAAGATGACATCGGGACACAGTTTTCCGGCGAGTCCGATCGCCTCGGCCCCGGAGCCGGCCTCACCGATCACGGTCAGATCGTCTTCGGCGTCGATCATCCCGCGCAGCCCCTCACGGACCACCGGATGGTCATCGACCAGCAGGACGGTCGTCATGCCGGCACCGCCACGACGACCCGCACACCGCCGCCGTCGGGCACCGACAGCGTCAGGGTGCCGCCGACCTGATCCAGCCGGGCCTGCATACCGCGCAGGCCGAATCCGTCGACGTGATCGGATTGCAGACCGATACCGTTGTCGGACAAGGAAAGTCGTACCCCATCCGGCGCAGGTTGCAGCCGGACCTGCAGTTCACTGGCCCGGGAATGCCGGCGCACGTTCGTCATCGCCTCCTGTGCGCTACGCAGCAACACCACGTCGGTGGCCATGCCGAGCTCCGGCAGATCGTCGTCGATTCGTACGTCGACGGCGATGCCCGTTTCGGCCGCCAGGCGGTCGCACTGGCGGCGCAGTGCGGCAGACAGGGAGCCCTCCTCCAACGCGGCCGGGGTCAGTCGGGTGACCATGGTGCGGGCCTCGGCCAGGTTGTCGCGTGCGGTGTTGCGGATCAACTCCACATGCCGGGCGGCGGCGGCCGGGTCGGTGTCGCTTTCGGCCTGCACCGCCTGGGCGAGCGCCACGATGCTGGTGAACCCCTGTGCCAGGGTGTCGTGGATCTCGCGGGCCAACCGCTCCCGTTCGGCGGCCACCCCGGCCTCCCGCGACAGCCGGGCGGTCTGGGCCCGACTGGCTGCCAGGTCGGCGACTGTCTCGGTCAACTGCTGGCGCTGGCGCATGGTAGTCATGATGGTGGTACCGATGATCGGGGCGGCCACCGCGCCGACGAGTGTCACCGCCGCCACCGCAGGTAGGCTCGGCCAACCCGAACCATGGCTTGCCACGACAAGGCCCAGCGGTGCCAGGGTTACCAGGAAGGTCAGCGTCAATGCCGCCGTCAGCGGCAGCGTCGCGAAGATCAGTGGATAGAGCGCCGGAATCGCCGCGACGGCAGGGGGCGCCGCCACGAGCGCGACGAGCCAGAGCCCGATCATCACTGCCACGAACGTTGCCGTCCGTGCCCGCACCGGGCCGGCGATCGGATCTGCATCGCGAATGATGTTGCGGCCGAAAATCAGAACAATCAACACCATGGCTGCGAGCCCGGTACAGGCGACCGGCACGTTGCCACCGAAAGTGTGTTGCAGCAGAACCACCGCGACGATCGCCGCGACACACAGCCCACAGACGTAGGTCTCCCACATCCAGTGCCAGTCCGACGGCTCCCGCACGGCAGGTGGTGTGGATCGACCGGTTTCGGTCATCTGCCGATGCTAACGGTCCGAAGCGACCCAATTGCCGTGGAAGCCGTGCGGAACCCGGACCGGAATATGCACGGTGGCAACGGGTGCCAGAGTCTGACCATCCAGCAACACCAGATCGCTGCGGTTCTCGGCGCGGTCGTAGACGAATCCCATCACCACGCCGTCGTTCTCGTCGGCGTCCGGCCCGGCCGGGACGAAAACGAATTCACCGGGTTCCCGCCCGGCCCCGAAGTCGATGCGCTCGGTGGTGCCGTCCCGTAGGTCGTGGCGCAGGATGGCCGCCGGTGCCGCGTCCGGTTCCGATGGGAGGCTGACGGTATAGCCGTACCGGTGCTGCCGGCCGACCAGCCGCTCGTCGACGCGCGGGAACTCCTGGGCGTCGTCATGGAGTCGATCTTCACGCACGTGTCCGGTGCGAAGGTCAATGGTCCACCGGTCCAACGTGATCGAGTCGGTGAACAGTCGGTCCCCGGTGGTGAACACCGCCGGGTGCCGGACCACATCGAGCACGACCTGCTCACCATCCGGCCCGGCCTGGTCATAACCGTTGAGCGCGTGGAACACGTAGCACGGCGGGATGTCGAACCAGCGGATGTCAGCGGCCGAGCCCTCACGGGGCATCACCCCGACACGGGCTCCGTGCTCCGGAGCCCACCGGTAGGGCATCGTCCCCGTCGGCAGCGCGGCGCGTTCGGATCCACGCATCGCCGCACGCAATACGAAGTCCGGGGCCGCGTGCCGGGCCGCGAATCCGGTCAGCAGACGCGCCGCAGTACGCGCGGGAGCGCTCTTGACCATGCTCGTCAGATCCAGCACCACCGGAAGGTCGTAGAGCACCACGTACTTCTCGGTCAGCGTGAAATCATGCATCATCGTGTGTGCGGGCAAGGCGATGTCGACTGCGCGCCGGACCTTGCCATCTACTCCGGTGACGGTGTAGCTCACCAGGTTGCCGCGCAATGGGTTGTATGACACCGCATGTAGCTCACCGGTTTTCGGGTCGTGCTTGGGGTGTGCGGTGAATCCGCCGAACAGCGTGCCGCAGAAGTCGGACGGGCCCACGGTGTCGAGCTCATCGGTGAGTTCGTAGGGCCGCACGCCGGCCTCCGTGAGCACCAAGGTCTTGCCCGCGTGGCCGATGATGTTGGTGTTCGCGGGGAAATCGAATCCGCCCGCGTGCGCACCGCCGGCCCACTTCTCGCCGAGTTGACGGGCCACCGAGCTCGACCGCACCCAGCGGTTGCGGTACCAGGTCGCCGCGCCGTCGCGCAGCCGGATCCCGTGCGCCATGCCGTCACCCAGGAACCAGTGGTGGTGCTGCGGATCGGGAGCGCGCAGGGGGTTGGGCCCGGTGCGCAGATAGCGCCCGTCGAGGTAGTCCGGAATGGTCCCGGTGACCGTGAGGCCGGTGACCGTGACCTCGTCATGGACCGGCGCGAAGTTCCCGCTCAGATACGGATGCTCGGACTCCTGCTGAACCGCTTCGGTAGTCATAACTCCACGGTGCCCCTCCGGGCGCGTCCGCGCGACGACTTCCCGGCTGATTGGTCTGTCAACCGAACGGTGGACATGGGCTCACGCGGTGGCGCGCAGGCTCAGCGCGAGCAGCAGACGCACGTCGGCGTCGTTGAGGGAAGCCGCCAACAGCTGTTCGACCCGGCGGATCCGGTAGCGCACGGTGTTGGGATGCACATGGAGGTGCTGGGCGGCGGCGGCGACGTCACCGAAGCAGTCCAGGTACACACCCAGGGTCTCGGCCAACACCGGCTCGTCGGCCCGCAGCGTCCGCACCCGTGGATCGATCAGCCGCTCGTCGGCGGCGATGGCGGTGACGATCTCGTCGAGCAACACGGTGGTGCGCGCCTCGGCCAGTGAGGTGACGGCGCCCAGCGTTCCGGGATGACGTTCGGCAGTGTCGAGCACCCGGTCAACATCGGCGCGGGCCGCCGCCGCAGCGGACAACCCGGCCACCGGGCTGGCGACCACCGCGTGCAGCTCCAGCCCCAACTCGGCGCGGAGCGATGCCACGGTGCCCCGCACCCACGACGTCACCGCCTTGCCGGTGCTGGGAAACAACACATACACCCGTGACCCCATCGAGGCCATCTGTGCGTCATGGCGAAAAGCGCTGGCGCTCAACGCCAGAACATCAGCCAGCCGAGGGCCCTGGGGGCCTCCGCTGAACCCGATCACCGCGGCCCGGCCGTCGGCGGCCACTCCCAGTTCCCGGGCGATCAACTCCACCTCGACCGGAGCCCCGGCCTCGCCCAGCCCCAGCAGTTCCTGTACCCGCACGGCATGCGTAGACGGCGCCGCGGCCAGCCGAGCCATGATGCGCGCGGCCAGCACGGCGGCGCCGCGCAGCACCTCCTCGGCGTCCTCGGCCAGCGGGCGGCTGCCCTGCTGCACCCAGATGGTGCCGACGAAGGCCGGGGCCCGCCGCTCGTCGACCGCGGGTGCGAAGATGCCGATCGCCAGCCGGGGGCGCAACCCCAACTCGGGCCGCTCGGCCACCCGCACCGCTTCCGGCCGCGACCGCAGCGCGTCGAAGATGCCCCACTGGGCGATCCAGGCCAGGTGCTCCGGCGGGCCGGCCCGGCCGAGAATCGACAACCGGCGCAGCTCATCGGCCTCGTCGCTGGAGGCCGAATACGCCAGAACGTGTGACTGGGCGTCCTCGATGCTGACCATGCCGTGCGTGCGTTCGGCCACCGACTGGGCCAGGCCGAACAGATCGGTGCCCGAATCGTGCAGTGCGCCGTCACTGTGGTGCTCGAAGACGTGGTTGACCAACCGGTACAGCCGCTCCCACCGGGCCCGCGGATCGACGGCCACCACCGCGGTGCCCGCTGCCACCGCACGTTCGACGACGGCGTCCGACGGCTCCTTGATGAAGATCGCCGCGGGCACCCGGCGCGCAGCCTGCTGTTCGACCCAGCTCAACGCGTCGGCCTCGGAGACTCCGAGGAGGAAGAAGACGTCGGCGGCGCCCGCGGACGGGGCCAGGCCCAGGCGCACGTCATCGGAATCGATCAGCGCAGCCGAGGCCACCGGCAGATCCAGGCCGCGGGGCGCCTGAACCAGCCGGACCAGCGTGGCATCCAGCGCCAACAGCAATTGGCCCAGGCTGACACCGGTAGTGCCCATGTTGTCTGATTCTACTGACAGGTGGGGTAAGACTTATCCGATCAGACAAGTGTTACGTGGGTCACGTCGGGGATTCTTGACTCATGGATGCCATCACCGACGTGCCCTCGCCGGCCAACGAGCCGGTTCACGACTACGCACCGGGCTCAGAGGAACGCGCCCGGCTCACCACCGCGCTCGGCGAGCTTGCCGGCGCCCCGATCGACCTGCCGCACGTCATCGGCGGCAAGCACACGATGGGCGGTGGCGCGCGCATCGACGTCGTGCAACCCCATCGCCACAGCGCGAAGCTGGGCACCCTGACCAACGCCGAAAACGCCGATGCCAGTGCGGCCATCGACGCCGCACTGGCCGCCAAGACCGACTGGGCCCGGATGCCGTTCGACGAACGCGCCGCAGTGTTCCTGCGCGCGGCCGACCTGCTGTCCGGACCGTGGCGGGCGACGATCGCCGCGGCCACCATGCTCGGCCAGTCCAAGACCGCCTACCAGGCCGAGATCGACGCCCCCTGCGAGCTGATCGACTTCTGGCGCTTCAACGTCGAGTTCGCCCGCCAGATCCTGGCGCAGCAGCCCATCAGCAGCCCCGGTGTCTGGAACCGCACCGACCACCGGCCGCTCGAAGGCTTCGTCTACGCCATCACGCCATTCAACTTCACCGCGATTGCCGGCAACCTGCCCACCGCGCCCGCGCTGATGGGCAACACCGTGGTGTGGAAACCCTCGCCCACCCAGACCTTCGCGGCCTACCTGACCATGCAGCTGCTCGAGGCCGCCGGGCTCCCGCCCGGGGTGATCAACCTCGTGACCGGCGACGGGATCGCGGTGTCCGATGTGGCACTGGCAGATCCACGACTGGCCGGCATCCACTTCACCGGATCGACCGCCACCTTCCAGCACCTGTGGCGTGAAGTCGGTGCGAATATCGACCGCTACCACACTTATCCACGGCTGGTGGGCGAGACCGGCGGCAAGGACTTCGTCGTCGCGCACTCCTCGGCCCGACCGGATGTCCTGCGCACCGCCCTGATTCGCGGTGCCTTCGACTACCAGGGGCAGAAATGCTCGGCCGCCTCACGAGCCTTCATCCCACGCTCGGTATGGCACCAGATGGGCGACGATTTTCTCTCGGCCACTTCGGAACTGAAATATGGCGATGTCACCGACTTGACCAACTACGGCGGCGCCGTGATCGACGACCGCTCCTACGCCAAGAACGTCGCGGCGATCGAACGGGCCAAGGGGGCCGCAGGCGTCACCATCGCCGCCGGCGGCGAATATGACGACAGCGAAGGATATTTCGTGCGGCCCACAGTCCTGCTCTCCGACGACCCGACCGACGAGGCCTTCTCCACCGAGTACTTCGGACCGATCCTGGCCGTGCACGTCTACCCCGATGGCGAGTACGAAAAGATCCTCGACGTCGTCGACACCGGCGCCCGCTACGCCCTGACCGGCGCGGTGATCGCCGACGATCGCGCAGCGGTGCTCACCGCCGCCGACCGGCTGCGGAACGCGGCGGGCAACTTCTACGTCAACGACAAGCCGACCGGTGCGGTCGTCGGCCAACAGCCGTTCGGCGGTTCGCGGGCCTCGGGCACCAACGACAAGGCCGGCTCCGCGTTGAACCTGATGCGCTGGACGTCGGCGCGCTCCATCAAGGAGACCTTCGTGCCGGCCACCAACCACCGCTACCCGCACATGGAGGCTTGAGATGGGCGTGTTTCAGCGGGTTGCCCGTCCGGCGATCCTGGCCGCATCGCACTCGCCGCGGCTACGTCATACGGCCGAACGCCTCCCGATCACCCGCAAGGTGGTGGACCGCTTTGTGGCAGGGGAGACCGTGCCCGATGCGCTTGACACCGTTGGTGCGCTGCGAGATTCGGGCCGGTTGGTCAGCGTCGACTACCTCGGCGAGGACACCACGAGCACCGACGACGCCGAACGCACCGTGCAGGCCTACCTGGCACTGCTTGAGGGGTTGGCACGCCGCGGCGACGTTGACGCGGCAGTGCGACCGCTCGAAGTGTCACTCAAGCTGTCGGCGCTCGGCCAGGCGCTGCCCCGCGACGGCGAGAAGATCGCCTACGAGAACGCGCACACCATCTGCGCCAAGGCCCGCGACGTCGGGGCGTGGGTGACCGTGGACGCCGAGGACCACACCACCACCGACTCGACCCTGTCGATCGTGCGTGACCTGCGCACCGAGTTCGACTGGCTGGGAACGGTTCTGCAGGCCTACCTGCACCGGACCGAGGACGACTGCCGCGATTTCGCCGCCTCGGGAGCCCGGATCAGGCTGTGCAAGGGTGCCTACGACGAACCCGCCTCGGTGGCCTACCGCGACGCGGTACAGGTCACCGACTCCTACCTACGATGCCTGCACGTGCTGATGGCCGGATCGGGCTACCCGATGGTGGCCTCACACGACCCGGAGATCATCGACGCGGTACCTGGCCTTGCCGACGAGTTCGGCCGCGGCGTGGACGGTTTCGAATACCAGATGCTCTACAACATCCGCGACGCCGAACAACGCCGGCTCGCCGAGGCGGGCAACCAGGTGCGGGTGTACGTCCCGTTCGGCAACGAATGGTACGGCTACTTCGTGCGGCGGTTGGCCGAGCGCCCGGCCAACCTGATGTTCTTCCTGCGAGCCCTGGCTGAGCGCCACTGAGCCCTACCGCTGGTGCAGTGACAGCAGCGTCAACGCCGCCAGGCTCTGGGCGTCGGTGATCCCACCGTTCCGGATCATCCCGTCCAGCTCCTCACGGGAGAACCACGCGCTGTGCATGTCCTGCTCCTCGTGCTCGCGTTCGTGCTCGCCCTCGGTGAGACCGGTCGCCAGGAACACCCACCCGCGCTGGCTGCTCATCCCCGCAGCCACGTCGAGCTGGCCGAGCCGGTGCATACTCTCCGCGCGCAAGCCGGTCTCCTCGCGAAGTTCGCAGTGGGCCAGTGCTTCCGGATCGAGATCGAGCTGTTCGGGGGCGGTGCCCTGTGGAAACTCCCACCGCCGCAGCGCAAGTGGGTACCGGAACTGCTCGACGAGGTGAAACCTGTCGTGCGTGTCGTCGTACGGGATCACCAGGGCATAGGTCGGTTTGTCGACCACGGCGTAGACGCCGGTGCTGCCGTCGGGTCGCACGACGGTGTCCTCCCTCAGCGTCAACCAGCTGTTCCGGTACACCTCGCGGGTCGCGGTCTGTCGGATGGTGGCCGTCAGGCGGATGTGTAACCGCGTTGGCGCGATGTCGCCGGCGTTCTCGATGTCGTCGGCCAGGGTGGCGGCGAAGTCGACCAGACGCACCACGTCGACGCCGTAGGGCGCCGGTTGGTCGACGAGGGAAAGCCGCGCCGATGCACGTTTCAGCAGCGCCGCGGCCCCGGTCCGGTTGCCGCGTTGCACATGGGTGATGCCCACGGCCAGCTGTGCCAAACCCTGCCAGAGCGCGCGCTCGTGCTCCGGGCCGTTCTTCCACGCCGCTTCGAGTACTTCGTGCGCGCTGAACGCTTGACCTCGGTCGAGCAGATCCTGGGCGTAGACGAGGGTTTTGGCGGGTGAGAGCTCCAGGTCGTCGGGAATGCGTGCGACGCCCGCACTGCCATAGGGCAGCGGCTGGCCGAGTGCATCACGCGGGCGAGTGCTGCGCGGCCGGCCGGAATCATCGCGGTCTCGCGCAGCTGTGCCCATGGGCACCAGCCTGTCGTCAACTTCGAGTCCTGTCGAGTGCGTGGGATCGCCTGACGGCACGCCGGTAGCCTCACAAGAGTGTTGCTGGCCTCCCTGAACCCCGCGGCCGTTGCCGCCGGCGCCGAACTTGACGATGCCGTTTCCATCGACGGTGCAGTGCTGAGCCGCAGCGATCTCGTCGGTGCCGCCACCTCGGTGGCTGAGCGTGTGGCTGTTGCGCAGCGCGTCGCCGTCCTGGCGACACCGACCCCGACGACGGTCCTCGCGATCATCGGGTGCCTGATCGCCGGCGTGCCGGTGGTCCCGGTACCTGCCGACGTCGGCGCGGCTGAGCGTCGACACATTCTCACCGACTCGGGCGCCCAGGCCTGGCTGGGGGAGCGCCCCGAGGATACCGAGGGGTTGCCGCACATCCCGGTGCGGCTGCACGCCCGGTCCTGGCACCGCTATCCCGAGCCGGCCCCGAATTCGACCGCGATCATCATGTACACCTCCGGCACCACCGGAGCGCCCAAGGGCGTGCCGATGAGCCGCCAGGCCATCGCCGACGACGTCGACGCCCTGGCCGCGGCCTGGCAATGGACCGCCGCCGACACCGTGGTGCACGGGCTGCCCTTGTTCCATGTGCACGGCCTGGTATTGGGCCTGCTCGGCTCGTTGCGGATCGGAAACCGCTTCGTACACACCGGGAAACCGACGCCGGCCGCGTACGCACAGGCTCAGGGGACGCTGTACTTCGGGGTGCCGACCGTGTGGTCGCGGGTGGTCAAGGATCTCGACTCGGCGCTGGCCCTTTCGACTGCGCGGCTGCTGGTCTCCGGCAGCGCGCCCCTTCCGGTGCCGGTGTTCGACGAGTTGGTGCGGCTGACGGGACATGTCCCCGTGGAGCGCTACGGCAGCACCGAATCGCTGATCACCCTTTCCACCCGGGTCGACGGCGAGCGCAGACCCGGGTGGGTCGGGTTGCCGCTGGCCGGGGTGCAGACGAGGCTGGTCGACGACGACGGCGCCCCGGTGCCGCACGACGGCGAGACCATCGGCCGGCTGCAGATCAAGGGCCCCATGGTGTTCGACGGCTACCTCAACCGGCCCGAGGCCACCGCCGACGCCTTCGATCCTGACGGCTGGTACCGCACCGGCGACGTCGCGGTGATCGACGCCGACGGGATGCACCGCATCGTCGGGCGCGAGTCGGTGGACCTGATCAAATCCGGCGGTTACCGCATCGGCGCCGGTGAGATCGAGACGGTGCTGCTGGGTCACGACGGCGTCGACGAGGTAGCTGTGGTCGGGGTGCCCGACGACGACCTCGGGCAACGTATCGTCGCCTTCGTCGTCGGCAATGCCGCCCCCGAGGCATTGATCGAATTTGTGGCCCAACAACTTTCAGCACACAAACGCCCCCGCGAAGTCCGGTTGGTCGACAGGCTGCCGCGCAACGCCATGGGCAAGGTGATGAAAAAGGAACTGGCGCAATGGGACTGAGATTCACTGAGATCTGCATCGACGCGCACGATCCCGAAGTGTTGGGCGCGTGGTGGTCGGAGGTGCTCGGCTGGCCTTCACACACTGATGCCGACGGTGATGTGATCCTCACCCCGCCACCGGGCGCCGGCCCCATCTGGCTGTTCCTGGCCGTGCCGGAAGGCAAGGTGGTCAAGAACCGCCTGCATCTGGACTTCACGCCAGACGATCAGCAGGCCGAGGTGGACCGGCTGATCGGCATGGGCGCCCGCCACGTCGACGTCGGCCAAGGTGAGGAAACGTGGGTGGTGCTGGCCGACCCGGAGGGCAATGAGTTCTGCGTGCTCGCCGCCGAGTAGGAGTAACTTGGGTGCCGACGGGGCACGGACTGCACGTCGATGTCGTGCCTCGGTTTGGAGGCATGTATGAATCTCAAGAAAGCCGCTGGAACGGCGGTGATCGCCGGTGCGCTTGGCCTTGGCTCGCTCGCATTGGGCGCAGGTTCGGCACAGGCTGACCCTGGCTGGGGACCGAACATTCCATGGATTCCGGGCCCGGGATGGGTGGACTGGAACCCAGGCCCCAACCTTCCGCCTGGGCAGGTCAAGAAATGGTGCCCGGGGAACTCCCCACCAGGCCACTGGATCGGCGGCCCACACGGAATACCCTGCACCTGAACGGCTCTACGTCGGCGTGAACTATCCAGGAGCTACCAGTGAGTGGAGTTCCTTGCCGTCGTCAGAAAGCTCCGCGAGTGTGTCGTTGATCCGCCAAAGCCTGTGGTACGAATCAGGACTGACAGGAACGGACCACAGTTTTTGGCAGGTGGCGAGGTCCATCGCGAACGTCGTGGCTCCAGTGACCTCGTAGCGGACCGTTTCGAATAGGCCGACGCTGCCGTCATTGGCTAGATAGCCGCTCATGTTGGTTTGGCAGGTGTTTCCTTCTGCGCCTGTCGTCAGGTCGAACTGCCTCCACTTTCGCACTTTGACCGGGCCTTCCCAATTGGATTCAGGCGCGTATAGACGCGGGCCGACAAACACGGCGTTCTGGGTGAGTTCCCGATCGAGGAGTTGGACGAGTCCCGCCCCGTTTGCTCCGAAGACAGTCGATACGGGCACATCCTCCACAATGGGAAGGGACATCGAAAATGGCGATAGAGAGCCCGAAACCTTGGTTTCGGCAACACGATTACCGCCGTCATCGAAGAACGCCACACTGCGAGGTGTTGAGTACTCTGTGTCGGCAATGATCTCCATTGCGAATCCCCCGGGATAGACGACAGCCGATCCGGGAATATTGCCGTTGCCCAGGTCGGGTCTCATCACCTTGCCGTCGGCTAAGGAGAAGACAACCATGCCATCGGAGCCGGGAGTGGTGTCTTGCGCCGCGGCCAAGGTTGGTGGAGCAGTGTCGATGGCCGAAACTGAAATTCTGGAGGAGACCATTGCGGTGTGCGGAACGAGCCAGGTCGTTTCCGCATGGGGGCCGATGCCGTAAAGGCCCTCGCCTCGTATCTGAGCTACCGCGTAGATTCCTGCCTGATCGACTTGCACGCCGCTGCCAGGCGTGGTGTGTAGCTCACTCGGGCCGTCGAACACCACCTCGCCGGTATGCGCGTCGATCACCCACGCGGTGGTCTCCGTGGTTTCTCCGTGAACGGCGTCGGCGAGGCACAGCACGAACTGGGGCCCATTCACAAAGCAGTGGGGAAATCTCGAACCAGCGTCGATCGATACCGGTGAAAACAATTGTTTGCCGGTGTGGACATCTAATCCGACCAGCCACCACTGCCGGTCGGGTACACGAGGACTGCTGGTGAGAAAATAGCTGTTGCTGTTTACAGCGCCCACGAAGGGATCTGACTGAGCCGAGTTGTCGGATGTCCCGAAGATGCTCGATTCGGGCAGGTTGAGATCCTCGACGTGAGTGCGCCAGCCCGGTACCGGCTGTTGTCGCATTGGTGACGCAAGCACCTTCTGTGCTGGCGGCTGCCAGGCGCCCCGATGAAACACCGGAACGCTCTTGCTCGGCGTTCGCCCGGCCAAGTAGACGATGACGCCACCGGCTATCGTGCAGACGGCAACTGTGGCGACCATGCCGATGGTCCACCAACGCGCGAAACGCCGCATAGCGTGAGTCCTCGAATGTTGGCTTGCGTGTCTGCTTTTCGCGAAGTTTGACACACAAGCCGACGTTCGGCGGCAGGAATCTAGTTGGCGTGCAGCGCCTCGTTGAGCGTGATGCCGGTGCCGTCACGCTTGACCACTTCGACCGCACCCGAGAGCGAGTTGCGGCGGAACAGCAGGTTGTTGGCGCCGGAGAGCTCGACGGCCTTCGTGGTCTGGCCGTCAGATGTGGTCACCTTGGTGCCACCGGTGACGTAGAGCCCGGCCTCGATGACGCAGTCATCGCCGAGTGAGATGCCCAGGCCGGCGTTGGCGCCCAGCAGGCAGCGCTTGCCCACCGAGATCACCTCTTTGCCGCCACCGGAGAGCGTGCCCATGATCGACGCGCCGCCACCGATGTCGGAGCCGTCGTCGACCACCACACCGGCCGAGATGCGGCCCTCCACCATCGAGGTGCCCAGCGTGCCGGCGTTGAAGTTCACGAAGCCTTCGTGCATGACTGTCGTACCCGCGGCGAGGTGTGCACCCAGGCGGACACGGTCGGCGTCGGCGATGCGCACTCCGGAGGGCAACACGTAGTCGACCATGCGGGGGAACTTGTCGACGCCGTAGACCGCGACGGCCCCGCGGCGACGCAGCTTGGCGCGCACCGTCTCGAATCCCTCGACCGCGCACGGCCCGAAGTTCGTCCACACCACGTTGGCCAGCAGGCCGAAGATGCCGTCGAGGTTGGCCTCGTGTGGCTTGGTCAGCCGGTGCGACAGCAGGTGCAGCCGCAGCCAGACGTCGTAGGTATCGACAGGGCTGTCGTCCAGCGAGGCGATCGTGGTGCGTACCGCCACCACCTCGACACCGCGGTCGGTATCGGGGGCGGTCAGACCCGCGAACTCGGTGGGGATGTCATCGCCGGTGAGCTTCACCGTGCCGGCGTCGCCGGAGGCGCTCAGCTCGGGGGCGGGAAACCAGGTGTCCAGGACGGTCCCGTCGGCGGTGATGGTGGCCAGGCCGACGCCAGATGCTGCAGTCACGTTGGCCAAGGTTACTGGACTAGCCTCGAACACCATGGGGCTAGACCTGCGTGCCGATCCGATCGCGCTGACCGCTGCCTTGGTGGACATCCCCAGCGAGTCACGTCACGAGCAACGCATCGCCGACGAGATCGAAGCTGCGCTGCGCGCGCAGGCGCCGTGGTTCGAGGTGGTCCGCAACGGCGATGCCGTGCTGGCCCGCACCAACCTGGGCCGCCCGTCGCGGGTGATGCTGGCCGGGCACATCGACACCGTGCCCGCCGCCGACAACCTGCCCAGCCACATCAAGAACGGCGAGATGTGGGGCTGCGGCACCTCGGACATGAAGTCGGGTGACGCGGTGTTCCTGCACCTGGCCGCCACGATCGCCGAGCCCAGCCATGACATCACCCTGGTGATGTACGACTGCGAGGAGATCGAGTCCAGCGCCAACGGGCTCGGCCGCATCGAACGCGAGCTGCCGGATTGGCTTCAGGCCGACGTTGCGATCCTCGGCGAACCCTCCGGCGGCTTCATCGAGGCGGGCTGCCAGGGCACCATCCGTGTCGTCGTCGGCGCTACCGGCACCCGCGCGCATTCGGCACGATCGTGGTTGGGCGACAACGCGATTCATAAACTCGGCGCTGTGCTGGACCGGCTCACCGCCTACCAGCCCCGCAACGTCGACATCGATGGCTGTGTGTACCGGGAAGGGCTGTCGGCGGTCCGTATCGACGGCGGTATCGCCGGCAACGTCATCCCGGACACCGCATCGGTGACCGTCAACTTCCGATTCGCCCCCGACCGCAGCGTCGAGCAGGCCGTCGCCCACGTGCACGAGGTGTTCGACGGCCTCGACGTCGCCATCGACTTGACCGACGCCGCCGCGGGCGCCCTGCCCGGGCTGGCCCAACCGGCAGCGGCCGCGCTGGTGGCCGCCGCCGGGGGACAGGTCCGCGCCAAATACGGCTGGACGGATGTGTCCCGGTTCGCCGCGCTGGGGATCCCGGCCGTCAACTACGGGCCGGGTGATCCCAACCTCGCGCACAAGGTCGATGAACGGGTCGACGTCGCCGCGATCACCGCCACCACCGATACGTTGCGGCGATATCTGACGTGAGCACCGTCCGTGTCGACAGCTGGATCTGGGCCGTGCGCATCACCAAGACCCGGTCCGCGGCGGCGGCCGCCTGCCGGGGTGGTCACGTCCGGGTCAACAATGTGCCGGCCAAACCGGCGCAGCACGTAAGCCCCGGTGACGAGGTGCGCGTCCGGCTGGACGGACGTGACCGGATCGTGGAGGTCATCCGCCCGATCGCCAAACGCGTCGGGCCCTCGGTGGCCTCCGAGTGCCTGATCGACCGCAGCCCGCCGCCGCCGCCCAAGGAGATCGTGGCGGCCGTTCCGGTTCGAGATCGAGGTGCCGGCCGGCCGACGAAACGTGAACGGCGCCAATTGGATCAGCTGCGCGGAACGTTCTGAACTTAAATCGGTTGCACGCGTGCGTACTATGGGTAACGCATCTGCTGTCAACCGAGGTGGGCCGAAAACATGCTGGGAGCCAAGGACAACGAAGAGGTCATCTCCGGGTAATCCCGGCTCTTCGTTCTGCGTTCCTGTCCCTCAATGCGGTGCCTGCTGCCCGCATCACCTTGGAGTTCCCGCATGTCTATTGTCTGTTCCCATCTGTCGTTTTCCTGGCCCGATGATGTCGAGCTGTTCTCCGACCTATCGTTTTCCGTCGGCCCCGGCCGCACCGGGTTGGTGGCCCCCAACGGCGCCGGAAAGAGCACGCTGCTCAAGCTGATCGCCAGGGAGTACCGACCCTCATCGGGTTCGGTGACGACCGGCGGCGCCGTCGGCTATCTACCCCAAAGCCTGCCGTTCACAGCGGATCTCACCGTCGCAGCGGTGCTGGGGATCTCCCCGGTGCTCGATGCATTGGCAGCCTTGGCCGCCGGTGATGCCAGCGAGGAGGTGTTCACCACCATCGGCGATGACTGGGACGTCGAGGAACGCTCCCGTGCCCAGTTGGACCGGCTCGGGCTGGGCGGCATCGCTCTGGACCGCCGATTGGGAACCCTGTCGGGCGGGGAGGTGGTGTCGTTGGGGCTGGCTGCCCAATTGTTGAAGCGGCCGGGTGTCCTGCTGCTCGACGAGCCCACCAACAACCTGGACAGCGATGCCCGGCACCGGCTGTACGACGCGCTGGACGGCTACGCGGGCTGTCTTCTGGTGGTCAGTCATGACCGGGTGCTTCTGGACCGGATGGAGCAGATCGCCGAGCTGTACCGCGGCGAAATCATCTTCTACGGAGGACATTTCACCGCCTACCAGGAAACCGTTGAGGCTGCGCAGTCAGTGGCGGAGGGCAATATCCGCAACGCCGAACAACAGCTTAAGTGCGAGAAGCGGCAGATGCAGGAGGCGCGGGAGCGGGCCGCTCGACGCTCGTCGACTGCGGCGCGCAACGTCAAGGACGCCGGATTGCCGAAGATCGTGGCCGGCAAGCTCAAGCGGGATGCACAGGAATCAGCGGCCCGCGCCGACGATGTGCACGCCAAGCGGGTCGATGATGCGCGCAACCGGCTCGACGAAGCCGAACGAATGTTGCGCGATGACAAAGTGATTGCGCTGGAGCTGCCCGACACCGTGGTGCCTGCGGGGCGTACGGTCTTCGCGGGAGACGGACTGCAGATCAGCCGTGGCGGGCAGAAACTGTTCGCCGACAACGGTATTGGTTTCTCTATCCGCGGTCCGGAGCGCATCGCCCTGAGCGGTTCCAACGGGGCGGGCAAATCAACCCTGCTGCGGATCATCGACGGCGCGTTAGAACCCGACTCGGGCATGGTGCAGCGGGCTGACGGGCGCATTGCCTCGCTGTCGCAGCGGCTGGATCTGCTTGTCGAGGACCGCACGGTGGCCGAGAGTCTGGCGGCCGCCGCGCCGAGCCTGTCACACACCCGGCGTATGCATCTGTTGGCGCAGTTCCTGTTTCGCGGCGACCGTATCTACCTGCCGGTCGCGGCATTGTCAGGCGGGGAGCGGCTGCGGGCGACGCTGGCGTGCGTGCTCTACGCCGAACCCGCGCCTCAGCTACTGCTGTTGGACGAGCCGACCAACAACCTGGACCTGGCCAGCGTGAGGCAACTGGAATCGGCGCTGAACGCCTACCAGGGGGCTTTCGTGGTGGTCAGCCACGACGAACGGTTCCTGGAGGCGATCGGCATTGACCGCTGGCTGCGGCTGGAAGGCGGCGAGCTGAGCGCTACTGCCGGCGTGGGCTGATGTTGTGGACCTGGGTCGGTACCGCGCCGGCGCCGTAGCCGTCCTCCGGACGCACACCGACCGAGGCTCGATCGCCCAGTTGTTCGTTGTGCCCAAGGGCGCTGGCGCCGGCCTCGGCCCGGCGGTCGGATTCACCGTCGTGTTTGCGGTGCTCGGCGTCGTCCTTCTTGTCGTCTTTGCCGTCGTGCGGCTCCGACGGGCCGCCGTCGGAGCCCTCGCCCGGCCCGTCGCCGGGGCCCTGATGACCGGTGGCGTTGGCCTTGATGGCCTCGTCGGCTCCCATACCGCCGACATCGGCGGCCGTGGCCGCAGCGTCGCCGCCACCACCGGCTGCCTGAGTGGCGGCTTCGACAATGCCTTGAACTCCTTGCATGACCTGCTGCGGCACCTGCGTCATGGCCTGGCTCAGGCCCTGCAGTGGCTGGGTCACCGACTGCATCATCTGCCCGGCCATCTGGCTGAATTGGCCCATCATCTGGCCCGCGCCGTCGGCGCCGCCACCCGCCCCTGCGCCGCTTGCCCCGCCGCCCGTGGATGCCGCAGAGCCAGAACCGCTGAGCGCATCGGCTTGGGCCTTGAGTCGTTCGGCGGCGTTCAGATCGCCGCGATCGTAGGCCTTTGACGCCTGGCCGAGCAGATCGGCCATCCTGCCGGCGGCTTGCTGGGTGGCACCGAGGGCACCGTCCCGCGATGAGTTGGCTCCACCGACCGCGCCCTGCACAAAAGAACCGATAGGGCCATGGCTCGATGCGAGGTCCGATGGGCCCGAGAACGCATTCTTGAAGTTGTTCATGTCTTCACTGACCCCGCCGACGACCCCTTGCAGGCCGGTGATCGCGCCAGTATTGGCGACAAGCTGGTTCATCGAGCCCCCCTGGAGATCGTGCGGTCTCACTGCGCATTCTACGTACGGTCTCGGTGTGTGCTGCGCGGTGATTGGTCAGTCCATAGTCCTGCGACCTGCATCCGGTCCATCGATGCCAGTGTTACGCGGATGCCTGACGGTCTGCGTCCCCGGCCGCCGCGAGCATCCCGACGCCGCGATACCGCTCAGCGACATCGGCCAACGCCGCGCCGTCCCCGCCCGCCAACGCGCGCGCGTGGTCCGAAGTCAGCTCACCGAATACGCAATCCAGATCCACGCGGGCCAGCCCGTCGACGGCGCGGGTATCACCCAATCGCACGCCATCATGCAAGGCCCGAAGCATTACGGCGGATTGTTCGCCGCGCTCTGCTGCTTTGGCAGCGTCGCGGGCTGCGGTCACCGCACCCACTGAATCTTTGCGAGCAAAGCAGGTCCAGGCCCGGGCCAGTGCCAACTCCGGCGCGAACAGCATCGACTTCAGTCCGTGCCGGGATTCCGCACGCGACAATGCCTTTCCGGCTTCAACAGGCATGCCCCGTTGCCCGAGCGCGTGGGCCAGCAGCATCCAGGCCAACGGGCCCCAGGAATACCCCGTCGGTGCCAACGCGGCAGTCGCCTTGCGTAACAAGGTGATCGCCTCATCGAACTGGCCGCGAACCAGGAGCACGTCAGCCATCAACACCTCGCCGACGGCGCGGCCGGGCTGCAGCATCTGCGTGAAATCGGTGATCGTTTGGGCCAACTCCTCGGCACGAGCCAGCTGTCCGGTCATCAGTAGCGCCGTGGTTTGGCCGAATCCGCTGGTGAACCGCAACAGACCCGGATGTCCTGCTGTCAGTGCGCGCTCGGCCATCGCGTCGACCCGGTCGAACGCGCCGAGGCGTGCGCAACTCAGCGCCGCTGTCGACCCGGCCCAGCCGACTGCGGTGTCATCGGCCGCGGGGGAGGCCAGCACCTCCAGTGCCAGGCCCAAAGCCCGTTGTGGCGCACCGGCATTCATCGCAAAGGTCGCTGCCAAGGCGTCGAGTGTGGTCTGCGCCCTCGGCGTGGATACCCGCCGGCGGGTGGCGCTCAGGAACGCTGTAGCGCGTTCGGGTTCTGACAGCATCCAGAACTGATTGGCCGCCTGCGGCAGCGCCCACGCCATCAGTTGGTCCTCCGACAGGCCGGCCGGGTCGATGCGTCCCAATACGGCATCGGCCTCGCGACCGCGGCCCTGCCAGGCCAGCGCGTATGCCAATGTCAGCAGACCCGTGAAAGCGGCACTGGATTCGCCATCGGACGCTGTCGCGGCCCGCCCCAGCCGTTCGCTCAATTCCAGGTCGCCCAACCGCAGCGCCTCGCCGGCCGCGCGGACGAGTTCGTCAGCGGCCAGGGACACATCGCTGTCGAGGGCCAGCACCGCCACCCGCAGCCGGTCCACCACGCCGGGCCGCGGCGCCGTGGACAACCGCTGGACCACCGTGTTGCGCAACCGGCGCAGACCGGGCCCGCCGATGGTGGCCCGCATGGCGCTCAGGAACAGCGGATGCACGCAGTGCACTGCTTCGTCGTCGATGCGAATCACGCCGCCGTGTTGTGCCGCCTGCACGGCATCGGCGCTGGTCAATGCCGTCAGATCGGAAAGGGGCAGCGGATCGTGCACTGCTAGCTGTCGCAAGACCGCGGCTACGTCGTCGGGCAGGTCGGCGAGAAACGTGTCCACCTGATCAGCCAGCCGGGCGTCATCGTGGCCCGGCGGTGACATCTCGACACGGTTCACCAACCGGTCGCCCCACAATGCCGCGACGTCGTTGGGCGCCCCCGCGGATGCGGTCACGATGAGTTTGGCCGCGCCGCTCACGGCGAGTTGGTAGACGAGCGCCGCCGACAACCGGTCCAGCAGGTGCGCGTCATCGACGACCATCAACAACTCGGATCCGAGCGTCTCACGTGCTGCGCTCATCACGTCGGCGGTCTTGCCCGCCGAGGGGATGTCGATCAGGTGCGCGACCGCCGCAAAGGGAACTGCCGCAGCCGATTCCGTACCGGTGATCCACAGGACGCGGCGGAAATCCGGCGCGAGGTGTTCGGCCGCGGTCCGGGCCACTGATGTCTTGCCCACCCCGGCGGGGCCCAGTAGTGCGGCGCCGCAACGCTCGTGCAGGCCCGCCTCCAAGCCGTCGAGCGCGCGGTCACGCGGTGCGAGCACCCAGTCGACAGCCATCCACCGAATCCTATGGTGGGCAGTCGCCTTTCAACGCCGAATCGACATCCGGGTGCGCCGAGATCGTGTCGTCCATACCGCATTCAACGATGATTCGCCGGATGCTCGACTGGGTGATGACGAGCCGCACGGTGACTCCTTGCTGGAGGCTCTCGACGGCCTGCTTGGCCAGGGCGATCAGCGCCCCGCAGCCCATGAAATCCAGGGATCCGCCGTCGATGATGAGCAAGGATCCATCGGAAGCGGCGGCCGCCGACTCGCCGAGCATGCGTTCCCAGGTGGATTCGTTGTGGGCATCCACCTGTCCGAAGACCTGAACGATGAGGCCTTCGGGTGCGGTGCGAGCCATCCAGTGCAGCTCGTGATCGTGCTGGTTCGATTCCACGGTACAGCCGAGGATAGCCGCCTTGGTTTACGTTGTAAACAGCGCGGCTCAATTACCGTTCAGCCAGGTTTCGACGCGGTCGAGCAGGGCCTCCAACGCCTCCTCGAACTCGTCGGCGCTGTGATCCTCGGCCAGCTTCGGTTGTAACCGACGCAGGTTCGGGTAGTCGGCCAGCGACGTATCGGGCCGCGGCTCGTCGTTGAGAGCCGCCTCGTCCGGGCTGAGCCTGACCCCACGTGCCGACACCTCGAGCAGCAACTGCCCCACCAGGAACGTGGTGTACGTCCGGTAGGCAGCGACGGCCGCCTCATCGTCGAACCCGTAGGAGATCAGCGTCTCCAGGAAGGTCTCCATCCAGCGCAGGCTGCGCAGCGGAGGGCGCACCCATGGAGCCTCCGGCGCCTCGGTCGCCACCAGCGGGAACACCTGGGGATGATCAAGGGCGATCTGCCGCACGCCATGACCCAGCCGCAGCAGGAAGTCCTGCCAGCCGTCTTCCTGCCGGCGCGCGGCGAGCTGATCGGAGTAGAGGCGGTCCACGATGTGGCTGACCACGCCGGTCAGCAGATCGCCTCGGCTGTGCACATAGCGGTACAGCGCCATGGCTTCGACACCGCAGGCCGTGCCCAGCCGTCGCATGGTCAGCTTGGTCAGGCCTTCGCGGTCGATCAGCTCGATCGCGGTGTCCAGGATGAACTCGCGGCTCAACCGTGCCGGTTGATCATCGTTGTCAGTCATTGCCGTCTTCAGTCACCTGGATCGTCCTCCGAGTTCCGTTCAGTCTCCCCGCGCGGGTGGGCTGAGTCCATCACCCCACGGACATCGCCCCACGGACATCGCCCACCCGACATCGGCGGTTCACGGGCACCCTCTAGGTTGTGTGCGTGTCCGGTGAATCTGACCGCGAGTTTGCGGTGTGTGTCTATTGCGCCTCGGGTCCGACCCATCCCGAGCTGCTGGCCTTGGCCAGTGAGGTTGGAGTGGCGATCGCCAAGCGCGGATGGACATTGGTCTCCGGCGGTGGCAACGTCTCAGCCATGGGTGCGGTGGCCCGCGCGGCGCGCTCGAGCAACGGCCACACGGTCGGCGTGATCCCCAAGGCGCTCGTTCACCGCGAACTCGCCGACGTGGACGCCGCTGAACTCGTGGTCACCGACACCATGCGGGAACGCAAGAAGGAGATGGAGGACCGCTCCGACGCGTTCATCGCGCTGCCCGGTGGCATCGGCACGCTGGAGGAGTTCTTCGAGGCGTGGACGGCGGGCTATCTCGGGATGCATGAGAAGCCGGTGGTGCTGCTCGACCCGTTCGGCCACTACGACGGCTTGTTGAAGTGGTTGCGCGGGCTCGTCGCCTCCGGTTACGTGAGCGAGGCGGCCTTGGATCGGTTGGTCGTGGTCGACGAGGTCGCCGCCGCGCTCGAGGCGTGCGAGCTGGTTACCTAGAACCGGCGGTAACGGCGGTTACCAGGCGCGGCTATGGTGTTGGCCACACGAGAGCCATCTCGAGACCCATAACAACGCGCAGGGGGACACCGCATGACCGACCAGAAATCGGGCACCAGGAGCAGCGTCGGCCTACTCGACCTCGCCAGCCAGGTACCCGGTCTGCTGATGGATGCGCCGGTCATCGTGCGGGGTGTCGTCACCGGAATGATGGCCCGTCCGACGGCCAAGACGTCGATCGGCAAGGTGTTCCAGGAGCGGGCCGCCCAGTACGCCGACCGGGTATTCCTCAAGTTCGGCGATGAGCGCATCACCTACCGCGAGGCCAACGAGACCGTCAACCGGTATGCGGCCGTCCTCGCCGCCAAAGGCGTCGGCCACGGCGACGTGGTCGGGGTGATGCTGCGCAACTCGCCCGATGCCGTCCTGCTGATGCTGGCGGTGGTCAAGTGCGGCGCCGTCGCAGGCATGCTCAACTACCACCAGCGCGGCAAGGTGCTGGCCCACAGCATCGGGCTGCTCAACGCCGCTGCCGTGGTGGCCGAGTCCGATCTGATCGAGCACGTCACCGAATGCGGCGCCGAGGCCAACGGACTGATCACGGTCGATGAGCTGCGTCGGCTGGCGGCCACCGCGCCCACCACCAACCCGGCCAGCGCGTCGGCCGTCCTGGCCAAGGACAAGGCTTTCTACATCTTCACCTCGGGTACCACAGGCATGCCCAAGGCCAGCGTCATGACGCACTACCGCTGGCTGCGCGCCCTGGCCGGATTCGGCGGCCTGGGCCTGCGGCTGCACAGCGATGACACCCTGTACTGCTGCCTGCCGCTCTACCACAACAACGCCCTGACCGTCTCGGTCGGTTCGGCGCTGAACTCGGGTGCGGCGCTGGCACTCGGCAAGTCGTTCTCGGCATCCCGCTTCTGGGACGAGGTCATCTCCTACGGCGCGACCGCCTTCGTCTACATCGGCGAGATCTGCGGGTATCTGCTCAACCAGCCGCCCAAGCCGACCGACCGCGCGCACAAGGTTCGCGTCATCGTCGGCAACGGATTGCGCCCGGCTATCTGGGACGAGTTCACCGAGCGGTTCGGTATCCCGCGGGTGTGCGAGTTCTACGCGGCCAGCGAGGGCAACACCGCCTTCGTCAACGTCTTCAACGTGTCGAAGTCCACCGGCATCTGCCCGAGCCCGGTCGCCTTCGTCGAATACGACGCCGACAGCGGCGAACCCGCCCGCGGCGCCGACGGCCGGTTGCGCAAGGTCAAGCGCGGCGAGCCTGGCCTGATGTTGTCCAAGATCAATGCGCTGCAGCCGTTCGACGGCTATACCGACAAGGCCGCCAGCGAGAAGAAGCTTGTCCGCGACGCCTTCAAGGAAGGCGACGTCTGGTTCAACACCGGCGACCTGATGCGCTCCCAGGGCCTGGGCCACGCCGCATTCGCCGACCGGCTCGGTGACACGTTCCGGTGGAAGGGTGAGAACGTGGCCACCACCGAGGTCGAGGCCGCGCTCGCCGGGCACGCGGGCGTCGACGAGTGCACGGTGTTCGGGGTGGAGGTGCCCGGTGCGGGTGGCCGCGCCGGCATGGCTGCATTGCAGCTCAAGTCCGACCACGAGTTCGACGGCAAGGAGGTCGCTGATGCGTTCTCCCGGCACTTGCCGGCCTACGCCGTGCCGCTGTTCGTCCGCGTCGTCTCCGAACTGGCCCACACCTCGACGTTCAAGAGTCAGAAGGTCGACTTGCGAAAACAGGGCTACGGCGCCGACGTCAAGGATCCGCTGTACGTGCTGGCCGGTCGCGAGGAGGGTTACGTGCCCTTCTACCCCGAATACCCCGACGAAGTGACGGCCGGTAAGCGGCCCAAGTAGGCGAGCCCACAACTCCGCACCGATTTCTACTCCGGGGTTGCCGACAGCGTGGCGGTTTCGACCCCTCGGTGGAAAACGACGCGGATACGGCGCGGAATGTTGTCGCGGATGCCGCACCAGGCACTATGGAGGCGTGTTGTCGACGTGCAATGGCCTGTTCTGCGGGCGCCCGGTCGCGGGTGACCGTGCGCTGATCATGGCGATCGTCAACCGGACGCCTGACTCGTTCTACGATCGCGGCGCCACCTTCACCGACGACGCGGCCAAAGAAGCAGCGCGCGGCGCCATCGAGGCGGGCGCCGACGTCATTGACGTGGGCGGGGTCAAAGCAGGTCCAGGCGGGCCGGTCGATTCGCAAGAGGAGATCGCCCGCGTCGTGCCCTTCATCGAATGGCTGCGCGGCACCTACCCCGACCAGTTGATCAGCGTTGACACCTGGCGCGCGGCGGTGGCCAAGCAAGCCTGTGCGGCCGGGGCCGATTTGATCAACGACACCTGGGCGGGTGCCGACCCGGGTCTGCCGGAGGTGGCCGCCGAGTTCGGCGCCGGGCTGGTCTGCTCGCACACCGGCGGCGCGGTGCCGCGTACCCGGCCGTTCCGGGTGAACTACGGGATCACCGAACGCGGCGTCGTCGACGACGCCATCGCCGAGGTGACCGCCGCGGCCGAGCGAGCTGTAGCAACCGGTGTGCCGCGCGACCGGATCTTGATCGACCCGACCCATGATTTCGGTAAAAACACTCATCACGGTCTTAGTTTGTTGCGTCACGTAAAAGATCTTGTTAAGACCGGATGGCCTGTGCTGATGGCGCTGAGCAACAAGGATTTTGTCGGGGAGACTCTGGGTGTGGATCTGACCGAACGCCTGGAGGGCACCCTGGCCGCGACGGCACTGGCCGCCGCGGATGGAGCTGCCATGTTCCGGGTACACGAGGTCGGACCCACACGGCGCGTGCTGGAGATGGTCGCGTCGATCCAGGGAGTGCGGGCACCCGCACGAACAGTGAGGGGACTGGCATGACCGCTCTGCCTGATCTGTCATTCGTCGAAGGCGTCGTTGGCCACCGCTGGCTGACCGACCACAGCTGGAACCGGCCGAGCTGGACCATCGCCGAGCTTGAGGCCGCCAAGGCCGGCCGCACCGTCTCGGTGGTGTTGCCTGCCCTCAACGAGGAAGAAACCGTCGCCTCCGTGGTCGGGACCATCACCCCGCTGCTCGGCGGGCTGGTCGACGAGCTGATCGTGCTCGATTCGGGCTCCACCGACGACACCGAAATCCGCGCGGTCGCTGCCGGAGCCCGGGTCGTCAGCCGTGAAGTGGCGCTGCCCGAGATCGCACCGCAACCGGGCAAGGGAGAGGTGCTGTGGCGGTCGCTGGCCGCCGCCACCGGCGACATCATCGTCTTCGTCGACTCCGACCTCATCGACCCCGATCCGATGTTCGTGCCCAAGTTGCTCGGGCCGTTGCTCACGGCCGACGGCGTGCACCTGGTCAAGGGTTTCTACCGGCGGCCGCTCAAGGTCAGTGGCGCCGAGGACGCCAACGGTGGCGGCCGGGTCACCGAGTTGGTGGCGCGCCCGCTGCTGGCTTCGCTGCGCCCCGAGCTCAATTGCGTGCTCCAGCCGCTGGGTGGTGAGTACGCGGGCACCCGCGAACTGCTGACTTCGGTGCCGTTCGCCCCCGGCTACGGTGTGGAGATCGGGCTGCTGGTCGACACCTATGACCGCCTTGGCCTGGACGCCATCGCGCAGGTGAACCTGGGGGTCCGGGCGCACCGCAACCGGCCGCTGACCGAGCTGGCCTCGATGAGCCGACAGGTCATCGCGACCCTGTTGTCGCGCTGCGGGATCGCCGATTCGGGCGTCGGGTTGACGCAGTTCTTCGCCGACGGTGACGACTTCACCCCCCGGGTGTCGTCGGTCTCGCTGGCCGACCGCCCGCCGATGGTGACCTTGCGCCCGCGCTGATTTTCCGGCCGAAACGGCATTCCAGCAGGAAAAGTTCGAGCACAGGCCTGCCGGAATGCCGTTTCGGCGCTGGAGGGCGACGTGCGACTGCGCCAGGTGTCGCATGCGTGAGGCAGTATCGAGGGCGTGACACTGATACTGCTGTACCTAGTGGTGCTGGTTCTGGTGGCCACGGTGCTGTTCGGGCTGGGCAGCGTCATCTTCGGCCGCGGTGAGACGTTGCCGCCGCTTCCTCGCGGCACCACCGCCACTGTCCTGCCGGCCTCGGGCGTCACCGGTGCCGATGTCGATGCGCTCAAGTTCGCCCAGGTCGTCCGCGGATACAAGACCAGTGAGGTGGACTGGGTGCTGGATCGGCTGGGCCGCGAACTCGACGCGGTGCGCGGGGAGCTGGCAGCGGTGCGCGCTGCGTACGGTGTGCCCGACGACTTCGACGACGGTGCCGATGAGGAAGTGTCGGCCACCGCAGGCGAAGTCCGCACCTCGGAGGAGCCATGACCGACGATGGCGGGATTGTCGGCACCGCCGACGATGACCGGATTGTCGGCACCGCCGACGATGGCCGCATCCGCTGCGGCTGGGCAGTCTCAGCCAGTAGCGCAGCCGCGGGTGACACCCTCTACCGCGACTATCACGACACCGAGTGGGGCCACCCGCTGCGGGATTCTGGTGCGCTGTTCGAGCGGATCAGCCTGGAGGCCTTCCAGAGCGGGTTGAGCTGGCTGACGATTCTGCGAAAGCGAGAGAATTTTCGGGCCGCGTTCGACGGGTTCGACGCGGCCAGGGTCGCGAAGTACACCGACGACGACGTCGAGCGGTTGATGGCCGACGCGGGCATCGTGCGCAACCGGGCCAAGATCGTCGCAACGATCGCCAACGCCAGGGCCGTCACCGAGCTCGACGTCGACTTGAGCGAGCTGTTGTGGTCATTCGCCCCGCCGGCCCGGCCGCGACCCGCTGACCTGGCCCAAGTGCCTGCGGTGACCCCGGAATCGACCGCGATGGCCAAGGAACTCAAGCGGCGAGGCTTCAAATTCGTGGGCCCCACCACGGCATATGCGTTGATGCAGGCCACCGGGATGGTCGACGACCATGTCGCGGCCTGCTGGGTCCCGGCGCAGTAAGTGTGACCGGTAAAACATGCCTTCGGTCGGTATCCGACGGGTCTTTGCACAACCGCCGCCGCGGATAAGGAAGAATAGGGCTAGTTCAGTAGCAGTTCAACGCCGGGTGCCGTCTACGAGTGGGCGGCTTCGGCCCCAACCTGGCCCGCTGAAACGGGTCGGCACTGTTGGAGGGAGCACTCGATGGCGGCGATGAAGCCCCGGACTGGTGACGGTCCACTGGAAGCAACCAAAGAGGGGCGAGGAATCGTTATGCGAGTACCGCTGGAAGGCGGTGGGCGCCTCGTTGTCGAACTGACTCCCGACGAGGCCGCTGCGCTGGGCGACGAGCTCAAGGCCGTCACCAGCTGATCGACTCGCAAGGTGTCCGCTCAGGCGGACACCTTGCGGTATATCTCCAGGGTCTGTTCAGCGATGTGCGCCCAGGAGAATTCGGCGATGCACCGTTGACGTCCGGCCTCCCCGTACTTTCGGGCGGTTTCCGGCTCGGCCACGAGTGAGTTGACCGCATCGGCCAGACGCATCTCGAAGAAGCGCGGGTCACCGGCGTCGTAGTGCACGAGCAGCCCGGTCTGGCGGTCGGAGACAACCTCGGGGATACCGCCGACGTCTGAAGCGACCACCGGTGTCGAACACGCCATCGCTTCCAGGTTCACGATGCCCAACGGCTCGTACACCGATGGACATACAAAAACTGTTGCAGCAGAGAGTATTTCGCGGATCTTATTGATCGGCAGCATCTCGCGCACCCAGAACACGCCGGTGCGGGCCCGGGCCAGCTCGGCCACCGCTGAGGACACCTCGGCGGCGATCTCGGGGGTATCGGGGGCGCCGGCACACAACACCAGCTGCACGTCCGGGCTGAACCGGTGGGCCGCGGCCACCAGGTGGGCCACGCCCTTCTGGCGGGTGATGCGCCCGACGAACGCCACGATCGGGCGACTCAGGTCGACCCCGAGTTCGGCGAGCACAGAGTCGGCGTCGGCCGGCGGAGTCGGGTACCAGACGTCGGTGTCGATTCCGTTGCGCACCACGTGGACCCGGCTTGGGTCGAGTGCCCGATATGTGCGTAGCACGTCGTCGCGCATGCCGGAACTCACGGCGATCACCGCGTCGGCGGCCTCGATCGCGGTGCGCTCCACCCATGAGGACACCCGATAGCCCCCGCCGAGTTGCTCGGCCTTCCACGGCCGCAGCGGCTCCAGGGAATGCGCGGTCAGCACGTGGGGGATGCCGTAGAGCAGCCCGGTCAGGTGCCCGGCCATCCCGGCATACCAGGTGTGCGAGTGCACTACCGTGGCTGCCGCGGCCGAGTTGACCATGTTGAGGTCCGCGGACAGCGTCGACAGGGCCGGGTTGGTACCGCGCAGCGCGGGATCGGGCTGCGCGACGAACGCCCCGTCCCGCGGGGCGCCCATGCAATGCACGTCGACGTCGCAAAGCTGACGCAACTGTGCGACGAGTTCGGTCACATGCACACCGGCACCGCCGTACACCTCGGGTGGATATTCCCGAGTCATCATGGCCACCCGCATATCCGAGACGGTAGTTGGTCTCGGCGGGTCTAGCTACGCGCCGCAGACTTCTGTTGCCATTGGCTGGCCGCGGTGCTGGTTGGCGGATAGGTTTGGACGCATGAGGGAGTTGCCACATGTGCTGGGCATCGTTCTGGCCGGGGGAGAGGGCAAACGGCTGTATCCGTTGACCGTCGATCGCGCCAAGCCGGCAGTTCCCTTCGGCGGTGCCTATCGGCTGATCGACTTCGTGCTGTCCAACCTCGTCAACGCCCGCTACCTACGGATCTGCGTTCTGACGCAATACAAGTCGCATTCACTGGACCGTCACATCAGCCAGAACTGGCGCCTGTCGGGCCTGGCCGGTGAGTACATCACCCCGGTGCCGGCCCAGCAGCGGCTCGGGCCGCGTTGGTACACCGGATCAGCGGACGCGATCTACCAGTCGCTCAACCTGATCTACGACGAAGATCCCGACTACATCATCATCTTCGGTGCCGACCACGTGTACCGCATGGATCCCGAGCAGATGCTGCGGTTCCACATCGACAGCGGAGCCGGGGCCACTGTGGCCGGAATCCGGGTGCCACGTGCGGAGGCCACCGCGTTCGGCTGCATCGACGCCGACGACTCCGGGCGCATCAGGGATTTCGTCGAGAAGCCCGCAGACCCGCCGGGCACGCCCGACGATCCCGAGCAGACCTTCGTGTCGATGGGCAACTACATCTTCACCACCAAGGTGCTCATCGACGCGATCCGTGCGGATGCCGACGACGACCACTCCGACCACGACATGGGCGGCGACATCATTCCGCGACTGGTGTCCGACGGGATGGCGGCGGTCTACGACTTCAACAACAACGAGGTACCCGGGGCCACCGAACGCGACCACGGCTATTGGCGCGACGTCGGAACCCTGGACGCTTTCTACGACGCACACATGGACCTGGTGTCGGTGCACCCGGTGTTCAACCTCTACAACAAGCGCTGGCCGATCCGAGGGGAGATGGAGATGCTGGCTCCGGCCAAGTTCGTCAACGGCGGTTCGGCGCAAGAGTCGGTCGTCGGCGCCGGAAGCATCGTTTCCGCGGCGTCCGTACGCAATTCGGTGTTGTCCTCCAATGTGGCGATCGATGACGGCGCCATCGTGGAGGGCAGTGTGCTGATGCCGGGTGTGCGGATCGGCCGCGGCGCCGTGGTGCGCCACGCGATCCTGGACAAGAACGTGGTGGTGGGCCCGGGCGAGATGGTGGGCGTGGACCTCGACAAGGACCGTGAGCGGTTCGCGATCAGTACGGGCGGCGTGGTTGCCGTCGGCAAGGGT
The DNA here is from genome assembly GCF_011745145.1 of Mycobacterium sp. DL440. Lineage (NCBI taxonomy): Bacteria > Bacillati > Actinomycetota > Actinomycetes > Mycobacteriales > Mycobacteriaceae > Mycobacterium > Mycobacterium sp. DL440. The sequence continues at coordinate 3,609,335 of NZ_CP050191.1, read as the reverse complement.
GTGTGGATCTGACGGGTCTCGTCGTCAGGCCCTGTTCACTCCCAGGGGTCTACCGCGGCGGGTCGGCGCGTGGCATTGCCGCGTGCGTTGACGCCGACCTTGGCCTCACTCCGTCGCCTGCGCCACCGCCAGAGCCGGAAGGCGCCCCAGATCAGGGCCAGTAGTGCAACGAGCACCAGTATCGGCAGCAGGATCGCCACGAAGACCAGGCCGACGCTGGTGACGTCCTCGACAGTGGACAGCACTGGGGCGGCGACCCCGGCGGTGGCGACGTTGGCGGCTGGACGCACCGTTGACTTGGTCAGCGACACCACGAGTGCGGTGACCGCGCCGATCGCCACCGGAATCCATTGGCCGGACTGAGCGAATGCGCCCGGGTCGGCGACGGCGGCTGTCGCCGAGGCGGTGCCCGACCCGAAGACGATGCCGCCTGCGGTGGGCCGGACGAAGGTCTGGATGGTGTCGTTGACGGAGTCGAGTGCAGGGATCTTGTCGGCGACCACTTCGACGACCAGCAATACCGCGACGATCGCCATCACCCAGCCGTTCTCCAGCCACGACCACCCCGCCGGCAATGACACCAGATGGGTGAAGCGCGACAGCAGGCCCAGAGCCAGCAACGGGATGTAGGCATTGAGCCCCGCCGCGGTGGCCAGGCCGAAGCCGGTCAACAGTTCCATTACTGCAGTATGCGGCGAACTCGGCCGGGTACCCGGCAGTTCGCCGTTATCCGCTCTGGGCCGCCTTGCGCCAGGCCAGCGGGCTCAGTTCGCGGTAGGGGTCCTCGTGGCGGACAGCCAGCAGTTCGTCGAGGCTCTGTTCGAGCGATTCCTGGGTACGTTGCTTGACGGTGTCGACCCATTTCGGGTCCGAGGCCCGCGCCGGTTTCGTGGTCCTGATCGGCTCGGCGAAGCGCAGGTACATGCGCTGCCGACGCGGGATGAGGGTGGGCCCGATACCGCGGATCAGCGGGATGGCCATGTCCCGCTGACCGGTGAGCTTCTCGCCGACCGTCTGACTGAGCCGGCCCAGCCAGTGGTCACGGGTGGTCACGCCCACGTATACGTCGTCGCCGCCGACGAGTGCGGCCGGCACGATGGGGTAGCCGTGTTCGATGGCGACGCGGGCGAATCCCGCTCGGCCCTCCCATCGCAGTTGGTATTGCTCGCCCTTGAACTTTCCGATCTCGCGGCCACCGCCGGGAAAGACCATGACGGGCTCGTCGTGCTCCATCAGTTCGGTTGCGCCCTCGGGTGATCCGACGACGGCCCCGCAGGCAGCCATCACAGCGGAGATCGGCCCGGGCATGTCACCGAATCGGCGGTCGGTCAGGGGCCGTACCCGCATGCCGATCTCGCGGCGCACCACATACGGGATCAACACGGTCTCGGTGCCGAACTGGGTGTGATTGCCCACCAGGAGAAATCGTCCGTCGCGGGGCAGATTCTCCAGACCGTCGACGTAGGGCCGGTAGAGATTGACGAGCGGATCGATCCCGTCGGCGACGGTCTCCACCGCGCGGCGCAGGGCGTGGACGTGGCTGGGCGGATTCATGATCTCGTCGATCTTCGTGACGGACATGCCGTGACTCCTCTGGGGTACGTGCGGGGGCTGGGCTGGCGCCGGCTGGTCGGAGTCCCCGACATGTTCGGACCTGTTGACCACCATCGTACCGAACGAACTAGTTCGTCTGGTTATGCTTCACCTGTGAGAAGCACGACGGAACTGCGCGGGGAGATTCTCGCGGCGGCGCGCGCCGAATTCGCCCAGTACGGTCTGGCCGGGGCCCGGATCGACCGGATCGCCCGGGCGGCACACGCCAGCAAGGAGCGGCTCTACGCGCACTTCGGGGACAAGGAAACCCTGTTTCGTGAGGTGTCCGCGGCCGACGGGGCCGAGTTCTTCCGATCGGTCACGCTCCGGCCGGACGCCGTCCCCGAATTCGTCGGCGACATCTACGACCTGGCCTATCGCCGGCCCGAGCATCTGCGCATGATCCGCTGGGCCCAACTGGAGGGATTCACTCTCGACGAACCCTGGACCGAGGGCCCGCCTCCGCAGGCCCAGGCGGTGGCGGCCATCGAGGCGGCGCAGGCCGGCGGCCACGTCGACCCGGGCTGGGACCCGGCCGAACTGATCGTGCTGTTGTTCGGCATCGGGCTGGCCTGGGCGCACCTACCGCATCCCGACGTGATCACCGATGACGCGGTCGTCCTGGCCTCACGACGGGCGGCCGCCGTCGAAGCCGCCGCCCGGGTCGTGGCTCACCAGACGTAGGGCAGCAGCCGGTAGCGGACCTTCCGGGTGTACTCGTCGTAGCCGTCGAGTTCGGTGCGCAGCATCTTCTCCTCGTCGGCGATCCGGACTCCGAAAATCGGTACCGAGGCGATGGATACGAGCAGGGCCCAGTAGGAACCCAGCGCCAGTGGAGTGCCGAACATCATCAGCACCGCGCCGAAGTACATCGGGTGACGGACCAGACCGTACAGACCTGTCGAGACGAGTGGTTGTTCGTCCTCCACTCGGATGCTGGCGCCGGCGAAGCTGTTCTGGAAGACCACCGTTTGCGCGAGAACGAGCCCGACCGCCACCAGGATGTTGCCGAGCACGACCACCGCAATCGGCACGCTCGACCAGCCGAACCGGTGGTCGAGGGCGCTAAGAACGAACGAGCCGAACGCCGCGAACACCACCGCCCAGATGATGATCTTCTGCACGATCCGCGTTTCCGCGGTCGGCCCACCGTGGAGGCGTCGTTGCAGGGCGGCGGGGTCTCTGACCGCGAGATAGATGCTCGGGATCATGGTGGTGGCCATGAACACGGCGATGAAAACCCAGGCCTGCCAATAGTGGAACGTGCCGGCCGGCCAGAACAGCGTGGCTGCGAAGAACGCCAGGCCGAGCACGCCCGAAGCGATGGTCTGAAATGCGAGTTTCATCAGCTGCCTCCTGTTCGGTTCACACCGCGTCGCGGTTGCGATAGATCCAGCCCGCGACGGCCGCCAGAACCGTTGCGACGACGAGCATCACCATCAGTGCGGTGGCGGGGAATTGGCTCGGCACGGTGGTCTGTCCCACCGGGGACAGTTCGATCAGCCAGCGCGGGAGCCGTAGCAGCGCCCCGAGGTACAACGCGGTGATCACGAATGTGACTGCCAGCCAGGCGATCCACGGCGAACGCAGCGCCACGGCAAGGGCCGCGATCGAGGCCACCACCGCCAGTGCGGGTAGATATGCCAGTGCGGCCAGGGTGAGGCGGATGACCGTACCCGGCTCGCCGAGCGTCAGCCCGGCACCGAGGCCGTTGCCGAGCCCGGCGCAGAACATCAGTGCCGCGGCCCCGGTAAGCGCGCAGCCGACCGCGCCGAGCAGCCAGCGCCAGCGTGACACCGCACCGGCCAGCACCGGCTCGCCCAGCCCGTTCTGCTCGTCGGTGTACACCCGCAGCACCACCGATGCGACGTACGCGCTGGCTGCCGCGGCGAGGAACTGGGTCATCGTGGTGTAGATGCCGTCATTACCCGTTGTGGACAGCAACCTGGCGATCAACTCGTTGGTCTTGGCCGCGTCCAACAGCGCTTTCGTCATCGAGCCGAACACCAGCCCGGCCACGAACAGTCCCACCGCCCAGCCGATCGTCTGGCCGCGCTGCAGCGTCAGGTGCAGCCGCAGCGGGCCGGTGATGACTGGGGCGTCGGGTTTCTCGCCCGTGGATGCGATGGTGCCTGCGTCGTACTGGCGACGGCTCTCCAGAACGGCGGCCGCTGCCATCAATCCGAGCGCCACAATGACCAACAACCCGAACGGCCACCAGCGCAGATCGACGAACGGACGCATCTGCTGTGCCCAGGCGATGGGGGAGAACCAGCTCAGGGTGCTGCCGGAGTTGTCGATGACGTCACCGGCCCCACGGACCAGCGCGGCGACCGCCAGCGTCGCCATCGCCGCGCCCGACGCGGTGCGGGACTGACGCCAGAGTTGGGCGGTGACGGCGGCGACCGCGCCGAACACCATCGCGACCCCGGTGATGCCCAGAGACATGGCGGCGGTGTCGACGATCGTGAAGCCGGTGGAGGCCATCGCCAGTGTCATCGTGATCGCCAGCACTGCGTTGACTCCGCCGACCAGGGCCAGAGCTGCGGCGGTCCGTGCGTAGCGGCCCACCACCGAGGACAGCACCAGCTCGGCGCTGCCGTTCTCCTCCTCGGCGCGGGTATGACGAATCACGGTGAGAATGGCCAGGATCGAGGTGGCGATGGTCAGCGTGAGGGTCAGTTCGTTGGCCATCATCACGCCGAGGTCGGTCTCGTTGACGCCGAACATCGGGCCGCCAAGCATCATCCCGGCGGGTGTCTTGAGCAGATTGACCCGGGCCAGGCGTTGTTCCTCGCCGGGGTACGCCAGGCGAATTGCGTTGGGGGCGTACACCATCATCAAGGTGATCGTGGCGACCCACACGCTCAGCCGCAGCCGGTCGCGGCGCAGCGCCAGTCGCAGCAGGGTGCCGATGCCGGTCAACGGTGACGCGGTCGTGCGGGCCGGACCAGCGGGACGGGCCAGGGCGATCGTGGAGTTCACCGGGTCGCCCCCTGGTACTCGCGCAGGAACATGTCCTCCAGAGAAGCCGGTGTGACGGTCAGATCGTCGATGCCGAGGTCGGTCAGATGCTCCAAGGTGAACTCCAGGTCGGCCCGGTCCACCGAGAAGCTCACCGTGCCGTCGTTGCTCGCGAAGTCGTGTACGTACGGGGTGTTCTGCAGTGCCCGACCGTCCGAGCGGGTGCGTGCGGTGACCTTGGTGCGCATCAGGTGCCGCAACTCGGCCAGGGTGCCGGAACGCACCGTGCGTCCGGACCGGATGATCGTCACTTTGTCGCAGAGCTTTTCGACCTCGGCCAGAATGTGGCTGGACAACAGGACTGCGGCTCCGCTGCCGGCCACCTCGCCCACACACTGTTGAAAAGCGCGTTCCATCAACGGGTCCAGGCCCGAGGTGGGTTCATCGAGAATGTAGAGCTCGGAATGGCAGCTGAACGCCGCGACGATGGCGACCTTCTGCCGGTTGCCCTTGGAGTAGGTGCGGGCCTTTTTGTGCGGGTCGAGTTCGAACCGTTCGATCAGTTCGTCACGTCGCCGGGTGTCGACGCCGTTGCCGCGCAGCCGGCACAGGAAGTCGATGGCCTGCATGCCGGTCAGGTTGGGCCACAATGTCACATCGCCGGGGACGTAGGCGATGCGGCGGTGCAGGGCGACCGCGTCGCGCCACGGGTCCCCGCCCAGGAGGCGCACGGTGCCCCCGTCGGCGCGCAGCAGGCCCAGCAGCACCCGGATGGTGGTGGACTTACCAGCTCCGTTGGGCCCCAGGAAGCCCGCGACGTCGCCGGGGGACACGGTCAGATTCAGGCCATCCAACGCCTTGGTGCGGCCGAAAGATTTTGACAGTCCGCGGATTTCGACGGAGTTCTTCACGCTGGCTCCTTGGCGTCGGACGTGGAACTGGACGGGATGCCTTGTGCGCGCTGGCGCAGGAACGCGTCGTACATGGTGGAGTCGTTCATCAGGCCCTCGGTGTAGAGCTCGAGGGCAGGCAGCATCATGTCCTCGCCGTAATCGCGCAGCACCCGGCGCAGATCCGTTGGGTCGTCGTGCATCTGCAGGTACAGCAGAAACCCGCCACCACTGCATATCGCCATGAACCGCGCCCGTGCTTTCGGGTCGCGGCTGGGTTTGAGCACCCCGGTCCGCACGCCCTCCTCGAGGTACTGTTCGGCGTTGTCGACCATGGTCCGCCAGAACGTCTTCGCCAGATCGCTGCCGGATTGCATGCTGCGGACCAGGTAAGCCATCAGCGGCGCATAGGATTCGATCTCGGACATCTGGGCCATCCAGCTTGCGGGGTCACCGTTCTGCAGTGACTCGGACTTGGCCTCGCGCACCACCTCGGCCACATGGGCATCGCACGCCTTGCGGAGCCCTTCCTTGGAGCCGAAGTGGTGGATCACCAATGCGGCGCTGACGCCCGCGGCCTCGGCGATCGTCCGAAGCCCCACGCTGAATCCGTCCTGCCCGTACTGCTCGATCGCGGCGTCGCGGATCCGGGCCATTGCGGTTCGATCATCGACTGAACGCATGTTTAGTACGCTAAACGCGCGTTCAGTGCTCCGTCAAGGGGGGTGGCCCATCAGGAATCCGTAAAGATCGCGAAATGACCGCGAGCAGACACAAACCTGCCCTTTTTCACGCGAAATTGGGCAGGTTTGTGTCTGCTCGGCAGAGGAAAGTCAGTCGCGAGCGGCGGCCAGCAGGCCGTCGCCCAACGGGATCAACACCGGAGTGAGCCGCTCGTCCTCGGCGATCAGCCGCGCGGCTTCACGCACGGCGCTCACCTCGGCATCGTTCGCCGAGGCGTCGCCGGCCCGGCCGCCCAGCGCGGCCCGGTGCAGCACGATCGCGCCGCCTGAACGCAGGAGACGCACCCCTTCGGCCACGAATTGCGGCTGGTCGATGGGTTCGGCGTCGATGAACACCAGGTCGTAAGACCCGTCGGCCAGGCGGGTCAGCACCTCCTGGGCGCGTCCGCTGATCAGCCGCGTGCGCCCCGGGCCGACTCCGGCCTCACCGAACCCCTGCTTGGCGATGCGCTGATGCTCGGGTTCGACGTCGATCGTGGTCAGCACACCGTCGTCGCTCATGCCGGACAACAACCACAGCCCGCTGACGCCGGCGCCGGTGCCGACCTCGACCACCGCCTTGCCCCCGGTGAGCCGCGCGAGCACGCTCAGCAATGCTCCTACCGCAGGGGTCACCGCGCCCGCGCCGAGTTCTTCGGCCCGCTCACGCGCAGCCGCGACGATCTCGTCTTCGGAGATCGATCGTTCGGCATGCGTGACGATCGCCTCGGCGCGACCGGGGTTGGAGCTGACCATGCCCGCAGCGTAGGCCAGAGGCCGGGGGCGTCGTCGCGACACGCCCGGGGGTGGTGGGTATCACCCGCGGAAATTCGCTGGTGCGCGCAGGTAACCGGACGTATCGTCGGCTTTCTCAGGGAAAGTTCAGATTGCTCATATGCCTGCCACACCGGGATCAGGAACGGTAGCCGCATGGAACACGGCGCCCGCTGGCGCACTGCCCAGCACAACCAGGACAGCAATCGGAATAGCGAAGTCATCAGTCGTGTTGAGTTGAGTGAAAACTGTGATCAGGAGGATCCGACGAGCGCGAACGCTGTTACCTCGAACCCCGCCGCCCAGGCCGCCCCGGTGACCATGGCCCATCTGGAGCAATTCACCGCCGGCGAATGGGTAGAGCCGTCCGATGAGCTGACCGGCACCGCCGTTTTCGACGCCACCGGCGACCAGGCCGCCATGCCGTCGTGGGACGAGCTGGTGCGCCAACACGCGGACCGGGTGTATCGGCTGGCCTACCGCCTTTCGGGCAACCAGCACGATGCTGAGGACCTGACCCAGGAAACCTTCATCCGGGTGTTCCGCTCCGTGCAGAACTACCAGCCGGGAACCTTCGAGGGGTGGTTGCACCGCATCACCACCAACTTGTTCCTGGACATGGTCCGTCGCCGCGGCCGCATCCGCATGGAAGCGCTGCCCGAGGATTACGACCGGGTGCCCGCCGACGACCCGAACCCCGAGCAGATCTACCACGACTCGCGGTTGGGGGCCGATCTCCAGGCCGCCCTGGATTCGCTGGCGCCGGAGTTCCGCGCCGCGGTGGTCCTGTGCGACATCGAGGGTCTGTCCTACGAAGAAATCGGCGCCACGCTGGGCGTGAAGCTCGGCACCGTGCGCAGCCGCATTCACCGGGGTCGGCAAGCCTTGCGCGAGTACCTGGCGAAGCACTCGCCGGAAACCGCCAAATCCGCCTAGCGGTGGTTGGTGTTCAGCGCGTCAGGTCGCGCTACATTCGGGTCAGGACGTTTAGTCGTGGCGAGAGGAGCTGGGCGATGGTCGACCCGGGACATGTGTTCCGTCGGGCATTCTCCTGGTTGCCTGCCCAGTTCGCCTCGCAGAGTGATGCGCCGGTCGGCGCACCTCGGCAGTTCGGCTCGACCGAGCACCTGTCGACCGAGGCCATCGCGGCCTTCGTCGACGGCGAGCTGCGAATGAGCGCGCACCTGCGCGCCGCGCACCACCTGTCCCTTTGCCCGGACTGCGCCGCCGAGGTCGATGCCCAGGGTCAGGCCCGGGCCGCATTGCGGGACTCCTGCCCGATAGCCATTCCGAATTCCCTGTTGGGACTGTTGTCGCAGATACCGCACCACAGTCCGCAGCCCTCGGCTGACGTCGGTGAACAGCCTCAATTTGCTGATGACCCGACGCGGAGTCGGCGTAAGCGCCGGTAGGCTGGACCACAAGGCGATCAGTGACCGGCGCCGGCCTATCTGGCTGGGGCAGGCGCTCCGATAGAGAGTGATACACCGGTGACCAATCAGGACCAGTCCGACGAGAGCGGCCGTCTGGAACCGCGCCCTGTCGAGCGGCCACCCGTTGACCAGTTGTCGCAGCGCACGTTCGGCCGGCCCGCCGGTGTCGACGGCTCGTTCCTCGGTGCGGAGAAGTACGAGGACCAGGGCGAGTACGCCCCCAAGGACCTACCGCCGGATCCCGTGCTGGCCGAGGCGTTCAGCCGTCCCACCGACAACGGTGACTCACTGCAGCGTCATCCCACCGATGCCGGCGCACTGGAGGCCGAGCGGACCGCAGGTGACGACGACATCGACGATCCCTGGCGCAACCCGGGCGCCATCCCGGCACTGGGCACACCCGCACAGGCGCCGGCCGCGCCGGTGGTCGTACCGGCCCCGATCGGCAAGCTGGGCGCCCGCGAGGTGCTGTTCGGTGGCCGGGTGTCGTGGATCGCGCTCGTCGTGTTGCTCCTCATCACGCTCGTGGTCGGCGCGATCGGCGGCTGGGTCGGACAGAAGACCGCAGGCACCGTGCAGGCCTTCACCACCTCGAAGGTGACGCTCGAGACGGGCGGCCTGCCATCCCCGGACGCAGGCCGGTTCGCCACAGTCGCCTCGGCGGTCGAGGATTCGGTTGTCACCATCGAGGCCAAGAGCAAGACCGAGGGCTCGCAGGGCTCCGGCGTCGTGGTCGACGGCAAGGGCTACGTCGTCACCAACAACCACGTGATTTCCGATGCCGCCAGCAAGCCCGCCGACTACCAGATCACCGTGGTGTTCAACGACGGCAAGGAAGTGCCGGCCAACCTGGTCGGCCGCGACCCCAAGACCGATCTGGCCGTGCTCAAGGTCGACAACGTCGACAACCTCGTGGTGGCGCGGTTGGGCGACTCCGAGAAGTTGCGCGTCGGCGAGGAAGTCATCGCCGCCGGTGCCCCACTCGGCCTGCGCAGTACCGTCACCCACGGCATCATCAGCGCGTTGCACAGGCCGGTTCCGCTCTCGGGCGAGGGCTCTGACACCGACACCGTGATCGACGGGGTACAGACCGATGCCTCGATCAACCACGGCAACTCCGGTGGCCCGCTGATCAACATGTCCGCTGAGGTGATCGGCATCAATACGGCCGGAAAGTCCTTGTCGGACAGCGCCAGTGGGCTCGGCTTCGCAATCCCGGTGAACGAGGTCAAGGCGACGGTGGAAGCCTTGATCAAGGAGGGCAAGGTCGCGCATCCGACTTTGCTGCTCAGCGCCGTGACAGTGAGCAACAGTGTGGCCTCGGGCGCGCAGGTCCGCAACGTCAACGCCGGAGGCCCCGCCGACAAGGCCGGCATCCTGGAGAACGACGTGGTGGTCAAGGTCGGGGACCGCAAGGTCGCCGACGCCGATGAGATGGTCGTCGCGGTGCGTCAGCTCAAGATCGGGCAGGAATCGCCGATCGAGGTGCTCCGCGATGGTCGGCCGATGACGTTCATGGTCACGCCGATCGGCGACGATCAAAAAGCGCAGTAGCGATGTTCGCGAACATCGGGTGGGGGGAGATGCTGGTCCTGGTGATCGCCGGTTTGGTGATCCTGGGGCCGGAGCGCCTGCCCGGTGCCATCCGGTGGACCTCCGGCGCCCTGAAGCAGGCACGCGATTACGTCAGCGGTGCCACCAGCCAGTTGCGTGAGGACCTGGGCCCGGAATTCGACGATCTCCGGCAACCTCTCGCCGAGCTGCAGAAGCTCCGCGGCATGACCCCGCGGGCAGCGATCACCAAGCATCTGCTCGACGGCGACGATTCGTTTTTGACCGGCGCCTTCGACGACCGCAAGAATCAGCAGCCCTCCGTGCCGGGCGACAAGCCCGCCAGCGAGATCGAGGCCACGCCGGCAGACAAGTCGGCCGGCCCGACGTTCGACCCTGACGCCACCTAGGGTCCTAGCGCCGCGCCGTATCCAGCCCCAGCGACATCCCGGCCAGGCCGCGCTTGCGGGCCGACAATCCCTCGGCGATCTTGCGCAGCTCGGCGCCTGCCGCTGATTCGGGCGCCGACAACACCAGCGGTACGCCGGTGTCACCGGCCGCCACCAGGGCCGGGTCCAACGGGACCTGGCCCAGCAGCGGCACCTCGGCGCCAACCGAGCGGGTCAGCGAGTCGGCGACCTGACGGCCCCCGCCCTCACCGAACAGCTGCATGACCGAGCCGTCGGGCATCTGCAGGCCGGACATGTTCTCCACCACACCCGCGATGCGCTGACGGGTCTGCAGGGCGATCGCGCCGGCACGCTCGGCCACCTCGGCGGCAGCCATCTGCGGAGTGGTCACCACCAGGATTTCGGCACCTGGGATCAACTGGGCCACCGAGATGGCGATATCGCCGGTGCCTGGTGGCAGGTCGAGCAGCAGCACGTCCAGATCGCCCCAGTACACGTCGGCCAGGAACTGTTGCAACGCACGGTGCAGCATCGGCCCGCGCCACACGACAGGCGTGTTGCCCTGCGTGAACATGGCGATCGAGATGACCTTCACGTCGTGGGCGATGGGCGGCAGGATCATTGAGTCGACCTGTGTGGGCCGGTCGCTGGTGCCCATCATGCGCGGCACCGAATGGCCGTAGATATCGGCGTCCAACAGGCCGACGGACAGGCCGCGGGCGGCCATCGCGGCAGCCAGGTTGACGGTCACACTGGATTTGCCCACGCCGCCCTTGCCGGAGGCCACGGCGTAGACCCGGGTGAGCGAGTTGGGTTGGGCGAACGGGATCACCGGTTCACGGGAATCGCCACGCAGCAGCTTGCGCAGTTCGGCGCGCTGCTCGTCGCTCATCACATCCAGGCTCACCTTGACGGCGCCCGTGCCGGGCACGTCGGTGGCCGCGGCCGTGACGAGGTCGGCGATCTCGGTCTTCTTCGGGCAGGCCGCGGTGGTCAGGTAGATCTCGACATGTACGCCGTGGTCGGCCTCGATCGAGATGTTCTTGACCATGCCGAGTTCGGTGATCGGCCGCCGCAATTCGGGGTCGATCACCTTGGCCAGCGCGGCGCGAACCGCGGATTGCAGCTCAGTGGCAGATTCGGACATCACCGCCGAGTCTACGGCGAAGGCGCCGCGAGCTGGATTCAGGCCAGCGTCAGGCCGGACCTGGGGCTGGTCCCGGGGCGGGGCCGGGCATCGGCCCAAGCGCCGGAGCCGCAGGCGCGGCCTCGATCGGCGGGCCAACCGGGGCGGCGGGCACGGGTCCCGGCGGCGGAGCCTGCTGCGGTCCAGGTCCAGGTCCAGGTCCAGGTCCAGGGGCAGGGGGCGGTCCCAGCGGCGGAGCCGGAGCCGGCGGGGGGCTCTGCTCACCCAGGCAGAACACCACGCACGCAGGCTGGCGCGGTTGCTCCCACGGCGGGACCCACGGCGGCGGGGCGGCCGGCGTCTCCGACGGGATGGCCTGCGCCGGACCCGGCAGCGGGCCGAGCACCTGGCCCGGCGCGAAGCCGGGGACGTTCTGGGTGCCGGTCTCGTTGCGGTTGAGCAGCGGGATCAGGGCCAGTGGATCGCCCGCGGGCAGCCCGGTGGCATCAGCCGGCAGGCCGGGGCCGAGGCCTTCGGCATGGTCCAGATGGGAATCGCCGATCGGGGGAATGGACCCGGTGATCTCAGGCAGGTCTACCGGCACCACACCCGTGGCGTATGCCGCGGCCCAGCCCAGCACGTTTTGGGCGTAGGCCACGGAGTTGTTGTACCGGAGGATGGCCGTCATGACCTGGGACTGGTCCCGCAGGTTGAGCCCGCCACTACACAGGTAGCGGGCGGCCGCGAGCGCTGAATCGAACACGTTCTGCACATCGGCCTTGCCGTCGCCATCACCATCGGAGGCGTACCTGGCCCAGGTTCCGGGCAGGAACTGCATCGGGCCCATGGCCCGGACATAGGAGACCCGTCCGGCCTGGGCGCTCTGGATGATGACCTCGTTGCCCGGCAGGGTGCCGTCGAGAGCAGGGCCGTAGATCGGGCGCACCGCGGTGCCGCGGGCGTCGGTGGCGCCGCCGTTGGCGTGCCCCGACTCGATCCGTCCGATACCGGCCAGCAGATTCCAGCTGATACCGCAGCCGGGGTAGGCAGCGGCCATCATCCGTTCGGCATTGCGGTACGCCTTCAGCGACGTTCCCGGAATGCCAAGGGCGCCAGGGCTATTGACGACAAAAGCCGGCGGGGGAGCCGAGATGGTGTTCATCGACTTGATCCGGAAGTTCGTCGGGGGCCTGGCCGCGGCGACCACTGCCGGTCCCGAGCGGTCGATCTGGGGTTCCACGGCTGCCAGCGGCGTGATCGCGGTGTTGGACACGTCGACGCCCGAGGCGGAAGACCCGGCACCGGCGACCAGCACGATGGGAGCCAGGACGGCCACGCCGAGCGCGGGCGAGCGCACGAGCTGGCTCATACGGCGCCGAGCGGTTGCGATCACCGCTCCTCCCCCTACGCGCACTTACCCGTCCTTCGGTCAGCTTTGGCCAAATACCATGTTGTGAACCAAGTCACCATACATAGTCGCGGTTTCCGTTGTTACGACAATGGTTGACAGCGAGATCAACCACCGCGTTTGTACCGGCGCTCAGCCCCGTCGGCTTTGCTCGCGTTCGCCCGGTCGGTATCGGCCGGCAAGGTGAGTTCGGTGAGCAGGTCACGCAGTTCTTCCAACTCGCGGCGCAGGTAATCGCGGGTGACGACCTCGCCCACCGCCAGCCGCAGCGATGCCAGCTCGCGGGCCAGGTACTCGGTATCGGCCTTGGTCTGCTCCGCCCGGCGCCGGTCCTCCTCGAGCGAGACCCGGTCCCGGTTCTCCTGCCGGTTCTGGGCCAGCAGGATCAGGGGGGCGGCATACGCGGCCTGGGTGGAAAAGGCCAGGTTGAGCAGGATGAACGGGTACGGATCCCACTGGAATGCAAAGACGCCGATGTTGAGGGCGATCCAAACCAGCACGATGATCGTCTGGATCGCCAGATACCGGCCGGTGCCCAGGAACCGGGCGACCGTCTCTCCGACCCGGCCGACTGCCTCCACGTCGACGTGCAGCCCGAAACCGCGCGTGCCGCGGGGAGTGTCCAGCCGCTGGCGCGCCGTCGATTCGCTCATGAGCTCGCCGCCGGGAGCTCGGGCTCGTCGCGTTCACGCCAGTCGTCGGGCAGCATGTGGTCGAGCACGTCGTCGACCGACACCGCGCCCAGCAGGTGGTTCTCCTCATCGACCACCGGGCCGCACACCAGGTTGTACGCGGCGAAATAGCGGGTCACCGAGGCCAGGGAGTCGGCCGGGCTCAGGCTTGGCAGATCGGTGTCGGCGATGCCGCTGACCAGTGCCGCGGGCGGTTCGCGCAGCAACCGCTGCAGGTGGACGCAACCCAGGTACTGCCCGGTCGGGGTGGCGCTGGGGGGCCGCGTGACGAAGACCATCGACGCCAGCGCCGGGGTGAGGTCGGGGTCGCGGATCCGTGCCAGCGCCTCCGCGACGGTGGTATCCGGCGCCAGTACCACCGGCTCACTGGTCATCAGCCCGCCCGCGGTGTCCGGCGAGTGGGCCAGGAGCCGTCGCACATCCTCGGAATCCTCGGGGTCCATCTTGCGCAGCAAGGTCTCGGCGTCGGCCGGCGTCATCGACCCCAGCACGTCGGCGGCGTCGTCGGGGTCCATTGCCTCCAGGACGTCGGCAGCGCGCTCGGTGTTCAGCTGGCGCAGCACCGCGGCCTGCTCGTCCTCGGGCAGCTCCTGCAACACGTCGGCCAGTCGCTCGTCGTCGAACGCCCGGTACAACTCGTAGCGCCGCTTGACCGGCAGCTCGCGCAGGGCCTCGGCCACCTCGATCGGTCGTTGTCCCTCGAACTGCTCGAGTAGCGAGGCCACGCCCTGGTCGGGCATCGCCAGACCGGACGGGGTGAGTCCGTGCACGTTCTGCCACTCCACGACGTGGATGTTGGTGCGCCGCCCCAGGCGTCGTTGAGGGCGCACCGCCACCCGGGTCACCACCCAGTCGCGGGTCCGGGTCTGCTCGATACCCAGATCGACTACCACGACGTCGATTCCGGCGAGCTGCTCCAGATCGGGATCGTCGACACGCACCCGGGTTTCCAGCACCTGGCCCAGAACCAGCACCTCGCCGGGTCGTTGGGCGAAGCGGCGCAGCGACACGCTGCCGGTGGCCAGCGTCACCGAGCCGGGCTCGATCGCGGTGACCCGCAGGATCGGAACGAAAATCCTTCGTCGGGTGAGCAATTCGACCACCAGGCCGAGAACTCGCGGTTGCTGGCGGACGATGCTGATGCTGATCACCACATCGCGGACACGGCCGATGGACTCCCCGTCGGGGCCCAGCACCACCATCCCTGCAAGCCGCGCCGCGTAGACCCTGTTCACCGCCGCCATGAGTCAAAGGGTAGAGACTGTGGTCGTGGAGAACACGTATCGACCCCGCAGAACGTGCCTCTCGGTTCCGGGTAGCAGCCCGAAGATGATCGAGAAGGCCAGAAGTCTGCCTGCTGACGAGGTGTTCCTCGACCTTGAGGACGCGGTTGCCCCCGAGGCCAAGGCATCGGCCCGCACACAGGTCGCGGCGGCGTTGGCCGACGACGGCTGGGCAGGGCAGCTGCGTGGGGTGCGGGTCAATGACTGGACCACACCGTGGACCTACGCCGACGTGATCGAGGTGGTGTCCACTGTGGCTTCAGCCGGGGCGTCCATCGACCTCATCGTGTTGCCCAAGGTGACCGAGGTGGCACATGTCCAGGCACTCGATCTGCTGTTGTCGCAACTGGAGAGCACCCACGGCCTGGAACCCGGTCGGATCGGCATCGAGGCACAGATCGAGAACGCGCAGGGACTGACCAATGTCGACGCGATCGCAGCCGGACCACGGGTGCAGGCGCTGGTGCTCGGGCCCGGGGACATGGCGGCCAGCCTCAACATGCGCACCCTGGAGGTCGGCGGGCAGCCCGACGGGTATGACATCGGCGACGCCCATCACCACGTACTGATGCGCATCCTGATCGCCGCGCGCAGTCGCGGCATCAACGCGATCGACGGGCCGTACGTCAAGGTGCGCGATGTGGACGGGTTCCGCCGGGTGGCCGGACGCTCGGCCGCACTGGGCTACGACGGCAAATGGGTGCTGCATCCCGACCAGATCGAGGCGGGCAACGAGATCTTCAGCCCGCGCCAAGCCGATTACGATCACGCAGAGTTGATCCTGGACGCCTACGAGTGGCACACCTCGCACGCCGGTGGGTCCAGGGGAGCGGTGATGCTGGGGGACGAGATGATCGACGAGGCCAGCCGCAAGATGGCACTGGTGATCGCGGGCAAGGGCCGCGCGGCGGGAATGACGCGGCAGGCCGAACGGTTCCGCCCGCCGAGCTGACTCGGGTCGTGTGGTGCCGCACGGCAATTCGGTGCGGTCGCTTACGTGGAGAACACGCCGATCAGGAAGAACAGAATCACCAGTCCGTTGAGGATGACCCCGACCGCGCCGACGATGATGCCGGCGACAGCGAGGCCGTGACCCGGCTGTGGGTTCCGCTTGATCTGGTTGAGCGCGCCGATCCCGAGGCCGATGCCGATGAACGCGGAAAGCATTCCGATCGCGCACATGGCGAACAGCGGCAGCGACAGGATCGAGGCGACGAGCGATCCGATCGCCAAGCTGTTGGTGGGGTTCGACGGTGGCATCCCGTAACCACCGGGATATCCCGGGTACCCGGACATGCCGTAACCCGGTGGCGGCGGGTATCCGGGCGGCGGCGGGGGATAGCTGGAGGCACCCGGGAACGCCGGCGGCAGACCTTGCGGCGGCGGATAGTCGTACGGAATGTCGGCGGGGTAGTCGATCGCCGGCGGATAGGGTGCGCCGTATGACGGTTGCGCCTCGCCGGTATCCGGCCGATCCTGGGAGTGCTCGATCGAAGGTGCTTCGTAGCCGCTGGACAACGGTTCGGCCGGCTGGGAACCGGGGTCGGATGGCGGCGTTTCGCCCGCGTTGCCGTCCGCGTTTGTCATGCTGATCAACCTAGCGCACGCAAAATGACGCCACGGGGGCGTGACGCCGGCACCAATTCCGGTGTGAGGGCGTTGCTGTAACGAGAGCCGCCGCCGGGCAGGCGGTGCGGAGGAGAGTGAAGTTCGATGACGAGCCCATTTCAGTCCGGTCAGACACCGGGCGCCGCGCCTACTGCGCGTGGTGCGTTGCCGACACCGCCCAAAGGCTGGCCGATCGGGTCCTACCCGACGTACGCGGAGGCCCAGCGTGCGGTCGACTACCTGTCCGACCAACAATTTCCGGTGCAGCAGGTGACGATCGTCGGGGTGGATCTCATGCAGGTCGAGCGGGTCACCGGCCGGCTGAGCTGGCCCAAGGTGCTCGGTGGTGGTGTGCTGTCCGGCGCCTGGCTCGGCCTCTTCATCGGGTTGATCCTCGGTTTCTTCAGCCCCAACCCGTGGAGTGCGCTGCTCACCGGCCTGATCGCGGGTGTCTTCTTCGGCTTGATCACCTCGGCGATCCCGTATGCGATGGCTCGGGGCACAAGAGATTTCAGTTCGACGATGCAGCTGGTCGCCGGCCGCTACGACGTCCTGTGCGACCCGCAGGGTGCCGAGCAGGGTCGAAATCTGCTGGCGCGCTTGACGATCTGACTCGACGCGCTGGCCCGCACCCATCGCGGTGGCAAATGTCCGCAGGTCACGATTGTGACGCGGCGCGCCCAAACTGTTGGACATCCGCTCCGCAGGGCTCTACGGTTTGCGCGCGGGAGCCGCTCCGGCGTCGTGGGGGCCGCTCCGGCGGCGAGAGATGACTCGGACGGGAGACAAAGCGGTGCGTGCTCGGCGGCTATGTGCTGCGGCAGTGGCCGCGTTGACGACGGCTTCGGTGGTGTCGGCTTGTGGTAAGGGCGACGACGGGATCGTCATCAACTACTACACCCCGGCCAACGAGATGGCGACTTTCACCGCCGTCGCCAAACGCTGCAATGCCGAACTCGGCGACCGGTTCACCATCAAGCAGGTGAGTTTGCCGAAAGGCGCTGACGACCAACGGTTGCAGCTGGCCCGGCGGCTGACCGGCAACGACAAGACGCTCGACGTCATGGCGCTCGACGTGGTCTGGACCGCCGAGTTCGCCGAGGCCGGCTGGGCCGTGCCGCTGTCCGAGGACCCGGCCGGCGAAGCCGAGTCGGACGCAGAATCCAACACCCTGCCCGGACCGTTGGAGACGGCCCGGTGGCAAGGCAAGTTGTACGCATCTCCGATCACCACCAATACCCAATTATTGTGGTATCGCGCTGATTTGATGGATGAGCCACCGTCCACCTGGGACGGCATCGTCGCCGAGGCGACCCGCCTGCACGCGGCGGGCAAACCCAGTTGGATTGCGGTGCAGGCCAAGCAGTACGAGGGCCTGGTGGTGTGGTTCAACACCCTGCTGACCAGTGCGGGCGGTCAGGTGCTCTCCGAGGACGGCAAGACCGTCACGCTGACCGACACCCCGGAGCATCGCGCGGCCACCGTCAAGGCGCTGCAGATCATCAAGTCGGTCGCCACCGCGCCCGGCGCCGATCCGTCGGTGACCCAGACCGATGAGGCCACCGCCCGGCTTGCGCTCGAGCAGGGTAAGGCCGCGCTCGAGGTCAACTGGCCGTTCGTGCTGCCATCGCTGCTGGAGAATGCCGTCAAGGGCGGGGTGAACTTCCTACCGCTCGACGATCGAGCCGATCTCGCCGATGCCATCAACGATCTGGGCACCTTCTCGCCGACCGACGAGCAGTTCGAGTCGGCCTACGAGGCCAGCAAGGATGTGTTCGGCTTCGCGAACTACCCGGGGGTCTCCGAGGGCGAGCCGGCGAAGGTGACCATCGGCGGGCTGAACCTCGCGGTAGCCAAGACGACCCAGCACAAGGCCGAGGCGTTCGAGGCGATCCGCTGCCTGCGCAACGTCGAGAACCAGCGTTACACCTCGGTCGAGGGCGGCCTGCCCGCGGTACGTGAGTCGCTGTACGACGACCCGGCATTCCAGGCCAAGTATCCGCAGCACGCGATCATCCGAGAGCAGCTGACCAATGCCGCGGTACGCCCCGCGACCCCGGTGTATCAGTCTGTGTCCACCCGCATTTCGGCCACTCTGGCCCCGATCACCGACATCGACCCGGAGCACACCGCCGATGAGCTGACCGAACAGGTGCAGAAGGCCATCGACGGCAAGGGGCTGATCCCGTGAGCGCCACCACGACTGACAACCGGAGCTCCGAGCGCAAACTGGCCTTCGCCCTGATCGCGCCCGCGGTGATCCTGATGATCGCGGTGACCGCGTACCCAATCGGCTACGCGGTGTGGCTGAGCCTGCAGCGCTACAACCTGGCTGCCCCCGACGACACCGCCTTTGTCGGGTTCGCCAACTACGAGACCATCCTCACCGACCGGTACTGGTGGACGGCGTTCGCGGTGACACTGGCGATCACCGTTGTCTCGGTGACGATCGAGTTCGTGCTCGGCATGGCGCTGGCACTGGTCATGCACCGCACCATCTTCGGAAAGGGCGTGGTCCGCACCGCGGTGCTGACTCCCTACGGGATCGTCACGGTGGCGGCCTCCTACAGCTGGTACTACGCCTGGACCCCGGGCACCGGATACCTGGCCAACCTGCTGCCCGACGGCAGCGCTCCGCTGACCGAACAGTTGCCCTCGCTGGCCATTATCGTGCTGGCCGAAGTGTGGAAGACCACGCCGTTCATGGCGCTGCTGCTGCTGGCCGGTCTGGCGCTGGTACCGCAGGATCTGCTCAACGCCGCCGAGGTCGACGGGGCCGGAGCGTGGACGCGGCTGGTGAAAGTAATTCTGCCGCTGATCAAACCGGCCATCCTGGTCGCACTCCTGTTCCGCACCTTGGATGCGTTCCGCATCTTCGACAACATCTACGTGTTGACCGGGGGAGCCAACAGCACCGGGTCGGTGTCGATCCTGGGGTATGACAACCTGTTCAAGGCGTTCAATCTCGGGTTGGGTTCTGCCATCAGTGTGTTGATCTTCTTGTCGGTGGCGATCATCGCGTTCGTCTTCATCAAGTTGTTCGGTGCGTCGGCGCCCGGTGCAGAGGCGGAGGGTCGATGACTGAGCGAGTGGGTGCGCGACGCGCGACCGGTTGGACGGTCGTGAACATCTTGGTGGTGCTCTACGCGCTGGTGCCGGTGTTGTGGATCCTGTCGCTTTCGTTGAAGCCGACGTCGAGTGTGAAGGACGGCAAGCTGATTCCGTCGCAGATCACCTTCGAGAACTACAAGGGCATCTTCACCGGGAACATCTTCAGCTCGGCGTTGATCAACTCGATCGGTATCGGGTTGATCACCACGGTGATCGCCGTGGCCATCGGCGGCATGGCCGCCTATGCGGTGGCACGGCTGGACTTCCCCGGCAAGAAGTTGTTGGTGGGCGTGGCCCTGCTGATCGCGATGTTCCCGCAGATCTCGTTGGTGACACCGATTTTCAATCTGTGGCGCAGTATCGGCCTGTTCGACACCTGGCCCGGGCTGATCATTCCTTACATCACCTTCGCGCTGCCGCTGGCGATTTACACGCTCTCGGCGTTCTTCCGGGAGATCCCATGGGATCTGGAGAAGGCCGCGAAGATGGATGGGGCCACCCCGGCGCAGGCCTTCCGCAGGGTGATCGCACCGTTGGCGGCCCCGGGCATCGTTACAGCAGCCATCCTGGTGTTCATCTTCGCGTGGAACGACCTGCTGTTGGCGCTGTCGTTGACCGCGACCGAGCGGGCGATCACCGCGCCGGTGGCGATCGCGAACTTCACCGGCAGTTCCCAGTTCGAGGAGCCGACCGGGTCGATCGCGGCCGGCGCGATGGTCATCACCATCCCGATCATTATCTTTGTTCTCATCTTCCAGCGGCGCATCGTCGCTGGCCTGACATCCGGTGCGGTAAAGGGGTAATTGGATGGCCGAAATTGTGTTGGACCGGGTCACCAAGAGTTACCCCGACGGTGCGGGCGGCACGAGAGAGGCCGTCAAAGAGTTCTCGATGACCATCGCCGACGGTGAGTTCATCATCCTGGTGGGGCCGTCAGGGTGCGGTAAGTCGACCACCCTGAACATGATTGCCGGGCTTGAGGATATCTCGTCGGGCGAGCTGCATATCGGCGGTGAGCGGGTCAACGAGAAGGCGCCCAAGGACCGCGACATCGCCATGGTGTTCCAGTCCTATGCGCTCTACCCGCACATGACCGTGCGACAGAACATCGCCTTTCCGCTGACCCTGGCCAAGCTCAAGAAGGACGAGATCGAGGCCAAGGTCGCAGAGACTGCCAAGATCCTCGACCTGACCGAATTACTCGACCGCAAGCCGGCACAGTTGTCGGGCGGGCAGCGTCAGCGGGTGGCGATGGGCCGGGCAATCGTGCGCCGCCCCAAGGCATTCCTGATGGATGAGCCGCTGAGCAACCTGGACGCCAAACTGCGCGTGCAGATGCGCGCCGAGATCTCACGGCTGCAGAGCCGACTGGGCACCACCACGGTCTACGTCACCCACGATCAGACCGAGGCGATGACCCTGGGCGATCGGGTTGTGGTGTTGCTGGCCGGGGAGATCCAGCAGATCGGCACGCCCGACGAGCTGTACAACAACCCGGCGAACCTGTTCGTCGCCGGCTTCATCGGATCACCGGCGATGAATTTCTTCTCGGCCACCTTCACCGACGTCGGGGTGCGGCTGCCGTTCGGCGACGTCACCCTTACCCAACAGGTGCATGACCTGTTGGAGCGTCAGCCCAAGCCGGACAACATCATCGTCGGGATCCGTCCCGAGCACCTCGAAGACGCCTCGCTGCTCGACGGGTACGCGCGGATCCGGGCACTGAGCTTCCCGGTGCGCGCTGACATCGTGGAGTCGCTGGGTGCCGACAAGTACGTTCACTTCGCCATCGAGGGTGCCGGCGCCGAGGCGGCGCAGCTCGCCGAGTTGGCTGCCGATTCGGGCGCCGGTGCCAATGAGTTCGTGGCCCGGGTGTCCGCCGAGTCCACGGTGGCGGGCGGTCAGCAGATCCAATTGGCTTTCGACACCTCGAAGTTGGCGATCTTCGATGCTGAGACCGGGCTGAATCTGACCCGCGTCGAGCCAGCCGCGGAACCCGAGGAGGCCCAGGAACCCGAGGAAGCCCAGGAACCCGAGTCGGCCGAGGCGGCCGCAGAACCGACAGCAGAGTGATCGACGTCCTGGCTGCCGTTCGCGCCCGGGTGGGTGAATACTTCGGTGCGGCAGGCATTACCGCAGAACCTGTCAGCGCCAGCGTCACCTTCCTGGGTACCGAGCGCATCGACGTCCTGCGGTTCGGCCCGGACCTGCGCGCCGGTGGTAGCGGGCAGGATCTGTATCACTATGTGACGCTGGGTTGTTCGCGTCACCCGATGTTCGATCCGACCGAGCTGGTCTCCGATCCGATCCACGGTCCCCGGGCCGAGGTGGTGCTGTCGCTACGGGGGCCGACGCCGGGCGGGCTGGCTCGATCACTGGCCGTCCTTGCCGCCGCGCCCGCGGTGGAGGGGCTGGTCCTGGAAGCCGACGCGCTCGTCGATCTGGAGACACCGTTGTTCGAGTCCGGACCGTTCAGCGCATTCCTGTTGGGCGCCGGCGATATCGGCGAGGTGGCCCTGCCCGATCCATTGTCCGCCGTGACCATGTTCACGGCCACGCCGATCACCGCCACCGAGGCGGCCTGGGTCCGGCTCAAAGGTGCGGACGCGATGCGGGAGGCGTGGCAGGCCGACGGGGTGGACGTGCTGGATCCGGCCCGGCGGGCCGCAAGCCCCAGCTAGAGCCAATCGTTGTGGCGGAACGTGCGATACAGCACGAAGCAGATGGTGGCCATCGCCAGTAAGACGGCGGGATAGCCCCAGGTCCATTGTAATTCGGGCATGTGCTCGAAGTTCATCCCGTAGATGCCGGCCATCGCGGTCGGCACGGCGGCGATGGCCACCCACGCCGAGATCTTGCGCATGTCGACGTTCTGCTGCATGGCGACCTTGCCGAGTGCGGCCTGCACCAACGAGCTGAGCATCTCGTCGTAGCTCGTGACGCGATCGGAGGCCTGCACATTGTGGTCGTGCACGTCGCGCATGTACCTGCGTACCTCGACCGAGATCAGGTCGTTGTGGTCGGTCAGCAACCGCGCCAGCGCGAGGGTCAACGGCGCCACCGCCCGGCGCATTTCGACGACCTCCCGCTTGAGCAGGTAGATACATTCGATGTTGGTGTGCGTGCCGGGGGAGAAGATGTCCTCCTCCATGGCGTCGATGTCGGTCTCCATCAGATCGGTCACGTCGAGGTAGCTGTCCACCACGTGGTCGGCGATCGCGTGCATGACCGCGAACGGTCCGAGTTTGAGGATGGCAGGCGAGGATTCGAGCCGCTTCCGCACACCGGCCAGTCCGCCGTGTTCGCCGTGACGGACGGTGACGACGAAGTCCGGCCCGACGAAGATCATGATCTCGCCGGTCTCGACGATCTCGCGGGCCAGCGCCACCGACTCGTGCTCGACATAGTTGATTGTCTTGAGCACCAGGAACAAGGTCGTGTCGTAGCGCTCGAGCTTGGGGCGCTGGTGGGCGTGCACCGCGTCCTCGACGGCCAGCTCGTGCAATCCGAAAACGTCTGCCACCGACTGCATCTGGAATTGGTCGGGTTCGTGCAGCCCGATCCAGACGAACGCCTTCTGGCCCGTCTCCTGCAATTCGCGGACCTTGTTCAGTGCTGCGGCGTGGGTGTACTTGCCGGGTAATCGGTCACCGCCGCAGTAGATACCGCAATCGACCATCGCCCGGGCGACCGGAACGTGGATAGTCTTGGCGTCGGGGTCGGCGGGCCGGGGCCTTGCGGTCGAGCGCAGGGCCGGTGGCAAGGCGCGGAATGAGGGCATGATCTGCGACCTTCCTGCGCGGTGTGCAGCAACCTGTTCAGCACACCGAATGCTACGCGCAGTTACTGTTAAGTAACGCTCACCAGCGGGGAACCCGGCCATGTGAGATTTGGCATTGAAGTACCCTTGCGCCGTGTCGGAAAGTACAGTCGCCTCCTCGCCAGAGCGCCCTTCAGCGGAGCGCACCCCGCAAGTTGTCATCGAAGACGCCGAGATCTTCGATCACCATGAAGGCGGAAAGCTCTCGGTCGAGTTGAAGGAGCCGCTGGACACCCAGCGTGCGCTGTCGATTGCCTACACCCCTGGCGTCGCCCAGGTCAGCCGGGCCATCGCCACCGATCACACGCTGGCCGCCAAGTACACCTGGGCCAACCGCCTGGTCGCGGTGGTCAGCGACGGTACCGCGGTGCTGGGTCTCGGCGATATCGGCCCCGCGGCGTCGCTGCCGGTGATGGAGGGCAAGAGCGCGCTGTTCAAGTCTTTCGGCGGGCTGAACTCGATCCCGATCGTGCTCGCCACCAAGGATCCCGACGAGATCGTCGAAACCCTGATCCGGCTGCGGCCGACGTTCGGCGCGGTGAACCTGGAGGACATCTCTGCCCCGCGCTGCTTCGAGATCGAGCGCCGGGTGATCGAGGCGCTGGACTGCCCGGTGATGCACGACGACCAGCACGGCACGGCGATCGTGGTGCTGGCCGCGCTGCTGGGCGCCACCAAGGCGCTCGACCGTGACATCCATGCGCTGCGCGTGGTCATCTCGGGTGCCGGCGCCGCGGGTGTGGCCTGTGCCAACATCCTGCTGAACAAGGGCATCGACGATGTCGTCGTGCTCGATTCGCAGGGCATCGTGCACTCCGGCCGCGACAACCTCAACACCTTCAAGGCGGAGCTGGCCGGGCGTACCAACCCGCGCAAGCTCACCGGTGGGGTGGCCGAGGCGCTCGAGGGCGCCGATGTCTTTCTCGGGGTGTCGGCCGGCGTCGTGCCCGAGGAGCTCATCGCGACGATGGCCACCAACTCCATCGTCTTCGCGCTGTCCAACCCGGACCCGGAGATTCACCCGGACGCCGCCCGCAAGTACGCGGCGGTCGTGGCGACCGGGCGCAGCGACTTCCCGAACCAGATCAACAACGTGCTGGCCTTCCCCGGGGTGTTCCGCGGAGCGCTCGACGCCGGTGCCCGCCGCATCACCGAGAAGATGAAGGTGGCGGCTGCCGAGGCGATCTTCTCGGTCGTCGGCGACGATCTGGCGGTCGACCACATCGTGCCCAGCGCGCTGGATCCGCGGGTCGGCCCTGCGGTTGCGGCCGCTGTCGCGGCGGCGGTTGACCACACAGAGTCCTGAGTTCACGAATGCGCCGCACTCTGGCGTTGGCGCTGGTGGTGCTGTTCGCGCTGGTGGCAGCCGGTTGCGGTGGCCGTTCTACCCCGGCCGCCCTCGCGGTCGGGGCGGGGCCGGCGCCCGAGTCGGCGCTGCTCGGCCATCTGTATGCGGCGGCGCTGCGCTACTACGGCACGCCTGCCGCGGTCACCGAGACCGACGGTGTCCCCAGCGTGCTGGATTCCGGATCGGTGACGGTGCAGCCGGGGTTCACCGGCCGCTTCCTGACCGAGCTGAACCCGAACGCGACGGCGCGCGCGGATGAGCAGGTCTACCGGGACCTGGTGTCGGCGCTGCCCGAAGGCGTCGCGGCAGGTGACTACACCATGTCGGCCCAGGACAAGCCCGCGCTGGTGGTCACCGAGGCCACCACCACGGCGTGGGGCGGGAGTGACCTGAGCGCGCTGCGCCGCAACTGCGCGCAGGCCCGGACAGGTGCGGTGGTCGGTGCCAAGGTGCCCAAAGCGGTGGGTTCCTGCAGCCTGCCTGATCCCGGCAGATTCCCCGACGAACAGGGTCTGTTCGAGGCCCTGCGCGCGGGCAAGATCAATGCGGCCTGGTCGACGACGGCCGATCCGGCCATCCCGTCGGACCTGACCGCGCTGGCCGACAAGACGTCTCTGATCCGTGGCGAGAATGTGGTGCCGCTGTATCGCCGCAACACGCTCAACGAACGCCAGATCCTGGCGCTCAACGAGATAGCCGGTGTCCTCGACACCGGGTCACTGGCCGATATGCGCAGGCAGGTGGCCGAGGGCAAGGATCCCGGTGCGGTGGCCGATGCGTTCCTTCAGGCCAACCCGCTCGGCCACTAGCCCTCGGCCGGCCGGCGTCAGCGCGGGAGCATCCGGCCCATCGCGGACGAGAACAGTTTCTGGTAACCCGACCCGGTGATCCGCACGATGACGTCGAGGATCTTGGCGTCGGCCCCGACCAGCACCCGTGCCTTGTCCTTGCGCACGGCTTCGAGGATGATCTTGGCCGCGCGCTGTGGGGTGGTGTTGGCCAGCTGCCGGTCGAAGGTCTCGGCAAGTGCCTTCTGGTCCAGTCCCTCGGCGGCGGTGGAGTTGCGCGCGATGGCGGTCTTGATGCCGCCCGGATGCACGCACGTCACCTTGACCGGGTGCTTGGCCACGGACATCTCCTGACGGAGCGCCTCGGTGAAGCCGCGCACCGCGAACTTGGCCGAGTTGTAGGCGGCCTGGCCCGGGACCGAGAAGATGCCGAACAGGCTCGAGACGTTGACCACGTGACCGTCGCCGGATTCGATCAGGTGCGGCAGGAAGGCCTTGGTGCCGTTGACGACGCCCCAGAAGTCCACGTCCATCACCCGCTCGATGTCCTTGAACTGGCTGATCTCGACATCGCCGGTGAACGCGATGCCGGCGTTGTTGTAGATCTGGTTGACCTTGCCGAAGTGCTCCTTGACGGCGTCGGCGTAGAGCAGGAAGGCCTCGCGCTCGGTGACGTCGATCCGGTCGGTCTTCACCTCGGCGCCGATCGCCTTGAGGCGCTCCTCAGTGACTGCGAGGCCCTCGGTATCGACGTCGCTGATCGCCAGTTTGGCCCCGGAACGACCGAGTTCGATGGCCAACGCCTGTCCGATGCCTGATCCGGCGCCGGTCACGACGGCGACCTTTCCGGCGAAGCCTTCCATAGAACACTCCCTTGTGTCGTTCGAGTTGTGTCGAGATTACCCGGTACCCGCGGTCCCGTCTGTGCCGGCTGGCTTGGTGGCAGTCACCAGGTGGGTTCCGACGTAGGGCCCGCCCCACCACATCCGCCAGCCGAGATTCCGTCGCTGCACATGTTGCCATCCGTTGGTGCGCAACCGTTCGGTGTGGCGCCGGGTTTCCCAGATATCGGCGATGGCCAACCGGCCGCCCGGGCGCAGCACCCTGGCGGCCTCATCGAGTGCACGGGATCGCCCTGCGCGATCGGGGATGTTGTGGATGGCCAGGCTGCTGACGATCACGTCGACGCTGGCATCGTCGAAGGGCAGGGCCGTCATGTCGCCGGTGTGCACCTCGACCCGGTCGGCGACGCCCTCGGCCGCGGCGTTGGCCAGCGTCTGCTCCGGCGAGTTGCCGGTCTGATCGGCGCGCCACAGATCGACACCGAGGGCGCGTCCGCGTGGCAGTCGTTTGGCCGCGGCATGTAGCACCGCGCCGCGGCCGCAGCCGAGATCGAGCAGCGTCTCATCGCCGCGCAGGGCCAGGCCATCGAGGATGTCGCGCCACACCGCGAACTTGCCGCGCCGGGTGGTGTGGATGAACGATGAAACGGTTGTCGCCAGCAGGGCAGCGGAAGCGCCTGTGAGAACGGCGATTCCACGTCGGCCGCGGGCGGTGTTGACGACCGTGGCGATCAGCAGGGCGGTGACTGCACCACCGGCGATCGTGGCCTGGGCAGGCGCGGACACTTTGTTGTAATCGCCGTCGAATCCGTAATCCGGGGAGTCCATTTCTCCCACGGTAGCCAGTTCGGCTGGGAGCAGGTTGGCTACGACGCCGCCGCGGCCAGCGGCCGCCATACCTCGGCCAGCGTCTCCAGCGGGACTCCGAGGGCGTCGCTCAGTCCGATGATGGTGCCGAACGCCGGGGAGGGCAGACGGCCGGTCTCGATCTTGCGCAGGGTCTCGGGAGAGATGCCTGCGGGCCGGGCAACATCTTCGAGGGTGCGGGCGCCGCGCGCGGCGCGCAACGCGGCGCCGAGTCGGCGGCCTGCGGCAACTTGCTCGGGACTCAGCGGGGTGCGGACCACCACACCACGGTAGCGCCGGTATTTGTATACCGCTAGGGTTGGTATTTAAATACCGCGCTAGGAGAACGTAACGTGATCGAACTGAAGACCGCCGACGAGATCGAGAAAATGCGGGTCACCGGGCGGTTCGTGGCCCAGGTGCTCAGCGAGCTGAGCGGGCTCGCGGACGTCGGCGTCAACCTGCTCGACCTCGAACAACACGCCCGGGGCATGGTCGAACACCGCGGGGCAGAGTCCTGCTACTGGGACTATGACCCGTCGTTCGGTAGGGGACCGTTCCGCAACGTCATCTGCCTGTCGGTCAACGACGCTGTGCTGCACGGTCTTCCACACGACTATCGGCTGCGCGACGGGGATGTGCTGAGCCTGGACTTCGCCGTGTCGATCGACGGCTGGGTCGCCGATGCGGCTCGCACCGTGATCGTCGGGACCCCCGCGTCCGCCGACATGCGCCTGGTCCGGGCCACTGAGGAGGCGTTGGCCGCCGGAACCGCCGCGGCGCGACCGGGTAACCGGCTCGGCGACATCTCCGCCGCCATCGGCGCCGTCGCGGCCGACTACGGCTATCCGGTCAACCTCGAATTCGGTGGGCACGGACTGGGCCGGACCATGCACGAGGACCCGCATGTGCCCAACCGGGGCAATCCCGGCCGCGGCATGAAGTTGCGGGCGGGGATGACGCTGGCGCTCGAGCCGTGGCTCGCCGCGGGCACCAGCCGCATCGTCTACGACCGCGACGGCTGGACCATCCGATCGGCCGACGGCGCCCGCACCGCTCACACCGAGAACACCGTGGCCATCACCGAGGCAGGCCCGTCGGTATTAACCTGCTGAGCTCCGCTGACGGGCCTCTTAGTACTCGGGACGCAGCAGCAGCGTGGCGATGACGCTGACCACCGCGGTGGCCACCAGGTACCCGCACGCCAGCCAGGGTGTACCGCCGCCCGCGGCGATCAACGCCGTGAGGATCAGCGGGGTCAGCCCCGAGGAGTAGACGCCGGAGAGCTGATACACCGTCGACAACCCCGTGTAGCGGGTGCGGGTCGGGAACAGGGAGGCGTACAGCGTGCCCTGTGCACCATAGAACCAGGCGTGAATGACGCCGAACGCCAACAACATTCCCACCGCGTACGCCGTGATGCTGCCGGTGCCGAACAATGCGAACGCGGGAAAGACCACGACTGCGTAGGCCGCGATACCCGACGCATAGACCGCCTTCGGGCTGAACCGGTCGGCGAGTAGGCCCGACACCGGCAGCAGCACGGCCATCAGCAGCGCCGCCGCGGTCACCACGATCAGCACCGGCACCTTGCCCAGATGCAGCGTGGTGGTGGCGTACGCGATGGTGAACACGTCCCAGGTGTTGAACGCGGCGCCCTCACCCCAGCGCGACAGCAGGCCCAGCACGGTCGACCGCAGCGCCGGGGCCGGAAGATCTCCTTCAGCGGGACCGCCGAGCGATTGTCGTCGTCGCGCAACTTCTCGAACGCCGGCGTCTCGGCCACTCGGAACCGCACCACGACACCGAAGATCACCAGCACGACGCTGAACAGGAATGCGATCCGCCACCCGTAGGTCTGGAACTCCTCGGGCGTCAACCACAGCTGCAGCAACACGAACACCCCGGTGCCCAGGGCCAGGCCCAGCGCCAGCCCGACCTGCGGGATGCTGCCGAACAGCCCGCGGCGATGCCGGGGGCTGTGCTCTACGGCCAACAGCACCGCGCCGGCCCACTCGCCGCCGAGGGCGAATCCCTGCACCACGCGCAGCACCAGCAGCAGGATCGGGGCGAGCACGCCGATCTGTGCCGCGGTGGGCAGGACTCCCATCAGTGCGGTGGCCGCGCCCATCAACAGCATGGTGAAGGCCAGCGTGCGTTTGCGACCGATCCGGTCGCCGATGTGGCCGAACACGAAGCCGCCGATGGGCCGGACGACGAACCCGACCGCGAACGTGGCGAATGCCAGCATCGTGCCGACGAAGGAACTCTGGTCCGGGAAGAAGGTGTGGTTGAACACCAGGCTGGCGGCCGTGGCGTACAGGAAGAAGTCGTACCACTCGATCGTCGTCCCGAGCACGCTGGCCAGGACCGCGGTGCGCACCGTGTTGGGAGCAGTGGGCGCCGGCGCCTCATCGACGAACGGGTCAGCTTCGATAGTCACCCTAGATGAGTAGCCGCCGACCCTGGTGCGGCCCAGGGTTGTACGCGCGGTGATTGGAATGCGCGCGCCCGGAGCCCCAGAACAACGAAATGGTCGCTACCGTCGTGCGGCAGCGACCATTTCGTTGATTTCGGTGATCAGACCGAGCGGGTTACCCGAATGCCTCGTCGATGATCTCCTGCTGTTCGACAGCATGCACCTTCGACGACCCCGAAGACGGAGCCGACATCGCCCGGCGCGAGATCCGCTTGATCGGGGTGAAGTAGTCCGGCAGCACCTCGGGCAGGGTCAGGCCGAGTGACGGCCAGGCGCCCTGGTTGGCCGGCTCCTCCTGCACCCAGAACTTCTCGGTGACATTCGGGTAGCGGTCCAGCGTCTCGGCCAGCCGGCGCCGCGGCAGCGGGGCGAGCTGCTCGAGCCGCACGATCGCCACGTCGTCGCGGTTGTCCTTGGCCTTGCGTGCGGCAAGGTCGTAGTAGATCTTGCCGCTGCAGAGCACGATGCGACGGACCTTCTCGCGGTCGCCTTCACCGTCGGTGTAGGCCGGCTCTTCCAGTACTGAGCGGAACTTGTTCTCGGTGAAGTCGCGGACATCGCTGACCGCGGCCTTGTTGCGCAGCATCGACTTCGGGGTGAAGACGATCAGCGGACGCTGGATGCCGTCCATGCCGTGCCGGCGCAAGAGGTGGAAGTAGTTCGCCGGGGTCGACGGCACCGCGATGGTCATCGAACCCTCGGCCCACAGCTGCAGGAAGCGCTCGATGCGGCCCGACGTGTGGTCGGGACCCTGTCCTTCATGGCCGTGCGGCAGCAGCAGCACGACGTCGGAAAGCTGGCCCCACTTGGCCTCGCCGGAGGAGATGAACTCGTCGATGATCGACTGTGCGCCGTTGACGAAGTCGCCGAACTGCGCCTCCCACAACACCATTGCGTCGGGATTGCCCACCGAGTAGCCGTACTCGAAGCCGACAGCGGCGTATTCGGACAGCGCCGAGTTGTAGACCAGGAACTTGCCACCGGTCGGCGTGCCGTCGGTGCTGGTGGCCAGCAGCTGCAGCGGGGTGAACTCCTCGCCGGTCTTGCGGTCGACGATCACCGAATGCCGCTGGGTGAAGGTACCGCGCTGGGTGTCCTGGCCCGACAGCCGGACCAGCTTGCCGTCGGCGATCAGCGAACCGAGCGCGAGCAACTCGGCGAATGCCCAGTCGACCTTGCCCTCGTAGGCCATCTCACGGCGCTTCTCCAGCACCGGCTTGACGCGCGGATGCACCGTGAATCCCTCCGGGAGGGCCAGATGCGCGTCGCCGATGCGGGCGAGCAGCGACTTGTCCACCGCAGTCGCGAGGCGCTGCGGGATCTGCTGGTCGGCCTCGACCGATTCGCTGGGCTCGGCCGCGTGCTTCTCCAACTCGCGGACCTCGTTGAACACCCGCTCCAGCTGGCCCTGGTAGTCGCGCAGGGCGTCCTCGGCCTCTTTCATGGAGATGTCGCCGCGGCCGATCAGAGATTCGGTGTAGGCCTTGCGGGAGCCGCGCTTGGTGTCGATGACGTCGTACATGTACGGCTGGGTCATCGACGGATCGTCGCCCTCGTTGTGTCCGCGGCGGCGGTAGCACAGCATGTCGATGATGACGTCCTTCTTGAACGCCTGGCGGAAGTCCACTGCCAGCCGCGCCACCCAGGCGCAGGCCTCCGGGTCGTCGCCGTTGACGTGGAAGATGGGTGCGCCGATCATCTTGGCGACGTCGGTGCAGTACTCGCTGGAACGCGAATCCGTTGGCGCCGTGGTGAACCCGATCTGGTTGTTGACCACGATGTGGATCGTGCCGCCGGTGCGGTAACCGTTGAGCAGTGCCAGGTTCAGGGTTTCGGCGACGACGCCCTGTCCGGCGAACGCCGCATCGCCGTGCAGCATCAGCGGGA
Source organism: Mycobacterium sp. DL440 (assembly GCF_011745145.1). Taxonomy (NCBI): domain Bacteria; kingdom Bacillati; phylum Actinomycetota; class Actinomycetes; order Mycobacteriales; family Mycobacteriaceae; genus Mycobacterium; species Mycobacterium sp. DL440. The sequence goes on along the minus strand of NZ_CP050191.1, from coordinate 3,577,760 downwards.
CCACGGGGTACTCGCCGGAGCCGTCGGCATCCCTGCCGGGGTCCAGCAGATCCTGCTTCGCCCGGACCAGGCCTTCGAGCACCGGGTCGACGGCTTCCAGATGCGAGGGGTTGGCGGTCAGCGACACCTGAATGTCGTTCTCGCCGAACATCTGGATGTAGTTGCCGGATGCGCCGAGGTGGTACTTCACATCGCCGGAGCCGTGGGCTTGGCTCGGGTTGAGGTTGCCCTCGAACTCGGTGAAGATCTGGCTGTAAGGCTTGCCGACGATGTTGGCCAGCACGTTGAGCCGGCCGCGGTGCGGCATGCCGATGACCACCTCGTTGAGCGCGTGCTCGGCACACTGGTCGATCACGGCGTCCATCATCGGGATGACCGTCTCCGCGCCTTCCAGTGAGAAACGCTTCTGCCCAACGTATTTGGTCTGCAGGAACGTCTCGAACGCCTCAGCGGCGTTGAGCTTGCTCAGGATGTACTTCTGCTCCGCGACGGTCGGCTTGTCGTGCTTGACCTCGACGCGTTCCTGGATCCAGCGCTGCTGCTCGGGTTCGAGGATGTGGGTGTACTCGACACCGATGTGACGGCAGTAGGCATCGCGCAGCACCGACAGGACGTCGCGCAGCTTCTTGTACTGCTTGCCGGAGAACCCGTCGACCTTGAACTCTCGGTCCAGGTCCCACAGGGTCAGCCCGTGGGTGTTGACGTCGAGATCGGGGTGGCTGCGGAAACGGGTGTTGTCCAGCCGCAACGGGTCGATGTCGGCCATCAGGTGGCCACGGTTGCGGTAGGCCGCGATCAGCTCGATGACGCGAGCGTTCTTGTGCTCGATGGAATCCGGGTTGTCGACGCGCCAGCGCACCGGCTCATACGGGATGCCGAGTTCGCGGAAGATCTCGTCGAAGAACTCGTCGTCGAGCAGCAGGGTGTGGATGGTGCGCAGGAAGTCGCCGGACTCCGCACCCTGGATGATCCGGTGGTCGTAGGTCGAGGTCAGGGTGATCAGCTTGCCGATGCCCAGTTCGGCGATGCGTTCCTCACTGGCGCCCTGGAACTCGGCCGGGAATTCCATTGCGCCGGCGCCGATGATGGCGCCCTGGCCCTGCATGAGCCGCGGCACCGAGTGCACGGTGCCGATGGTGCCCGGGTTGGTCAGCGAGATCGTGACCCCGGCGAAGTCCTCGGCGGTCAGCTTGCCGTCGCGGGCCCGCCGCACGATGTCCTCGTAGGCAGCGATGAACTGGCCGAAATGCATTGTTTCGCAACGCTTGATGGCGGCCACGACCAGTGAACGGCTGCCGTCCTTGCCGGGCAGGTCGATGGCCAGACCCAGGTTGGTGTGGGCCGGCGTGACCGCGTTGGGCTTGCCGTTGACCTCGGCGAAATGCCGGTTCATGTTCGGGAACTTCTTGACCGCCTGCACGATCGCGTAGCCGAGCAGGTGGGTGAAGCTGATCTTGCCGCCGCGGGTGCGCTTGAGGTGGTTGTTGATGACGACGCGGTTGTCGATCATCGCCCTGGCCGGGATGGCCCGCACGCTCGTGGCAGTCGGCACCTCCAGCGAGGCGTTCATGTTCTTGACGACGGCTGCCGCGGCGCCGCGCAGCACCTGCGACTCGTCGCCCTCGGCGGGAGTGGGGCCCGACTTCGTCGGTTTGGCGGGCGCCGCCTTGGCGGGCGCCGCTGCCGGAGCGGCAGCGGCAGGCGCCGCAGGCGCGGCGGGCGTTGCTGGCGGCGCGGCCGCAGGCGCTGCCGGCGCGGTCGTCTGACCGTTGGCGACGGTGTTGTCGGTGGTGGGCTCAGGGGAGTAGTCGACCAGAAATTCGTGCCAACTCGGATCCACCGAAGAGGGATCCTCGCGGAACTTGCGATACATCTCCTCGACCAACCACTCGTTCTGCCCGAATGGTGAAGGTGAACTGCTCACGGCAGACACTCGCCTCGATTCTTGTGTCCGGCTCGCCGTCACAAGGAGGCTTGCCGCTTGTGTTCTTCTGTAGCCGGTCCACCCACTGGACCGCCGCATAAAGGCTATCGCCTTTCAACACCACCTGAGGTCACCATGGGCCTAGGGGTTAGCGGACGGCAGCGCATGCAACGTTGCGGGCCACCGCGGCGGGGGCGCGCCGAACGCCTGGCGGGCGTTGGCAACGATTTTCTTACCCATCAGCCGGTTGCCGACACCGCCGATGACAGCGCCGATGCCCACCGGCAGCATTTTGCCGAAAGCCATCGCGCCGCGCTTGAGCGTATACCGCTTGACGAAGTACCTGACCAGCCGGGAGTTGAGCTGTGAGACCGCGGGCAAGGGCAGCGTTGCTGCGCCGTCGGACAGCCACGCACCGCTGGTCCGCCCGGTGCCCAGCAGATCGGCGATGGCGTGCTTGCTGTCCTCGCCGACAAGGACCGAAAGTACCAGTGCACGGCGCCGTTCGCGATGGTCGGCGGGGATGCCGTACACCTCGGCGACCGCGAGCACGAACACTGATGTGGCCTCCAGGAACACCACCGTCTCGCCGGCCACGGCCGACAGTGCGGCCAGCGTTCCGATGCCCGGGAACGCGGCGGCCGAACCGACGGCGGCACCGCTGGCCATCACCGCGGCCAGGTAGTGCTTCTCCAGTCGGGTGACGATCTCCGCCGGGGTGGCGTCGGGTTGGTGGCTGCGCATCCGATCCACATACGCCGTGACGGCGGGAGCCTGGACGCGGGAGCTGCGCTCGATGATGGCCGAGAGCACCTTCGCAGCCGTGCTGGGATCTTCGGTCTCTTCGACCTTCGCCGGCAGTTGGGCTTTGGACCGCGCACGCACTTCGGGGCCTCCCAGGTGTGAACCCATCGTTGACTGCCAGGCTAACGCCTGACCTGATGCGGGGAGAACGAACGGCCACCCGTTGCCGGTGCCCGAGGGTGACAGCCGTCACGGGAACAAAAAACTGAGATGCGGGGCTGTTCACCTTCATGGCATCATCGCCCGACGTGGACCAGACGACATTGCCGGCCGCGCCGAGCCGCATCCGGATGATTCTCGTCTTGGGTGCCCTCGTCGCGTTGGGTCCACTGACCATCGACATGTATCTGCCGGCGCTGCCTCGGATCGCCGAGGAACTCTCGGTCTCCTCCTCGGTGTCGCAGTTGACACTCACCGGGACCCTGGCCGGTCTGGCCCTGGGGCAGCTGATCGTCGGCCCGTTGTCGGATTCGCTGGGACGCAGGCGCCCGTTGATGGCGGGCATCGTGCTGCACATCGTGGCCTCGGTGCTGTGCGCACTGGCGCCCGACATCGTGACCCTCGGGGTGGCGCGCGGTCTGCAGGGCATGGGTGCGGCGGCGGCCTCGGTAGTGGCCATCGCCGTGGTCGGTGACCTGTTCAGCGGCACGGTGGCGGCCACGGTGATGTCGCGGTTGATGCTGGTGCTCGGGGTTGCCCCGGTGCTGGCGCCGTCGTTGGGGGCGGCGGTGCTGTTGCACGGGTCCTGGCACTGGGTCTTCGTCGCGCTGGTGGTGTTGGCCGGGGGCCTGTTGGTGATGGCCGCGCTCGCCCTGCCCGAAACGCTGCCGGTCGCCCACCGGCGCCCGCTCGCGGTGAGCGGCATGCTCGGCACCTACCTCGAGCTGCTGCGTGACGCTCGATTCGTGATCCTCGTCCTGGTCGCCGCGCTGGGCATGTCCGGGCTGTTCGCCTACATTTCGGCGGCGCCGTTCGTCCTGCAGGGCGACTACGGTCTCGACCAGCAGGCATTCGCGCTGGTGTTCGCCGCGGGCGCGATCGCGTTGATCGGCTCCACCCAGTTCAATGTCGTGCTGCTGCGCCGGTTCTCGCCGCAGGCCATCACGGTGGCGGCGCTGAGCTGGTCGACCCTTGCCGGGGTGGCGTTCGTCGTGCTGACCGTCGCGCACGTGGGCGGGCTGTCCGCGTTCGTGGTTCCCGTGCTGGCGATCCTGGCCGGGATGGGTCTGGTGCTTCCCAACGCCCCGGCGCTCGCACTGTCGCGCCACCCCGACGCTGCCGGAACGGCGGCCGCGTTGCTGGGCGCGGCGCAGTTCGGCCTCGGTGCCGCGGTGGCACCCGCGATCGGGGCCCTGGGCAACGGTGCGCTGGCGTTGTCGTGGGTGATGACGGCCGGCATGGCGATCGCCTTGGCGGCTCTGCTGCTGGTCGGTCGGCGTAACGACGATGACGAGCCGAGCGAATACCCGGGCGACACGCTCGTCGTTTCCGAGGCGGTTGTCGAGCCCGCCTGAGGCGCTCCCGGGTAGCGTCGGCTGGGCCCGCCAACAACCCAACTAAGCCGGACCCGAGGCCCAACCCACCGCAATCGCCATGTCTCCAGCGCTGAACGCCCGAACCCCGAGCCCGCAGGGCAGGGCGCCCGCGCGTGCGGACAACCCGTGGAACGCGCTGTGGGCCATGATGGTCGGCTTCTTCATGATCCTGGTCGACGCGACGATCGTCGCCGTCGCCAATCCGACCATCATGGAAGAGCTCGGCGCCGATTACGACGGCGTGATCTGGGTGACCAGCGCCTACCTGCTGGCCTACGCCGTGCCGCTACTCGTCGCGGGGCGGTTGGGCGATGTGTACGGGCCCAAGAACCTCTACCTGGCCGGCCTGGCCGTGTTCACCGCGGCCTCGCTGTGGTGCGGCCTGGCCGGCAGCATCCAGATGCTGATCGCCGCCCGCGTGGTGCAGGGCATCGGCGCGGCCCTGCTGACCCCGCAGACCCTGTCGACGATCACCCGTATCTTCCCGCCCGGGCGGCGCGGGGTGGCGATGAGCGTGTGGGGTGCGACCGCCGGGGTGGCCACCCTGGTCGGTCCGCTGGCCGGCGGCCTGCTGGTCGGGGGACTGGGCTGGCAGTGGATCTTCTTCGTCAACGTGCCGATCGGAATTGTCGGCCTCGGCCTGGCGGTCTGGCTGGTGCCGGTGCTGCCCACCCAACCCCACCGGTTCGACGTCCTGGGCGTGGTGTTGTCCGGGGTCGGCATGTTCCTGATCGTGTTCGCGCTGCAGGAGGGGCAGTCGCGGGACTGGGCACCGTGGGTGTGGGCCACCGGAGCGGTCGGTATCGCGGCGATGGTGGCGTTCGTGTGCTGGCAGGCAGTCAACACCAGCGAGCCGCTGATCCCGTTACGGATCTTCAAAGATCGCGACTTCAGCCTCGCCAATGTCGGCGTCGCGACGATCGGGTTCGCGGTGACCGCGATGATCCTGCCGTTGATGTTCTACGCCCAGACCGTGTGCGGGTTGTCGCCGATCCGTTCGGCGCTGTTGACCGCACCGACCGCGATCGCCAGCGGTGTGTTGGCGCCGGTCGTGGGCCGCATCGTCGACCGGACGCATCCCACACCGGTGATCGGTTTCGGTTTCTCGGCGATGGCGATCGGGCTGACCTGGCTGGCGTTGGAGATGACCCCGACGACGCCGATCTGGCGGTTGCTGCTGCCGCAGTTGGTGATGGGCATCGGGATGGCGTTCATCTGGTCCCCGTTGGCCGCCACCGCGACGCGCAACCTGCCCCAGGATCTGGCGGGGGCGGGGTCCGGTGTGTACAACGCCACGCGCCAGGTCGGGTCGGTGCTCGGGAGTGCCGGGATCGCGGCGTACACGACGCAGCGGATCGGCGCGGAACTGCCGGGGCCGGCAAGTGCCGCGCCCCGTGGTGAGGGTGCAGTCGCCGAGTTGCCGGAGTTCCTGCACGCGCCGTTCGCCGCAGCGATGTCGCAGTCGATGCTCCTGCCGGCGTTCATCGCGCTGTTCGGTGTGGTGGCGGCGTTGTTCCTGCTCGGTTTCGGTGCCGAGCCCACGATCGCGCCGAGCCAGGAGCCGTACCTCGACCCCCGCGACGACGATGACGATGACTATGTCGAGTTCACCGTGAGCCATCATGACCGTGCCGCGGGTGACGGCGACGAAGCGGTGACCGATTCGTTCCGGTCGCTGCCACTGGCCGAGGACCCCGAGAAGTGGGAGAACATCTACGCCGAGTTCATGGCCGAGCGCGACCGGTGAACAGCACAGCGCGATTGAGGTAGCCGCCCGGATCGAATGCGGACTTGACGGTGCGCATGGCGGCGATGTCGGCCTCCGTGCGGGACATCGCCACGTAGTCGCGCTTGCGTGAACCCACGCCGTGTTCGGAGCTGACGTTGCCGCCGCAGTCGGCGATCAGCGGCATCATCGCGGCGTACAGCGCCGGCTCGACGTCGGTGGAGCAGCGCAGCACGTTCAGGTGCAGGTTGCCCTCACCGATGTGGCCGAACAGCACCGGGATGGCTTCCGGCGCATGGCCGGCGATCAATTCGGCGGCTGCGTCGGCGAAGCCGCCGATCGCCGACAACGGTAGGGATACGTCGAATTTCAGTGGCGGGCCGAACAATCCGAGCACTTCGGCCACCGACTCGCGGACCTGCCACAACCGCTGCTGGGCTCCGGCGTCGACGCCGACGGCGGGTTCACCGCAGATGTCGGCGCCCTCCAGTGCGTCGGCCAGGCGTTCGGTCTGGTCGCTGTCCCCGGCCAGTTCGATCAGCAACTGCCAGGCGCCCTCGACCGGGGCGCCCACCCCCAGGTGCTCGCCGGTCAGCTCGCTGGCCCGGGAGTCGATCAGTTCCAGGGCGGCGATGCCGTCGAGATCGCGGAAGATGCGGCCGGCGTCGACCAGTGTGCCCAGGTCGGCGAATCCGCAGATCGCGGTGACGCGGTGGGTGGGGGTGGGGTGCAGGCGCAGGTCCAGCGCGGTGATCACCCCGAGGGTGCCTTCGGCGCCGACGAACAGTGCGGCCAGGTCGTATCCGGTGTTGTCGCGGCGCACCCGGCTGTGCCGTTGGATCACCGACCCGTCGGGCAGCGCGATGTCCAGGCCCAGCACCTGCTCGCCCATGTTGCCGTAGCGGACGGTGCGCAGACCGCCGGCATTGGTGGAGGCCATCCCGCCGACCGTCGCCGATTCACGTGCGGCCAGGTCCACGCCGAACACGAGTCCGGCTGCTGCAGCGGCTCGCTGCACTGCGGCCAGCGGTGTCCCGGCGCCGACGCTGACCCGTCGCTCGACGGTGTCGACTGCGTCGATCTCGGTGAGTCGCTCGGTGGACAGCAGGATGTCGTCGTTCTCCGGCACCGTCCCGGCCACCAGTGAGGTCCGGCCGCCCTGCACCGTGACACATGCTCCCGCGGCGCGACAGGCGCGCAGCACTGAGGCCACTTCATCGGCCGTGCCGGGCCGGACCAGAGCCGCGGCCGCTCCGCGGTAACGCCCGGTGTGGTCGACGCAGCGGCTGTCCAGCACGTCGGGATCAGTGGTGACATACCCCGAACCGACGATCCCGGCAAGCGTTTCGGTAAGCGTTTCAGTCACCGGTTGGGTGTATCACAGGCTCAGATCGTCGTGATCGGTCAGGGCGAGGAACGCGCCGAGTGCGATGAGGCTGTCCGGCTGGCCGGGCAGATAGTCGGTGAGCTGTGGTGAGCGCACGATAAAGGCGACGTACTTGGCCCGGCTGATCGCCACGTTGAGGCGGTTGCGGTTCAACAGGAATCCGATTCCGCGGGGCACGTCGGCGGCCGAGGACGCTGTCATCGACACGAACACCACGGGCGCCTGCCTGCCCTGGAACTTGTCCACGGTGCCGACCTGCACGTCGGTCAGACCCGCTGCGTCGAGTGCCCGACGCATTGTTGTCACCTGGGCGTTGTAGGGGGTGACCACCAGGATGTGGTCCTGCCCCAGTGGCGTGCTGCCGTGCTCGTCGGTCCAGGTGGTGCCCAGCACGCCGGTGATGGCCGTGACGATCGCGTCGGCCTCTTCCGGACTGTCGGTCGAGTTGCCCAGATGCGGCACCTCGAGCACGCGTACGCCGGGTGCGACACCGTCGAGTTTGCGTGCCGCGCTGACCTTTTCGTGTGAGCGCAGCCGGCCGTCGTAGGACAGTCGCGACACCGGCCCGCACACCGCCGGATGCATCCGGAACGAGTTCTCCAGGAAGTAGCCGCGTTCGGCCGGCAGTGTGTGCGCTCCCTCGACCAGCCAGCCCAGTGCAGAATCGTCGACCGGTGCCGGGTGGGTGCCCTGACAGACCTGGGGGAGTTGCTGCGGGTCGCCCAGTAGCAGCAGATTGCGCGCGGCCGGGGCCACCGCGATGGTGTTGGCGAGGTTGAACTGGCCGGCTTCCTCGACCACCAGCAGATCGAGGCACTGCCGCGGCACCCGCGTCTCGTTGGCGAAATCCCATGCGGTACCGCCGATCACGCAGCCGGGATGGTCGGCGATGAACGCGGCGTAGTGGTTTTCGGCTATCTCAGTCCACCGGGGGTCGGCGCCCTTGCGTTTCTTGGCCACCTGCGCCGCGTCCACCCCGGCGTCGAGCACCTGCTCCAACAGATGCTCGATCACCGCATGTGACTGCGCGACGATCCCGATGCGCCAATGGTGTTGGTTGACCAGCCGGGCGATGATCTGTGCCGACGTGTGGGTCTTGCCGGTGCCGGGCGGTCCATGCACCGCGATATAGGAGCAGTCCAGATCCAACAGCGCCGCGGTGATGTCGGCCGCGGTGTCGCCGCTGCGGGGCAGTGCCCGGCCGCTGACGGTGCGTGGCGGGCGGCGCAGCAGGATGTCGGTCACCGCGTCGGCGGGCAGGTTCGGCAGACCGGTGGCGACGGTGGTGGCGGTGCTGTCGATCGACGCCTGCAGCGGCCGGGTATTGACCGGCGGCCCGGGGGTCAGTGCGAACGGCACCTGGGCGAAGGTGTCGCTGTCCTTGGGTTGGCGTTCGGTGATCAGCACCTCGGTGGGTGCCTCCGGGTTGTCACAGCCGACGACGGTCGCGCTGCCGAAGCCGCGCCGGTCCGGGTCGTCGGACAGGCCTGCCGGTGCCGGCGGGGTGTACAACGCGTACACCTCGGTACTCAGTTCTCCGGCGTCGATGGCGCCGGTCAGCAGGACCTGCCGTTGCGGTTTACGGGCGCGTGGCGGGGTGTGCCAGTCGGTGACGACCTGCGCCTGTTCGGCAACGAAAACGCCTGTGCTGTCCGCCCATTCGTCGACCGGATTGTTGAGCCGGTCGAAATGGCCCCACCAGAACGGCTTGTCCTCACGCTTGTGGAAACCGCGGGCCGCGGCGACGAGCGCCACTGCCTGCTGCTCGGCGGTTCGTGGTTGGACTCCGTCGCCGGCGAATTTGAGCAGCTTGCGGTCGGTGGCGTCGGCCTTCTCGATCGGTGCGCCGTCGCGTACGGGTTGGGGACCGCGCGGTGGGACGCCGGCTTCGAACGCCCGGGTGATCAGCCAGTCCCGCAGCCGGTGTGTGGAACGGCAGTCGTAGCGGTTGTACTCCTCGATCTCCTTGAGCACGGTGGCCGCCTCGTCGTGCTGATCGGCCTCGCGCAGGGCGCAGTACCGCGCGTACTCGGTGATCGAATCGGTGGCCTTGGTGACTTCACCGTCGCGCAGTTCGGTCCCCATGTACAACGGCTCCAGCGACTTGATGCTGTAGTTCTCGGTGCCGACGCGAATGCTCTTGCGTACCAACGGAAGGAGGTCGACGAGGATGCCGTTGCGCAGCAGGTCGTCCACATCGTTCTCGCCGACCCCGTAGCGGCCGGCCAGCCGCAGCAGGGTGCTGCGCTCATAGGGTGCGTAGTGGTAGATGTGCATCTTGGGAAAACGCTTGCGGCGCTTGCGAACCAGGTCCAGGAAATCGATGAGCACCTGACGTTCGCTGGCCCGGTCATGTGCCCAGAACGGCTGGAAATTGCCCTCCGCACCGAGGACGCCCCACAGGTATTCCAGGCCCCAGTCGTGACCGTTGACGGTCCACAACGGGTCACCCTCGTAGTCGAAGAACAGGTCGCCCTTGTCTGGATCCGGCAGCAGCATCAGCGGTTGCTGATCCACGACTTCATACGGCGGCTTGGCTTCCACCCGCGGCGCCACCTGCAAGCGGGCCTGACCGGTCAGCGCTGTCACCATGCGCTGGGCCAGTCCGGGTACGGCGCCGGTGTGGACGGCCAGCTGATGGGTGGTGGTGATGCCGGCGTCGATGAGGCGGGCGCGCTGGTTCGCCCGCATTCCGGCCACCAGGAAGAGGTCATCGGTGGTGCGGATCTGGTGCTCGCATTCCGGGCAGCCGAAGCACGCCCGCACACTTTCGTCGGACCAGGACACCGCGCCGGCGGCGGCGAGATGCCCGTCGAGCAGTGCCTGCAGCGCGCGGCGCCGCGGCCGGTACACCGCCAGGAGCTCGTCGATGCGGTAGCTGGACACCGCGCCGTCGCCGAGGACCAGATCGACCTCGTCGGCCACCGGGACTCCGGCGCGGGCCAGCACGTCGGCGTAGGCGGCCAGCTGGAGCAGCGCCTCGACCTTCACCGACCGGGACAGTTTGGTATCCCGCAGGCGGTACCGGGCGCCGTCCCAGATCAGGAAGTCGGCGAATCCGGCGAAGCGCCCGTCGAACATCGCCGCCTGGTAGATCACCGGGTCCCGACGCTGCGCCGCGTCCAGGGTGGCTGCGGCCGCCGATGTCAGGCCGGCCACCGTGTAGGCGGGCCGGTCGATCACCGTCACCTCCGACGGTGCTGCGTCGGCGCGCAGTTCATCGAGGTGGCGCTGTTCGTGCTCGTCGCCGAGTTCTGCTGTGCGGGCGAGCAATTCGTCATCGGAGGACACCGCCGGGCCCCGGCCCAGCCGTGCGTCGAACGAGCGCAGCAGGGCATATTCACAGCGGGCGGCCGCGGCCAGGTCCGACGCGCTGTAGATGACCGTCGGCGCGGCAGCGCCTTCGCCGGTGACGAACACGCTGTCACTGTATGGGAGGGCACCGACATGGTGCCGGAGGCCGGGAAGGCTACGTGTTGCCCATCAACTCCACGCCGCCGCCGTTCCAGCGGAACTTCACCGTGCTGGCCAGTCCGTGGAGTCCGCCGGAGTACTGCAGCGCCACGGTGTCACCGGTGCTGGCCGTCTTGTCGATGGCGTTGAAGCCGTAGGTGTCGGGCACGCCTGTGGGGATGAACTTGCCGAGGTGGAACAGCACAGCTCGGGTGTTGGGGTGTTCGGAGTTGGTGTTGGCCCGCACGATCACCGCCGACAGTTGCGCGCACTCGTTGTAGTTGCCCGCCAGCGGTTCGGAGCTCCAGGCCTGATTGCTGCGGGGGTCGCGGGGCAATTCGGAGACGGCCTTGGCGATCTCGGGGGCGGCCAGGTTCACCGCGCACGGGTCGGCCGCCGGTGCTGCCGACGTCGGGGCGGCCTTGGTAGCAGGTTTCGATGCCGGGGCCGGCGCCGCATTGGCGCTGGCCTCGGGGGTTTTTGAGACCGTGGAATCGCCCGATCCGCATCCCGCGAGCGTGAACACGGAAGCAGAGACGGCCACGGTGATCGTCTTTGCGGCCGTCGCGAACACTGCGACCCGTTTCACAGTTGGGCAACCTACCGTGACCCCGCTGCGGGGTTGTGCAGGCGCGCGGCCGGGATTTCGTTCGATTGGCACTAGACTTCTGAACCGATGACCTCGCCAGACCCGGATTCGGGGGATACCGCCCCAACGTTTGCCGACCTGCAGATTGACCCTGCGGTGTTGAAGGCAGTGACTGATGTCGGCTACGAGTCGCCTTCGGCGATCCAGGCCGCGACCATTCCGGCCATGCTCGCCGGCTCCGATGTCGTCGGGCTGGCCCAGACCGGCACCGGCAAGACCGCGGCCTTCGCCATCCCGATCCTGTCCAAGATCGACACCTCAAGCAGGGCCACCCAGGCGCTGGTGCTGGCCCCGACACGTGAGCTGGCCTTGCAGGTCGCGGAGGCATTCGGCCGGTATGGCGCGCACCTGCCCGCGGTCAATGTGTTGCCCATCTACGGCGGAGCGTCCTACACCGTGCAGCTGTCCGGGCTTCGGCGCGGTGCGCAGGTGGTGGTGGGCACTCCGGGCCGGGTGATCGATCACCTCGAGCGCGGCACCCTGGATCTGTCGAAACTGGACTACCTGGTGCTCGACGAGGCCGACGAGATGCTCACCATGGGCTTCGCCGAAGAGGTCGAGCGGATCCTCGCCGATACCCCGGAGTACAAGCAGGTGGCGCTGTTCTCGGCCACCATGCCGCCGGCCATCCGCAAGATCACCACCAAATATCTGCACAATCCGGTCGAGGTCACGGTCAAGGCCAAGACCGCGACCGCCGAGAACATCACGCAGCGGTTCATCCAGGTGGCCGGTGCGCGCAAGCTGGACGCGCTGACGCGGGTGCTCGAGGTCGAGGAGGGCGACGCGATGATCGTGTTCGTCCGTACCAAGCAGGCCACCGAGGAGGTCGCCGAGCGGCTCAAGGCCCGCGGTTTCGCGGCCGCGGCCATCAACGGCGACATCAACCAGGCTCAGCGTGAGCGCACGATCGCCGCGCTGAAGGACGGCACGATCGACATCCTGGTCGCCACCGACGTGGCCGCTCGCGGTCTGGACGTCGAGCGCATCTCGCATGTCGTCAACTACGACATCCCGAACGACACCGAGTCGTATGTGCACCGCATCGGCCGCACCGGCCGGGCCGGTCGGTCCGGGCATGCCCTGCTGTTCGTCACCCCACGTGAACGCCATCTGCTCAAGTCGATCGAGAAGCACACCCGGTCGAAGGTCGTCGAGGCCGAGCTGCCCAGCGTCGAGGATGTCAACGCGCAGCGGGTGGCAAAGTTCCGTGACTCGATCACGGACTCGCTCAACGGCGACGGGCTGGAGTTGTTCCGCCGGATCATCGAGGACTTCGAGCGCGAGAACGACGTGCCGATGGTCGATATCGCCGCGGCGCTCGCGTTGCAATCGCGCAATGGCGAAGAGTTCCTGATGACCGAGCCGCCGCCGGAGAAGCGCCGGGAGCGGGATCGCGACCGGGACGATCGGCCCCCGCGCAAGGAGCGTCCGCGACCCGAAGGCCTGGCGACGTATCGGATCTCGGTCGGCAAGCGGCACAAGGTGGGTCCCGGCCACATCGTGGGCGCTATTGCCAACGAGGGTGGTCTGCACCGCAACGAGTTCGGTCACATCACCATCCGCGGGGACTACTCGCTGGTTGAGCTGCCCGAGAAGTTGCCCGGCAAGACGCTCAAAGCGCTGGAGAACACCCGGATCTCGGGGATGCTGATCAATCTGCAGCCGGAGCGTGTTGAACGCGCCGACCGTGGGCCGCGCCGTGAGTACAAAGACCGTTCTGATCACCGCGACCGCTCGGGGAAGCCGCACCGGAAGACCAAGTGACGGTTTCCCGCAGCGTGACGGATCCGTCGGATCAGGGTGGCCTCGAGTCGGTAGACGCGGTGGCCCCCGGGGGTTCTGGGTCCCGACGCGTGGCGTCACTGACCGGGATCCGCGCGGTGGCCGCCATTCTGGTGGTGCTGACACACGCGGCCTACACGACCGGCAAGTACGGGCAGGGCTATCTCGGGCTGGTGTATTCGCGCGCCGAGATCGGTGTGCCGATCTTCTTCGTGCTCAGCGGTTTTCTGTTGTTCCGTCCGTGGGTAAAGGCCGCGGCCACGGGTGGCGACGTGCCGTCCGTCCGCCGCTATGCCTGGCACCGGGTCCGACGGATCATGCCGGCCTATGTGGTCACGGTGCTGATCGCCTATCTGCTCTACCACTTTCGCACCGCCGGGCCGAACCCCGGTCACACCTGGATGGGTCTGTTCCGCAATCTGACGCTGTCCCAGATCTACACCGACAACTATCTGTTCGCCTATCTGCATCAGGGGCTGACCCAGATGTGGAGCTTGGCGGTGGAGGCGGCGTTCTACGTTGCGTTGCCGCTGGTGGCCTATCTGCTGCTGGTGGTGTTGTGCCGCCGGCGCTGGCGGCCGGGGCTGCTGTTCTTCGGCCTGGCGGTGCTGGCCGCGGTGTCGCCCGTGTGGCTGACGATCGTGCACGATTCGACGAACCTGCCCGACGGCGCCCGGTTGTGGCTACCCACGTACATGGCCTGGTTCGTGGCAGGGATGGCCCTGACGGTGCTGGCGCAAATCAAGGTTCGCGGCTACGCCATGGTGTGTGTGCCGTTGGCCGTGGTCTGTTACTTCATCGCGTCGACGCCGCTCGCGGGGGAGCCGACCACGTCGCCCGCCAAGTTGAGCGAGGCGTTGGTCAAGACGTTCTTCTACGCGGTGATCGCGGCCTTGCTGGTGGCGCCGCCCGCGCTCGGCGACCGCGGTTGGTACAACCGATTTCTCGCTTCGCGGCCGATGGTCTTTCTCGGTGAGATCTCCTACGAGATCTTCCTGATCCACCTGATGATCATGGAGCTGGTCATGGTCGAGGTGATGCGGGATCCGGTCTACACGGGGTCGATGTTCAACCTGTTTGTGCTCACGATGGTGTTCACCGTTCCGGCGGCCTGGCTGCTGCATCGGTTCACGCGCGTCCGCTCCTGACCTTCTAGTTAGGGTATGCTTACCTAACATGGATCACGGAGAGGTGCGCATGGGTGAGCAGAAGGCGTCGCGCGGGCTGGAAGGAGCCCTGGTCAAACTCTGGCGTGGCGGCGACTACGAACTGACGGTGTCGGGCCGTACCGAGCTCACACCGAACTACCTCAGGCTGCACTTCAGCGCCGAGCGGTTGCTTGCCGAACAGCGGGTGCACCCGACGATGTGGGTGCGGGCGTGGTTCCCTGACGCGGGCAAGGCTCATCAACGTGGCTACACGCTGGTCAACCCTGATCCGCAGGCCGGAACCGTCGACATCGATTTCGCGATGCACGACGGCATCGCCACTCGCTGGGCACGCTCGGCCCAGCCCGGAGACGTTCTGGACGTGACGGTCCTCGGCAGCAACTTCACGCTGCCCGAACCTATGCCGGCCGGATACGTCATCGTCGGCGACACCGCGTCGCTTCCGGCCATCAACTCACTGCTGGAGGCGATCGGGGACACCCCGGCCTGGGTATTCCTGGAGGCCGGGTACGACGACGACCGCGAACTGCCGGTCACCGGTGGCGCGGAGATCATCTGGGTGGACCGGGTGGAAGAGGATCTGCTGGAGACCGTCAGCGCGTCGGCGTTCGACGCCTCTGACCACTTCGGCTGGGTCGCCTGCAACAACCGCACCACTCGGGCGGTGGCGCGCGTCTTCCGTGAGGAGTATGGGATCCCGCGCAAATCCATCAAGGCGCAGGCTTACTGGGTGGCCTGACCACCCGGCTCACAACGCCGTCTGGATCGGGGCCGGCGTCCCGGCGATCTCGTCGAGCACCTGGACGTTGCGGGCCACATCGCGGCTCTCGCGTGCCGCGATCTCCTTGATGGCCAGGTCGAAGGCGCCGACCAAGCTGGGTGGATCGAACACCGCCTGCGCCTGCCGGCTCACCTGTAGGTCTCGTGCCCAGATCGTCGGTGCCCGCGCAAATCCAGGTTCCAGCGCCAGCACGGTGGCGAACCGCCATGCGCTGTCACGCAGCGATCGGATGGCCTCGTTCAGGACGAAGATCTGATGCTGCTGCAGCACGGCATAGATGTCGGTCAGCGCCGGTGACAGTTCGTTGATGTCGTTGACCACCCCGGCTATCTGGCTCGCCAGGACCGCGTTGATGGTATCGAAATCCTTGTGCAGCGAGGGCAGTCGGCCCGCGCCGACGAGCCCCTGTACCGCGATGCCGAGGTCGAGCACGATGTGGGCCGTGACCCCGGCGAGCATGTGCTGCACGATGATCGGCGCGGGTTTGTCGGCCCACTCGAAGGTGGCGCGCCACGACCGGGTGGGTTTCGGGTACCTGCCGGGGTGGAAGTAGCCGTTCAGTGCATCGAAGTACCGGGACGCGAACGCCGCGTCCAGCCGGTCCATCCGAGGCCCGTCCTCGAATGCCCCGTCCTCGACGGCGGTGCCGACCGCGATGGTGATCCGCTTGTACAGGGCGGCGAAATAGCCCAGCCGGCTTGAGTTTTCCACGGCCCAGTCGGTGATCGTGTCG
The DNA here is from genome assembly GCF_011745145.1 of Mycobacterium sp. DL440. Lineage (NCBI taxonomy): Bacteria > Bacillati > Actinomycetota > Actinomycetes > Mycobacteriales > Mycobacteriaceae > Mycobacterium > Mycobacterium sp. DL440. Next base: position 3,561,814 of record NZ_CP050191.1, on the reverse strand, counting down.
ATGGCCGAGACCACCTCGGCGATGCTGGTGACCGCCGGTACCGGCGAAAATGGCGTCGGGTGACTGGCCATATTCGAAAGTATGGGGCAGGTGAGCCTGTCCCGCGCGGCAATCGGCTACTCGGCGGGTACTTGTCCCGGGATGACCAACGGAGCGACGAACTCGGCCAGCATCGTGCGCTCGTCGGCCTCGTCGCCGCCCGGGAAGACCAGCAGCGACACCATGACCCGCACCAACCAGCGGGCTCGCCGGCCCACCTCGTCGTCGGCTGCGCCTGCTCCGGCTGAATTGCCGGCTCCGCCGGCGCTGGCGAGCGAACGTACGAAGCCCTCCACCAGCGCGCGGATCACCTCGGAGTGTTCGGCCATCTCGCCACCGATCGGCCGCTGCGCGGCGGCGAACCACGAGGACAGTGCCGGGCTGTCGCGCACCGCGTTCAGCGCGGTGAGCACGCCCTCGATCAGACGTTGCGCCGGATCGGTGACCGCGGCCACCTGCTCGCTGACCTCTTCGTACAACCGCCGTGCCTCGCGGTGCACATAGGCGGTGTAGAGCGCATCGCGATTCTCGAAGTAGCGGTACAGCGTGGCGCGGGAACAGCCTGCGGCCGCCGCGATCTCGTGCATGCCGACGGTCGCCGCGTTCTGCTGGGTAAACAGCACGTCGGCGGCGTCGAGGATGTGGTCGGCGGCCACTTCGGACCGCCGGGCCGACAACCAGTCGCGGGGCATCAGGCCCCGGCTCGGAACGGCACCGACACCGGCCGCCGCACGTAGCTGCCGCCTGCCCACGTCACCGCGTCCAGATCGACCTCGAAATCGGGGTAGTGCGAGAGTAATTCGGTCAGTGCCACCCGGGACTGCATCCGGGCGGCGGCCGCGCCGAGGCAGAAGTGTGCGCCGTGGCTGAAGGTCAGGATGTTGCGCGGCGCACGTCGGACATCGAGTTCTGCTGCGCTGTCGCCGAATTCACGCTCGTCGCGGTTGCCCGAGCCGTACAGCAGCAGCGTCTTGCGCCCGGCCGGGATGGTGGTGTCGCCGATGATGACGTCGCGGGTGGTGGTGCGGGCCAGGCCCTGCACCGGGGAGGTGAGCCGCAGGAACTCGTCGATTGCCTCCGGGATCAGCTCGGGATCGTCGATCAGGAGCCGGCGCTGATCCGGCCGCTGCTGTAGGAGTTGCACTGTGCCGCCGAGCATTCCGGTCGTGGTGTCGTTGCCGCCGGTGACCATGGTGAATGTGAACGCGAGGATCGACAGCAGATCAACGACGTCCGCCGCTCCTTCTTCTTGGCCCGCCGCGACCAGGTGCGAGATCGTGTCGTCCCCGGGCTCGCGACGACGCCGCTCGATGAGCTCGGAGAAGTAGCCCATCATCGAGGCCACCGCGGCGCCGGCGGTACCCATCGCCGCGGTGATGCCGCCTGCCGAACTGTTGGCCGCGACGATGGCGTCGGTCCAGCCGTCGAACTGGTCGCGGTCCGACTCGGGTACCCCGAGGTAGTGCGCGACGACCATCGAGGGCAGCGGCTTGAACAACTCGGCGGCGATGTCCCCGCCGCCATTCGAGCGCAACCCCTCGAGGCGCTCGATGACGAACTCCCGCACCTTCGGCTCCACCGCTTCCACCTGGCGCGGGGTGAACCCGCGCGAGACCAGCTTGCGGAACTCGGTGTGCACCGGTGGGTCTTGCATGACAAACGGCGGGTTGTCGGCGAGCCCGATCATGTCCAGCTCGCCGTAGGTGACCGTCAGGCCCTGTGCGGAGGAAAAGGTGCCGTGGTCACGGGCGGCCGCCCAGATGTCGGCGTGCCGGGAAAGCACGTAGTAGTCGTGCTCCGGAGCCCCTTCGGGCACCACGTGGTGCACCGGATCGTGGTCGCGCAGCGCGGCATACATGGGCCAAGGGTTGGGCCAGGTGTCGGCGTCGGCGGGCTGGAACCGAGCCGGGCTGTGAGACAAAGTCGATGCCATGTCTTATTGGTACGACACTGACAGCATTGATGTCAATGGTGGGCCCGTCGGGCCGTTCTCGGGATTGCGCTGGCCCGCATTAGGCTCGGGCGTGATGAGCACCCCTGACGCGCCGCAGCTACCTGCCCAGACGCCGACGTGTTACCGGCATCCGGACCGCCCCACCTATGTGCGATGCGCCCGCTGCCAGCGCCCCGTGTGTCCGGAGTGCATGCGCTCAGCGGCCGTGGGCCATCAGTGTGTGGATTGCGTCAACGAGGGTGCCAAGTCGGTGCAGGCAACACGCACGCAGTTCGGCGGGGTGGCCCGCACCGGGCCGCCGATCCTGACCTACTCGCTGATCGCGGTCAACGTGGTGATGTTCGTGCTCGAGTTGGCGGTTGGGGGACTCAAGACCGAACTCACGCTGTGGCCACCGGGCATCGCCGTGCACGACCAGTACTACCGGCTGGTGACCTCGATGTTCCTGCACTACGGCGCCATGCATCTGCTGTTCAACATGTGGGCGCTGTATGTGGTGGGGCCGCCGCTGGAGCAGTGGTTGGGCCGGTTACGGTTCGGCGCGCTGTACGCGCTCAGCGGGCTCGGCGGTTCGGTGCTGGTGTACCTGCTGTCCCCGCTGAACAGCGCGACCGCCGGAGCCTCGGGTGCGATCTTCGGCCTGTTCGGCGCGATCTTCGTGGTGGCCCGCAAGCTCAACCTCGACGTCCGCTCGATCGCAGCCGTCGTCATCATCAACCTGGTCTTCACCTTCGCCGGGCCCGCACTCGGGACCGGGGCGATCAGCTGGCAGGGCCACATCGGCGGACTGATCACCGGAGCGGGGATCGCCGCGGCCTACGTGTATGCCCCGCGTGCGCGTCGAACTGCCATCCAGATCGGTGTCTCGGTGGCGTTCGCCGTATTGTTCGCCGCGCTGATCTGGTGGCGCACCAACGAGCTACTGGCTCTGCTCGGCGTCGCCTGAGACGAGCTCAGATCGCTGCGCCGGGATTGAGGATGTTCTGCGGGTCCAGCGCATTCTTGATCCGTCGGTTGAGTTCCATGGCGTCCGGGCCGATCTGACCGGCGAGCCACGGCTGCTTGAGCCGTCCCACGCCGTGCTCGCCGGTGATGGTGCCGCCCAGGCCGACGGCGAGATCCATGATCTCGCCGAACGCCAGCTGGGCCCGCTGCGCCTCGTCGGCGTCCGACGGGTCGAACACGATCAGCGGGTGGGTGTTGCCGTCACCGGCGTGGGCGATCACCGAGATCAGCAGTCGCCGATGCGCGGCGATGTCGGCCACCCCGCTGACCAGTTCGGCCAGTGCGGGCAGCGGGACCCCGACGTCCTCCAACAGCAGTGACCCCTTGGCCTCCACGGCCGGGATGGCGAAGCGGCGGGCCGCCACGAACGCCTCGCCCTCCTCGGCGTCGGAGGTGGAGAACACCTCGGTGGCCCCGCATTCGGTGAACACCTCGGCCATGAAGGCAACATCGTCGGCACCGGCGGCGCCTCGATCGTCGGAGGCCGCCACCATCATCGCCGCGGCGTTGCGGTCCAGGCCCATCTTGAGCTTGTCTTCGACGGCGTTGATCGCCACCGCGTCCATGAACTCCAGCATGGACGGCCGGATCTTGCCGGTGATTTTCACGACCGAGTTCGAGGCGGCTTCCACGGAATCGAAGGTGGCCACCACGGTGCACGGGGTGTGTTGCGGCGGCAGCAACCGGAGCGTCGCCTCGGTGACCACGCCCAGGGTTCCCTCGCTACCGACGAACAGCTTGGTGAGGCTCAGTCCCGCAACGTCTTTCAGCCGTGGGCCGCCCAGCCGCACCGCGGTGCCGTCGGCCAGCACCACCTGCAGGCCGAGCACGTAGTCCGTGGTCACGCCGTACTTGACGCAGCACAGCCCGCCCGCGTTGGTGGCGACATTGCCGCCGATGCTGCAGATCTCAAACGAAGACGGGTCGGGTGGGTACCAGAGTCCTTGTGCGGCAACGGCTTTCTTCACCTCTGCATTGAGCAGGCCGGGCTGCACGACTGCGGTACGGGTGATCGGGTCGACGGTGATGTCGCGCATCTTCTCGGTGGACAGCACGATCCCGCCGTCGAGGGCGGTCGCGCCGCCGGACAATCCGGTCCCGGCGCCGCGGGGTACCACGGCCACCTGGTGCTCGCCGGCCCAGCGCAGCACGGTCTGGACTTCCTCGGTGCGGTTGGGCCGGACCACGGCCAGAGGGGTGCCCGCCGCCGGATCGGCGGCCCGGTCCTGGCGGTAGGAGGCCAGGATGTCGGGGTCGGTGACGACGACACCTTCGGGGAGTTCGCTGATCAGCATCGGCAATGCGGCGGCATTCACGGCTTCGATGCTAGGTCCAGCGCACGCAGCGCCGGCAGGAACACCGCGACCAGGCCGAGCAGCAGCATCGGCAGGGCCAGGGCCAGGAACGTCGCGTGCAGGCCGGCGGCGTCGGCCAGCGGCCCGGCCAGGATCAGACCCAGCGGGCCCGCAGCGTAGGCCAGTGACCCCATCACCCCGACCACCCGGCCGCGCAGGTGCTGCGGTGCGGTGGTCTGCATGACGTAGTTGTAGATGGGCGCGATCGGCCCGTAGACGAACCCGACGATCGCGCACAGCACCAGGATCAGCGGAAGCGGCGGCAGGAACGCGATCACCGTCATCGCCACCCCCAACGTGATCACCGCGGTCAGCATGGCGGCCCGTCGGCTCATGTATCTGGACAGCACGGCGTAACCGAGCGCACCGAGCAGTCCGCCGATGCTCAGCGCCATCAACACCCAGCCCAGCTCGGTGGGCTCGTTGCGGTCGGTGAAGTACTTCGGGAACAAGACGGATTCCATCGGCATGTACAGCCCGGTGGCCACCAGGTCGACGATCGCCAGGGTGCGCAATACCGGTGTGTGCCAGACGAATCGCAGCCCTTCGACGATGCCCGCGAGCACACCTTCGGTCAGCATCGTGCGGTCCGGGGTGCCCGCTCCTTCCAGCCGCAGCACCGAGATGGCCAGGATCGAGCAGCAGAACAGCCCGGCCGTCACCCACATGGTGTTGATCCCGCCGAGGCTGGCGATCAGCAGGCCGCCGATGCCGGGCCCGACGATGTAGGCCAGGTTGAACACCGCCTCGTACACGCTGTTCGCGTGATCCAGAGTCCAGCCGGCCCGGCCGGCGGCCTCGGGCAGCATGGTTTCGCGTGCGGTCATCCCGGCCGGATCGAAGAAGGCACCGAGCGCGGCCAGGCCCGCGAGCACCGCGACATTGACCGCGTCCACCCCGAATATCAGGGCCAGCATCGGAACCGCGGCGACCGACAGGGCCGACAGCAGATCCGAGATCATCGAGACCCGTCGCCGGCCCAGATAATCGACCGCGGCCCCGGCGATCAGCGTGGCGACCAACAGCGGCAGTGTCCCGGCCATCGCGACAATCGATGCGTCGAGCGCGGATCCGTTGCGTTGCAACACCAGCCACGGGAACGCGACAATCGTGATGCCGTTGCCTGCGCCGGCCATCAACGCGGCGAACAGGATCAGCCGCAGGGGGCCGCGCTCGGTGTTCGTCATGGGGTATCGCGGCGAATCTAACAGCGTGCCCGCCCCTGCCGCGACGGAATTTCCGGCACAGTGGACCCGTGTTGATCCCACAACTTCAACATCCAAGGACCGGGGTCCTGTTCACCTCGCCGGTGCCGCCAGGCTCGGGCTGGCCCGGTGATCCGGCCGATGCGTCGACCCCGGTGGCCAAGACCGCCGCGCAGGTGCGGCGGCTGGCCGCCCGGGTGCCCACTGTCCCGGAGCTGGACGCGCTGGTCTCGGTGTGCCGGGCCTGCCCGCGGCTGGTCACCTGGCGTGAAGAGGTGGCGGTGGCCAAACGGAAATCCTTTGCCGATCAACCATATTGGGGTCGGCCGGCAACGGGGTTCGGTGCGGAGAGTCCGGGCATCTTCATCGTCGGGCTGGCTCCGGCCGCCCACGGCGCCAATCGCACCGGACGGGTGTTCACCGGGGACCGGTCCGGGGATTTCCTGTTCGCCGCGTTGTACCGGGCCGGGCTGGCGAACCAGGCGGTGTGCGTCGACGCCGCCGACGGCATGCAGCTGATCGACACCCGGATGGCCGCCGCGGTGCGCTGCGCACCGCCGGCCAATGCGCCCACCCCGGCCGAGCGGGCCACCTGTGCGCCCTGGCTGCAGGCCGAATGGCGGTTGGTGGGACCGTCGGTGCGAGTGGTCATCGCGTTGGGTGGGTTCGCGTGGCGAGCCGCACTGGAGTTGATCGGCTCGAACGTCAAACCGGCGCCCAAGTTCGGCCACGGTGCGACGGTGACGCTGACCTCGGCGTTCGGCCCGGTCACGCTGTTGGGCTGCTTTCACCCCAGCCAGCAGAACACCTTCACCGGCCGGCTCACGCCTGCCATGCTGGACGACGTCTTCACCACCGCCAAGCACCTGGTGGCCGAGCCGGGCGGGAACGAACCGGACGGCTCATGACGTTGACGCTGTCATGCGGCTTTCTGTCCTCGACCTCGTCCCGGTACGTACCGACCAGTCCACTGCCGATGCCCTGACGGCAACGGCTCACCTGGCGCAGACCGCTGACCGGCTCGGATACACCCGCTACTGGCTCGCCGAGCATCACAACATGCCCGCGGTGGCCGCCACCAGTCCGCCGGTGCTGATCGCGCATCTCGCCGCGCAGACGACGCAGCTGCGGCTGGGTTCGGGCGGGGTGATGCTGCCCAACCATGCGCCGCTGGCGGTGGCTGAGCAGTTCGCGCTGCTGGAGGCCGCCTACCCCGGCCGCATCGACCTCGGTATCGGCCGTGCCCCGGGTTCCGATCCGGTCACCTCGCTGGCCCTGCGCGGTGCCGCCGGGCGCGACGATCGCGATATCGAGGCGTTCCCGCAGTACCTCGACGATGTGGTTGCGCTGATGGGTGCCCGCGGCGTGCGGGTGCCGTTGCCCCGCGACCTGATGCGGGAGAACTACGTGCTCAAGGCGACGCCGGCCGCGGTCAGCGAACCGCGGATGTGGCTGCTCGGCTCGTCGATGTACTCGGCGCATCTGGCCGCGGCCAAGGGGTTGCCGTACGTGTTCGCCCATCATTTCTCCGGCCAGGGCACTGCCGAGGCGCTGGCCGTCTACCGCGACGAATTCCAGCCCAGCGACCTGGCGTCCGAGCCGGTGACCTTCCTGACCGTGAACGCCTCGGTGGCCGAGACCACCGAGGAGGCCACGGCGTTACTCCTGCCCCAGCTGCAGATGATGGGCCGGCTGCGCACCGGCCAGCCACTCGGCGCCCTCGACCTGGTCGAGGATGCCGAGGCGACCACTCTCACTCCGCAAGCACAGGCCGTCGTGGCGTCCGGGCTTGCGCGTGCCGTGGTTGGTTCGCCCACCGAAGCGGCCGAGCAGGTCCGGGCCCTGGCCGAAGAATTCGACGTCGACGAGGTCATGATCAACCCCGTGGCCTCGGCCCGCCGCGGCGCCGATCCGGCTACCGCGACGGCGCGCGACACCACCTTGGAACTGCTGGCCAAGGAACTGTTCTAGGGGCTCAGTTCTCAGGCGCCAGCACGACCACGGGAATCGGACGTGATGTCCGCTTTTGGTACCCCTTGTAGCGATCCTTGTTGCCCTTCATGTCGTTCACGATCTCCCACAGCCGCAGGTAGTCGGGATCGCCCGGCAGTACCGGCTTGGCCGTCACGCCCAGTCGCTTGGGGCCGACGTTGATCTCGACCTGCGGTTTTGCTTTCAGGTTGTGGTACCAGCCGGGAGACGTGGGCTCGCCACCTTTTGACGCCACCACGAGGTAGTCGGCGCCGTCCTTCGCATAGGCCAGCGAATTCGCGCGATGCTGACCGGTTTTGGCGCCGACGGTATGCAGGATCAGTGTCGACGGGCCACCGGGGATCGTGTGCCCGATCCGGCCGTTGGTGGCCTTGTAGATCTTGTCGTGCAACAACAGCATCGGGAGGCCGATGTAGCGCTCCCACCAGGGCATGCTCATGCGGTCAATCCTGCGCGGATTCGTCGAGCTGCGCCAGCGCTGCACGTAACAGGCGTCCCGATTCCTCGCGGTCCGGATCACGGCGCAGCACCATGCCCTTGGCGAACGACAACTTGTCGCCGGTGCGGCGCGGCACCACGTGTAGATGGATGTGGAACACGCTCTGAAAGGCGGCCTTGCCGTCGTTGATGACGATGTTGTTGCCATCGGCGTGCAGCCCGGATTGCCGGGCCGCACGCGCGATGCGCTGCCCGATGCCGGCCATCGCGGCTACGCTCGCCGGCGGCGTGTCCGTCAGGTCGACGCTGTGTCGCTTCGGGATCACCAGCGTGTGTCCGCGGGTGAACGGCCTGATGTCGAGGATGCCCAGGTAATCGTCGTCCTCGTAGATGCGGATGGCGGGGGCAACGCCTGCGACGATGGCGCAGAACACGCAAGACATCCCGCCACGTTAGCCGCCGGCGGTGGCGGCCCATTCAGCGACGCGGCGTTCACGTTCGGCCGGCGTGAAGTTCTCGACGCGGGTCATCACGGTCCAGCGCAGACCGAACGGGTCGAGGACGGACGCGAACCGGTCGCCGGTGACAAAGGTCTGTGGGGACTCGCGAATGGTCGCCCCGGCTTTCTCCGCGCGGGCCACCACGTCGTCGACGTCGGGGCAGTACAGCCCAATCGAATACGTTGCCGGGCCGCCTGGCCGGGGAGCGGCGATCTGAAACGCTTCCTGCGGATCGCCGAGTTGCAGCCGACCGTTGCCGAAATCCAGCTCGGCGTGCGAGACGGTGCCGTCAGTGCCGTCCATCCGCTCGATGACCGTGGCGCCGAACACATTCTGGTAGAAGGTGATGGCCTCGGCAGCGCCGTCGACGCAGATGAACGGAGTCAGGCTGGTGTAGCCCTCTGGAATCGGTGTGACACTCATATCCGTCAGTTTCGTAGGCTGTGGTCCGTGGCCGCTTGTAAAAACGCGCCAATGCGCGGCGTGGTGGGCCGTGCAGGCAGCGCTTCGGCATTCGACCTCCACCGGTGGGCGCCGTCAGGGGAGGACGCGAGCTTCATCGAGCACTACTGGTCGGTGACCTGGGACCGGCGCGAGACAGGTCCATTCGAGAGCACAGTGATCACCTTCCCTGCCGTGCATCTCACCCGTGAGTGGGGCGATGATGTTGTGCGCCATGGCCATCGATTGCCGAGCACGTTGCTGCACGGGGTGGTGCCCGAGGTTTTCCGCATCACGATCAGCGGCCGGGGCGGTGTGGTGGGGGCTCGATTTCGGCCGGGCGGCTTCGTGGCCCGTTTTGGCGGGGACGCTGCCGCGCTGACCGGCCGCGTGGTGCAGGTGGACGACGAGCTGTTGGGCGCACCGGTTCTGGACGACCCGACCTACCGCTCGCTCTGCCCGTTGATCGACCGGATGCGTGACGACGCGACACTACATCGGGTGGAGCAGGTCATGGCGCTCTCACCGTGGAGTACCCGCACGACGCAACGGGTGTTCCGACGCTATGTCGGGGTGACGGTCAAGTGGGTGCTGTGCCGATATCGGCTGCAGCAGGCGGCCCTGGAGATCGAGACCGTGCCCGGCGTCGATTTCGCCGATCTTGCAGTGCGACTCGGCTGGTATGACCAGGCCCATTTCATCAACGACTTCCGGTCCATGCTGGGCAGCACACCGGGGGAGTACGCCGTTCAGAACGCACATATCGAGGCTGCCGAACAGTAGTCGGCTCCGCCGGTGGCGATGGCGTCAATGCCAGACGTGGCCAATTCGCCTGCAGCGGTTCAAGGAATTCGCCGAAGGTTGATGCCCACCCGCCTGCCTCAGAAGGGTGGGGGTGGTCCGTATTCTTCGGCGAGCCAGATTTGGTATTGGTATTCGACGTCGAGGTCGTTGTTGAGTTCGGCGCGCAGCCGTCGTTCTTCGGCGATGCGGTCTTGGCGGTCTTGTTCGCGGGTTTGGCGGCGGGTCGGCATCTTGGCGCCCCGATCAGGGTGCGGGGCTTGCGGTTCGGGGAGGTTCAGGTCCCCGGTCGGGGTGGCCAGGGTGGGGAACATTCCGGCCCCGTGCGGTTCGGTGACATAGGTGTGTCCGGTGGGTGCGGTGAATTCAATGGTGCCGTCGGGTAATTGGCGATCGCTCCAGCCGGGGCAGAACGTTTTGACCAAGTGATGTGCACGGCAAAATAGTTTGGTGTTCGACGGATGTGTGGGGCCCGCGGGCCAGGGTGCGGTGTGGTCGATATCGCAGCGTGCCACCGGGGCGTCACAACCGGGGAAGCGACAGGTCAGGTCGCGCCAGCGGATGAACTCCGAGAGCGCCACCGAGGGCCGGTACTGGGGCTCAGATCCATCAGCCGCATCAACCGACTCGCCTGGTTCGCTCGGTTCGCTCGGCTGGCCCGGCTCGGCTGCCCCGCTCGGCTCACCGGGTTTGGCCGGTTCACGGGGCTGAGTCGGTTCGGTGGCTCCGTTGGAAGTGGACTTGCCGGGTGTGGTCGCCCCGGCCGGATCGGTGGGTTCGGTGGGTTCGGTGGGCACCACCACCGGCTTGCGTCTGGCGGTGGCGGCCAGGTTGCGCACCGACTCGGCGGGCAGGATTCCATGGCCGGGCAGGTATCCCGGATCATCCGAGCTGCCGTCCAGGGTGGACTCGTTGGCCAGCACATGGACCATCGCGGCATCAGCGGCCGCCCGCATCTGGGCGGCCGGGCAATCGTCGCGACGACACCGGCACGGCAGCTGGGATTCCAGCCGGGCCAGTGGTCCCACCGCATCGGCGCGGCGCTGCTCGAGGGTCCGCGGATCGTTGACACACACCGTGTTGGCCACCGCGTCCAATCGTTGGCTCAGGGCCACCCCGTCCTCAGCGTGAACGTTGGCCCAGATCGAAGCCATACCGGGGCTGCTCGGTTCGACCTGAACGAACCGTTCCTCGTCCACCTCCGGGGGTACCCGCACCCCGTTCGGGTCGAGTTTGGCGATCCACTGATCCACCCGGTCTCGCAACTGTCGGTCTGAGAACCGCATCCAGCGGTGTGCGCGGGCGGCCAGTTCGGCATCCAACCCGGCCCAGACCGCGGGATCGACGATGCCGGTGCGGGCGATCAGGGTGCGCACCACCCGGTAATCGATGTCCCCGGCCGCGAACCGCGCCGCCACCATCGGCAGTTTGTCCCGCAACACCCGGGCGTGATGAACCTGGGTGCCGGCCCGGTTTCGGCTGATCCGCAGGGCAGCCGAGATTTCGGCGGCCACTTCCTCGAACGGATCGGTCCGCCAGAAAATCGACTCGGCCAACTCCTGTTCGCGCAGACTGTCCAGCGCGCCGATCGCGGCCAGGCGGCCTGCGATCGCCGCCGATTCCGCCCGCGCCCCGGCACTGATCTTGTCGATCAGGTCCACATCGGAATCAGTGTCGAACATACGTTCGATTATGCCACCACCGGGCGACACGCGCAGCTGTTATGTATCAAGACATCGGTGACAGTTCCGCACCAGGACATCGGTGACGTTTCATTGTCCTTGGGGCGGCGGTCGGGGGGTTGCCCATTGCCGACGTATCTCACTCCGGGTGTAGGTCGAGTGTCCTCGATGAGGACCTCGCCGTCGAGGTCAGCCACGGTGATCTTGTCGCCGCCGGTGACGACCAGGATCTGCTCTAGGCCTCGCTGGCCGTCGACCTTGTAGTGGACCCCGGCGAGGGTGAATGTTCCGGCGGTGCTGAGTCTTTGGAGGTAGGTGCCGGCGAGAAGATCTTTGGGTGCCGGTGCGGGCCGGTCACCGATGTCCTGAGAGATAACAAGTACGACGCAAGCGCGGTTTCGGTGGATCCGGCCGGTGCCGAACAGGCCAACTCAGGCCATGGCCGCGGCCAAGGCCATATGCCCCTCGAAGCCGAGTCGGGTGGCCAGATCCCGATACCGTTCCCGGAATTCGCGGTAGCTCGCGTCGTCACCCTTGGCGCGCGCGATGAGCGCATTCGTCCGCAACAGTGTGATGTCGCGAATGACCAGGCCGTCCTCGGCTGGGGTCGCCGCCAGTCTGGTGATCGCCGCCTCGGCCTCGGCCACATCGCCCTGCGCGCCGCGGTCCAGCAGGGTCTCCGCGAGGATTCCGGTCGCCAAGATGTTGTACGGAAGCTGTCCGCTGTGAATCAGGTCGTCGATCGCTTCGCGCAGCACCCGGATGGCCCCGGCCCGGTCGCCGCGCTTGGCCCGTTCGCGCGCGGTGTACACATCGATGCCGATCAGCTCGGACATGTAGAACCGTCCACTCACGCACATCTGCCGAACTTGACCGAGGATGGACAGCCCACGCTCGCGGTCCGCCGGTAAATCTCGGTTCAGCAAGGCGTATCCCATGGTGACTCGGGCCAGGCCGAGCGCGATGTCGTCGCCGGCCCCTTCAGTGATCTGCAGCGCCCCGTCGATGTCGCGCAGCGCATCATCACTGGCGAGCAGGATTCCGCAGGAGACCGTGGTGAAGTACGTCCAGGTGATGACGAGTGCGTGCGTGAACCTGTCGGTGTTGCGTGCCAGGGCGAGTGCATGATCGAGGTCAGCGCGCCAACCCTCAAGGCCTAGGGACCATTTGGCAATGCTGCGCGCTGCGAAGGCCGCCGCCAGCGGCGAGCCGATGATGAAGTTGCCCTTGGTGGTGTCGCCGTCGGCCAGATCGATCGCCATCTGCGACCAGCGCAGCACCTCGCCCATCTCGCCGCTCTCGATCTTGAGCGAGATCGGGGTGGCCGACAAACCGACGGTGAGTGCGGGATCGCCGATGGACTCGATCAGCGTCATGTGCTCGGAAACCTGCCGCGACGCGTCACGCACCCGCCCCTGCAGCATCAGTTCGCCGGTAAGCCCGGCCATGCCGATGGCCAGTGAGGCTTTGTCCCCGGCGGCCTCGCACAGCTCCTGCAGTTCCTCGAACCGGGCGCCGGAAACTTTCACATTGCTGCGGAAACCATTGCCGCACACCAGGGTGCGCGGAGCTATCCGCATCGCCGGTCGGTCGGGGTCGTCAGTGGGCAACAAGTCGGCGATCTGACGGGCACGCTCCCAGCACACCTGGGCTGCGGCGGTATCCCGGGTGTTCGTCCATGCTCCGGAGCGCATGTGCCAGGTGTATGCAGCATGCAGGTCGCCGGCGGCTTCCAGGTGTTCGGCGATCAGCGCAGCGTTCTCGTCGGCCAGTTCGAGTTCGCGCTCTGCAATGGTGTCGGCCAGGCGCCGATGCAGTTCAGCGCGATCGGACTTGAGCTGTGACTCGTAAGCGACGGTCCGCACCATCGGGTGATGGAATGCGTACTCCGCGTGCGGCGTGTACTGCACCTGATCGATCAGCTCCGCTTCGATCAGATCCTCGAATACCGGCTCGGTATCCAGGCAGGCCAACAAACCCGCACTGAACCGGGACCCGATCACCGCGGCGGCGCTCAGCGTCCGCTTGGCGGCCGGATCCAGCCGGTCGATCCGGGCAGCGATGGTGGCCTGCAGCGTGGCCGGCACAGTGACCCGGCCCTGCCCGTCGGACAGCACGTAGGCGCCGCGTTCGCCCCGGAGTAGGCCGCGTTCGGCCAGGTCGCGCACGATTTCGAGGGCGAAGAACGGGTTCCCGGCGGCCCGGCCGGCGATGGTGCCGGTCAGGTCGGCAACCCCGTCACCGGTCCCCAGCAGCTCGGTGATCAGGGTTGAGGTCTCCGAATCATTCAGTGGCGCAAGCACTATCGTCTGAGCACCGTGAACGTGACTCAAGGCGCCGTGGTATTCGGGTCGGTAGGTGATCACGACCAGGGAAGGAGTCTGCGGTGTCACCGACAGGAAGTCCGACAACATCGACTCGCTGACGCCGTCGATCCAGTGGGCATCCTCGACGACGTAGACCGTCGGTGTGCTCCGCGCCAGCGATGCCGCATTGACCAGGGTGGTGAGCCGGCGGCGCCGAGCGTCGGGATCGATGGCCGGCAGAATCACGTCAGGGTCGGCGATACCGAGTAGGTCGTCGAGCAGGTCTAAGCTCTCCGCGGTGTCGTCGGGAACCTGGTCGCGGACCTTCTCGCGAGCCGCCTCTCGGTCCAGGTCTGCTACGCCGAATCCCGCCCGCAGCAGACCGGCGATGGCATGAAATGGGATTTCGCTGGTGTGGGACTCGCAGAATGTGGAGTGCACCGGCACACCTCGCGCAGCCGCCTTGGCTGCGAGTTCGCTGACCAGTCGGCTCTTGCCGATGCCGGGCCCGCCCGCCAGCAGGACGATGCTGCCGTGCCCTTGGATGGAGCGCTCCAGGATGCCCTCGACGGCGGACAGTTCCCAGCCTCGGCCGACCAGGGACGATTCGCCGACATTGAGCAGGTTGTGTGCGGAGTTGAGCTCCAGAAGCCGGCGCGCCCGGATCGGGTGATCGGCACCCTTGACCTGCACCATCTCAGGCTCACCCAGCATCATGGTGTCCTCGACCAGGTGCGCGGTCGACTCGGTGAGCATCACCCCGCCGGGCGGGGCGACCGATTCCATCCGTTGCGCCATGCCCACGTGCTCACCGATCGCGGTATAGCTCATCGCGTCGGTGCCGACTTCGCCGGTGATGACCTGACCCGAACTCAAGCCGATCCGCAACTGCAGGTCCAGGCCGTCGCGGGCCTTTACCTGCACCGCCAGACCGGCGGTCTGCTGCTGGATCTCGAGCGCAGCCAGGCAGGAGCGAAAAGCGTGGTCTTCCAATGCAACCGGTGCCCCGAAGATGGCCATGATGCCGTCACCCGTGAATTTGTCGACGGTGCCGCCGTATCGGCGCACCACGGCCGCGGAGTGGTTGAACAGATCGCTCATGATCTCGCGGAGCCGTTCGGCGCCCAGGGTCGCTGCGATGTCCATGGACCGCACGACATCGGCGAACAACACGGTGACCTGCTTGTATTCGGCGCCCGGAGTCGATGCGACGGGCGCGCCGCACGCGTCGCAGTATCGGGCGCCTGCCCGCGGCTCGGTGCCGCACGCGCGGCACGTCGCAGTTTCCGTCATTCGAAGCCCCCGCCATCGGAGAACCTGCTGCATCGAGAATAGAACGCAGCAACGCCGAAATGGCGGGGTTGTCACACTGCCACGATGGACCTTTTCCGCGGCAACGACGAATCGAGCAATGATCTGCGCCGACGCGTCGAGGAGCTCGAGCGGCTGGCCTGACCGGCCTAAGCGTCCAGCGCCTCCCGCCAGGCCTCCAGTTTGTCCTCGTAGCGCATGGTCTGCGCGGGGCTGGTCGAGGGGGCCCGCACACTGGGCAATGAGGGAGTGCCGACCAGACGCCGGTAGTTCGCCTCGGCGGCGGCCCCGTTGAACACCAACCGCTCGAGCGTGGGATGAAAGGCGAAGAAAGCCGCAAAGTCATTGGGCACCATGCTGTCCCGCTCGACGGCGGAGTCCAGGCTGCCCTCCCGTCGGCAGGATCGGAGCACGTCCCATACCGCGACGCGGTGCGCGCACAGTACAGCCACCCGCTGCGCATAGGGCTCATCGGCGCCGAATCCGAAAAGCGACCCGGTGATCCGCCAGAACGCGTTGCGCGGATTACCGTAGTACTGACCCGAGGTCAGCGACATCACGCTCGGCATGTTGCCCAGGATCAGCACCCGGGGCGCCGCGCCGACGATGGGGTCCAGCCCGTGCAGCAGCTCGGTCACCCTCGATGTATACCGCGCACCCACGCGGGCGCCCCGAACGGCGTGGGGGATTCACGTTCGGGGCGCCATGTCGTAGGTCGTCAGCTCAGGTGATGGACCTCCTGCAGTCCGTACACCGGCGTTGCCAGGCCCTCATAGCGAGCCTTGAGCTGCAACGCCAGATACAGCGAATAGTGCCGGGATTGGTGCAGATTGCCGCCGTGGAGCCACAGGTTGGGTTGTTGGGTGGGCTTCCACATGTTGCGTTGTTCGCCCTCCCACGGGCCGGGGTCCTTGGTGGTTCCCGAGCCCAGGCCCCACACCTTGCCGATCCGGTCGGCGACTTCCTGGCTGATCAAATCTGCTGCCCAGCCGTTCATCGAGCCGAACCCGGTGGCGTACACCACCACATCGGCGGGTAATTCGGTGCCGTCGGCGAGGATCACCGAGTCCTCCGTCAGCCGGTCGACCTCACCGTGCGCGAGCTTGATGCTGCCATCGGCGACCAGCTCACAGGCACCGACGTCGATGTAGTAGCCCGAGCCGCGGCGCAGGTATTTCATGAACAGGCCGGAATTGTCGTCGCCGAAGTCCAGGTCGAATCCGGCGGCTTCCAGCCGCGCGTAGAAGTCCTTGTCGCGCTGGCGGATTGCGTCGTAGATGGGCCGTTGAAAGTCGGCCATGATGGCGTACGGCAGGGACGCGAAGGTCAGATCGGCCTTCTCGGTGGTCATTCCGGCGGCCACCGCGCGTTCCGAGTACAGGTCGCCCAGGCCCAGCTCCATCAGGGAGTCCGACTTCACGATGTGTGTTGAGGATCGCTGGATCATCGTGACGTCGACGTCGTTCTCGTACAACGCCTTACAGATGTCATGCGCGGAATTGTTGGCGCCGATCACGACGACGCGCTTGCCCACGTAGCGGTCCGGACCCGGGTGATGGCTCGAATGGTGCCGCTCGCCACGGAACACGTCCTGGCCCGGCAGCGTGGGGATGCTGGGCTTGCCCGACATGCCCGTCGCCAGCACCAGCTGCACCGGCCGCAGTGTCACCGCCTCGCCATTGCGGTTCACCTCGACGGTCCACCGCTGTTCGTCTTCGTCATAGACCGCGGACAGACAGGTCGTCGAGCTCCAGTAGGGCACTTCCATGACCCGGGTGTAGAACTCCAGCCAGTCGCCGACCTTGTCCTTCGGTGCGAACACCGGCCAGTTCGCCGGGAACGGCAGGTACGGCAGGTGGTCGTACCAGACCGGATCGTGCAGGCACAGCGACTTGTAGCGTTTGCGCCACTGGTCGCCGGGTCGTTCGTGTTGGTCGACGACGATGGCCGGCACCCCTAGTTGTCGCAGCCGGGCGCCGAGGGCGATGCCGCCCTGTCCGCCACCGATCACCAGGGTGTAGGGCTGTTGGGAGTAGCCCAGGGTCAGTTCCTCGTCGAGACGCTTCTCGGACCACGATCGGGTGTCGGGATCTGAGCCGTGCGTTGCGCCCAACGGCCGGTTCGCGCCCTTGCGTTCCTCGTGACCCTTGAGCTCCTGCAGTGTGGTCAGCAGGGTCCAGCCCAGCTCGTCACGGAGCCGCAGGTGTCCCTTGCCGCTGCCCGCCGCGGTCTCGAACTCGATGAATGCCGAGGTGACGACGTGCTCGCCGTCGAAGTCCTCGGTCGGCGGTTCGGTGGTTCGAAAGCCGGACGGATCGGTGTCGTGCAGACACGAGAAGAGCATGTAGGCGATGCCGTCGCGGCCCTCGACAGTCTTGAGGTTCCAGGTGAACGCGACCAGATCCCGCCAGAAGCTGTCGGTGGCGAACTTCGCGACGACGCGTTCGATGTCCCGGTCAGCCAGTGCGGCCTCGAAATCGGCCAGCCAGGCGTCGACCCGTTCCTGCGGCGACAGTCTGGTCAGCGGTGCGGCGGTGGTCTGTGTCATGTGGCCCAGCCCACACGGCAGTCAAGGGCTGCGACAAGGGTTGCACGGGGTTGCAGCCTGCCGGGCATTTGCCTGCGAAAAGACCTGGGTCTATCGGTAGGTCGGCGTGGCGTGGAGTTGTGATGTGGAGCACAATCGGCGATGATGGCTGGTTCTTCGGTACCCGAGCCCGCGGTCTCATCCGGTGAGGACCCGCGGCGTTACGCGATGCTGTTGTCTGCCGTGTATGACGCGACCATGTCAGGTGACCGGGCCCCGGCGCGCCCGCGTTCGGTGATCGAAGATTCCTGGAACAGATTGCGGGCCAAGGGGATCAACCCTGACCGTCACATTCCGCCCCGCGTAGAGACCGCCGGATTGGACTTGCTCAGGCAACAGTCGGGGCTGATGTCGGTGCTCGACGATGTCACCCGCGGGCTCGAATCGGTGATCGAAGAGGGTGACAACATCCTGGTCATCGCCGATGCCCGCGGTCGGGTGCTGTGGCGCTCCGGTTCGCCGAGGGTGCTCGGGCTGGCCGACCGTCTGGGCTTCATCGAAGGCGCGTCGTGGAGTGAGAACGCCGTGGGCACCAACGGCATCGGCACCGCTCTGGTCTCCCATCGCGCGGTGCAGATCTTCTCGGCCGAGCATTTCCTGCGTAGCCACCACCCGTGGACGTGCGCCGGTGCCCCGATCCGAGATCCGCGCACCGGGCAGGTGATCGGCGTGGTCGACGTGTCCGGCCCGGCGCCGACGGTGCATCCGACGACGGTGGCGCTGGTCGACCTGGTGGCGCGGCTGGCCGAATCCCAGCTCCGGGAAGCGCATGACCGGACGTTGAACCAGCTGCGCACCGTGGCGGCCCCGATTTTGGTCAGGGTGGACGGCCCGGCGCTGGCGGTCGATGCGGAGGGCTGGGTGGCGGCGGTGGCCTCATTGCCGATGCATAATCGGATCCTGTTGCCCGAGAACGGGTTACCTGGTCGAGTGTGGATCCCGCCGCTGGGTATGTGCGATGTGGAGTCGTTGCCGTGCGGGTGGCTGGTCCGAGTGGCCGACGACGCGGAATCCGCGGCCCCCTCGAAGGTCATCCTCGACCTGCGCGACGGGGAACCATCACTGGAGATGGCGGGCCAGTTCGGCAACTGGCGACGCAGCATCTCCAGCCGTCACGCCGAGATCCTGCTGGTGTTGGCTACCAGCGAGCAGGGTCGGTCGGCACCGGAACTCGCCGAGGACCTCTACGGTGACCGATCTCGAGTGGTGACCGTGCGCGCCGAAATGTCGCGCCTGCGTAAACAGTTCGTCGGCCTGGTGGTGGGCAAGCCCTACCGGTTCGGGGATTCGGTGATCGTGGATGTCCGTTACCCGCAGGACATGTCGATGCTGCTGACCTCATCGACGGCTCCGGCGGTTCACGCGGCGCGCGGGTATACCTTGGCCTGATGACGGCGGACCCCACACTCCTGGACGGACTCGACGGTGAGGCCGGTGCACAGCGCGCCGAGCTGGTCGAATGGCTGCTGGCCCGTGGTATCACCGCCGACCAGATCCGCCAGGCCGTCACCCCGATGCTGCTGGCCTCGCGCCGGGTGGCCGGGGACGACGGCACGTATGTGTCGACCCGCGAGATCAGTGAGCAGACGGGACTGGACGTCGAGCTGGCGCAGCGCCTGCAACGGGCGATGGGGCTGGCGACCGTCGAGGACCCTGATGCCGCGGTGCTGTTGCGGGCCGATGCCGAGGCGGTGGCCTTCGCGGAGCGTTTCCTGGAGCTCGGCATCGCCCCGGATCAGATGGTGTTGATCACCCGGGTGCTCTCCGAAGGGCTCGGCCGGGCGGCCGAGGTGATGCGCCATGCTGCGCTGGCGGCAGTGTTGACGCCGGGGGCGACAGAACTGGAAACCGCCAAGGCGACCGAGGCGCTCGTGGCCGAGGCAGCGCCGCTGATCGGCCCGATGATCCGCGACATGCTGTTCGTTCAGCTTCGTCATTCGTTGGAGACCGAGGCCGTGAGTGCCTCCGAGCGGGCCGAGGGCGTTCAGCTGCCCGGCGCGCGGCTGGTCACCATTGCGTTCGCCGACATCGTCGGGTTCACCCGGCTCGGCGAGGTGGTGCAGCCCGAAGACCTGGAGCGGCTGGCGAATCGGCTGGCCGATGCGGCACGTGAGGTGGCGGTCGGCCCGGTTCGATTGATCAAGACGATCGGCGATGCGGTGATGCTCGTCAGTGCCGACGCGGCGGCGCTTCTGGATGCGGTCCTGCAGCTGGTGGCGGTCACCGAAACCGACGAGGAGTTCCCGCGGTTGCGGGTCGGGCTGGCGACCGGGCCGGCAGTGAGCCGGGCCGGTGACTGGTTCGGTGGTTCGGTGAATCTGGCCAGCCGGGTCACCGGGGCGGCGCGGCCCGGGACGGTGCTGGTGGCGGAGTCCACCCGGACAGCGGTCGGTGAGGCGGGCCGGTTCGGCTGGTCGTTCGCCGGGGCCCGCCATCTCAAGGGAGTCAAGAATGACGTCAAGCTGTTCCGGGCCCGGATTCCGTAGAGCTTTATCGAATCTTCATCGAACGACTAGGGCAGCCACATCGAGCATGGGGACGCTTGAGGGATGACGAAACTGATGATGCTGAGTGCCGGTGCGGTGGTCGCAGCGGCGCTGGTGGCCGGCTGTAGCAACCCCTCGACCGACGGGTCCGCCGATGCGACGACCGCCACCTCCGCGGCGGCGACCCCGCAGGCCCCGGGCCAAGCGGACAACTCGGCTCACAACGACGCCGATGTGATGTTCGCCCAGCACATGATTCCGCACCATCAACAGGCCGTCGAGATGAGCGACGTGCTGCTGGCCAAGCCGGGCATCGATGCGCGGGTGACCGAGCTGGCCACCCAGATCAAGGGTGCTCAGGCCCCGGAGATCGCGCAGATGCAGGGCTGGCTGAAGCTGTGGGGCAACCCGCCGATGCCGCCGATGCCGCAGCAGGGTCATGGCGATATGGGCCACGGCGACATGCCCGCCATGCAGGGCATGGTGTCGGAGGCCGATATGACCGCGCTGCGCAACGCCCAGGGCGCCGAGGCGGCCAAGCTGTACCTGACGCACATGATCGCTCACCATGAGGGTGCGATCACCATGGCTCAGGATGAGATCAAGGACGGTCAATATCCCGCTGCGGTCGAGATGGCCCGCACCATCGTGAAAACGCAGCAGCAGGAGATCGACACCATGCACCAGATCCTGGGTTCGCTCTAGCTGGTCGGCAGGGTGATCGTGAAGGTGGTCCCGGCGCCCGAGCCGGTCGCCGGGCTGGCCACCTCGATCCGCCCGCGGTGCCCCTCGACCAGGGCCTTGACGATCGCCAGCCCGATGCCTGATCCGCCGTGGTCACGGTCACGTGCGGTGTCGGCCCGGTAGAACCGTTCGAAGACATGGGGCAGGTGTTCGGCAGGGATGCCCTCGCCGGTATCGGTCACTGTCAGTGTGACGGTGCCGCTCTCGACGCCGGTGGCGGCACTGATCGTCACCTGCCCGCCGGCCGGGGTGTGCCGCAGTGCGTTGTCGAGCAGGTTGCCCAGGATCTGAGCGAGCCGGTGGGGATCGGCCCAGAGCGCCGGCAGGTCCACGGCTGCCCGCCAAGCCAGCGCGACGCCCTTGTCGTCGAACCGGTCCTGGGCCGCGGCGGCGGCGGAGGCCAGCACGGTGTGCGCCGCCACCGGTACCGGAATGATCGTGGCCGGGTTCTCCTCGGCCTTGGCCAAGGCGGCCGCGTCGCCGGCGAACAGGACCAGCCGGTGGGTCTGCTGGCGCAGCATCGAGACGGTCTCGGGGTCAAGGGTTCTCACGCCGTCCTCGATGGCCTCGAAGTAGGCCTCCAATACCGAAACCGGAGTTCGGATCTCATGCGCAAGATCGCTGAACAGCCTGCGGCGGCCGGCTTCGACGGCCTCCAGACGCCCGGCCATCTGGTTGAAAGAACTCGCCAGGGAGTCGAATTCATTGCCGAGATGGGCCGGCGGCACCCGCGAGTCGTAGTGGCCGTCGGCAATGGCAGTCGCGGCCTGGGCCACCTCGGTCAACGACCGCTGCAGGCGCCTGCCGACGTACCAGGTGACGATCAGGGCGGCCAGGATCGCGACGCAGGACGCGACCGCGATCGAGATCACCGTGGCGTAGACGTAGGCTTCTTCGGCGTGCATCTGTTCGGCCGAGTCGCCGGAAACCCCTGCGCGGTGGAGATGTTCGCGGAAAAGCGGCGGTCCGACGATGGCGGCCACCAAGCCGGTGGTGCCGGCACCCGCGACCAGTACCAGGGCCTGGGCCGACAGCAGCCGAGTACGCAGGCCGACGGTCATCGCTGGCCCTCCTGCCCGGTACCCATGCGGTATCCGACGCCGCGCACCGTGATCACGTACAGCGGATCGGCCGGGTCGTCGCCGAGTTTGCGGCGGAGGTGACCGATATGGACGTCGACAAGGTGTTCGTTACCGACATAGGTGGTTTCCCACACGGATTCGAGGAGCTGGCGGCGGCTCAGCGCCACGCCGGGTCGAGCCGAGAGGGCGCTGAGTACATCGAATTCGGTGCGCGTCAGCATGACCGGTTCGTCGTCGAGGAACACCTGGCGACCGTCGACGTCGATGCGCAACGCCCCGAACACCCGGCCGTCGGCCGCCCCGGGCGAGGCGACGCGGGGCCGGCGCAGCATGGCCCGGATCCTGGCCACCAGTTCCCGCGGGCTGAACGGTTTGGTCATGTAGTCGTCGGCGCCCACCGACAGGCCGATGATGGTGTCCATCTCGGTGTCGCGGGCGGTCAGCATCACCACGTAGGCGTCGGAGAACGTGCGCAATTGTCGACAGACTTCTACGCCGTCGATGCCGGGCAGGCCGAGGTCGAGGATGACCACGTCGGGGTCGACCTCGCGGGACAGGCGCAGCGCTTCGGATCCCTCGTGAGCGATGGTGACCTCGAATTGTTCGCGGGTGAGGTAGCTCGCGACGACCTCGGCCAACGGGGCCTCGTCGTCGACCACAAGGGCCCGGTAGCCGCCCGGCGTCTGCTCCATGAGCCCATAGTGCAGGAGCCGACCGGGGGGACATGTGGAATTAATACCCTAGGGGGGTATAGTATGAATCGACAACGAAGCTGGTTCAGGAGGAAATTGCATGAGTACCCACACCGTCACCGTCACCGGCATGACCTGCGGGCACTGCGTCACGTCGGTGCGTGAAGAGGTCGGCGGCATCCCCGGTGTGCACACCGTCGAGGTCGATCTGTCGACCGGGTTGGTGACCATCGGCAGCGACAACCAGCTGGATCCGTCCGCCATCAGCGACGCGGTCGCCGAGGCCGGCTACGCCGTCGCAGGCTGAAACCACAGTCGATCATGAGTGCGCCGCAGAAGCTCGCCGGGTTCGTCGTCGGACTCGTCGTGGTGTTCGCCGTGTCGTTCGGGATCGGCTCGGCGATCACGCCGAGCAGCGCCCCGGCCGCCGGTCACGACTCCGGTCACACCGCGGCGTACACGCTTCGACTCGATGAGGCCGCGCTGCCGTCCGGTACCGCGGTGCCACTGCGGTTCCGGATCGTCGACGGCGCAGGAGCACCGGTGACCGAGTACGTCGAGAGTCACGAAAAGCTGCTGCATCTGATCGTGGTGCGGCGCGACCTCGCCGACTATCAACATGTGCATCCGGTGCTCGACGAATCGGGCACGTGGACTGTTCCGCTGGATCTGGCCCAGCCCGGGGACTACCGGGTGTTCGCCGACTTCGTGCCGGGTGACGGGCATGCGGTCACCCTCGGCGCGGACCTGACCGTCGCCGGTAGGTACCGGCCGCAACCGCTGCCCGCGCCGGCCGACATCGCCACCGTCGACGGGTATACGGTCACCCTCGCCGGGGTCGCCAAGGCCGGGCAGCCCTCGGCGCTGACACTGACGGTCAGCCGGGACGGCAAGCCGGTCACCGACCTGCAGCCCTACCTGGGTGCCTACGGGCATCTGGTCGCAGTGCGCGCGTCGGACCTGACTTACCTGCACGTCCATCCGATGAGCGATGCGGCCGACCCAGCCACCGCGCCGGGGCCGCAGATCGCGTTCCACGCCACACTTCCCAGCACCGGCGAGTACCGGCTGTTCCTGGATTTCAAGCACCGCGACACGGTGCGCACCGCCGAGTTCACTGTCGAGGGGGCAGCGTGAGTGCCGCCACCGGACACGTCGTACTGGAGATCGGCGGAATGACGTGCGCCTCATGCGCTGGACGCATCGAGCGCAAGCTCAACCACCTGGACGGCGTCAGCGCCACGGTGAACTTCGCCACCGAAAAGGCCACCGTCGACGTCGCGGGCGAAGTCACGCCCGAGCAGCTGATCGAGGCCGTCGAAACCGCGGGCTACACAGCACAACTGCCCGCCACCGAGTCGGGCGAGAGCCATGCCGAGGACGATCCAACCGCCGCGTTGCGCAACCGGCTGATCGTCTCAGCCGTACTGACCATCCCGGTCGTGGCCATGGCGATGATCCCCGCGCTGCAGTTCACCAACTGGCAGTGGCTCTCGCTGACCCTGGCCGCACCCGTCGTGGTGTGGGGCGCATTGCCGTTCCACCGGGCCACCTGGACAAATCTGCGACACGGCACCGCCACCATGGACACGCTCATCTCGATGGGCACCATCGCGGCGTTCGGCTGGTCGCTGTATGCCCTGTTCTGGGGTACCGCCGGGGTGCCGGGCATGACGCATCCTTTCTCGCTGTCCATCTCGCAGACCGACGGCACCGGCAACATCTACCTGGAGGTCGCCGCGGGCGTCACCACCTTCATCCTGGCCGGACGGTACTTCGAGGCACGCTCCAAGCGGCGCGCCGGGGCCGCGTTGCGCGTATTGCTCGAGCTCGGCGCGAAGGACGTCGCGGTCCTCAGAGATGGTGTGGAACAACGCATTCCCATCGAGTCACTGGCCGTGGGTGACGAGTTCGTGATCCGGCCCGGCGAGAAGATCGCCACCGATGGTGAGGTGGTCGAGGGTTCGTCGGCGGTGGACGCCTCGATGCTCACCGGTGAATCGGTCCCGGTCGAAGTCGGTCCCGGCGATCAGGTGGTCGGTGCCACGGTCAATGTGGGCGGCCGGCTCGTGGTGCGGGCCAAGCGAATCGGATCCGACACCCAGCTGGCCCAGATGGCCCAGCTGGTCGAGGACGCGCAATCCGGCAAGGCACAGGCACAACGCCTGGCGGACAAGGTGTCCGCGGTCTTCGTGCCGATCGTCATCGCGCTGGCGGTGGGAACACTCGGTTTCTGGTTGGGGACCGGCGGATCGGTGGCTGCGGCCTTCACCGCCGCGGTGGCGGTGCTGATCATCGCCTGCCCGTGCGCACTGGGCCTGGCTACCCCGACCGCGCTGCTGGTCGGCACCGGCCGCGGTGCCCAGCTAGGCATCCTGATCAAGGGGCCCGAGGTGCTCGAGTCCACCCGCCGTGTGGACACCGTGGTGCTGGACAAGACCGGGACGGTGACCACCGGAGTGATGACGCTGCTCGACGTGCTCGCCGCGCCCGGTGAGGATCCCACCGAGGTGCTGCGGTTGGCCGGGGCGGTCGAGGACGGTTCCGAGCATCCGATCGCCCGGGCCATCGCCAACGGCGCCCGGGACAAGC
The DNA here is from genome assembly GCF_011745145.1 of Mycobacterium sp. DL440. Classification (NCBI taxonomy): domain Bacteria; kingdom Bacillati; phylum Actinomycetota; class Actinomycetes; order Mycobacteriales; family Mycobacteriaceae; genus Mycobacterium; species Mycobacterium sp. DL440. The sequence goes on along the minus strand of NZ_CP050191.1, from coordinate 3,536,602 downwards.
TCGGGGAGCTACCGGCGGTGGAGGGTTTCGCCAACGTGGCGGGCCTCGGGGTACAGGGTGTCGTCGACGGCCACGCCCTCGTGGTCGGGCGACGTCAACTGCTCGCCGACTGGGGACAGCGGTTGCCGCCGAACCTGGACACTGCGATGCGCGAGGCGCAGAGCCAGGGTCGCACGGCCATTGCCGTGGGGTGGGACGGCCAGGCGCGCGCCGTGCTGGTGGTGGCCGACGCGGTGAAGCCCACCTCGAAAGAGGCGATCGGGCAACTACGCGCCCTCGGTCTGGAGCCGATCATGCTGACAGGCGACAACGAGGCGGCAGCGCACGCGATCGCCGAACAGGTTGGCGTGCAAGAGGTGTACGCCGACGTGCTGCCGCAGGACAAGGTCGATGTCATCAAACGGTTGCAGGACGAGGGCCGGGTGGTGGCCATGGTCGGCGACGGCGTAAACGACGCCGCAGCGCTGGCCCAGGCAGACCTCGGCCTGGCCATGGGCACCGGCACCGATGTGGCGATCGAGGCCAGTGACCTGACCCTGGTGCGTGGTGACCTGCGGGCCGCCGCCGATGCCATCCGGCTGTCCCGGCGCACGTTGGCCACCATCAAGGGGAATCTGTTCTGGGCGTTCGCCTACAACGTCGCCGCGTTGCCGCTGGCGGCGGCCGGTCTCCTCAACCCCATGCTGGCCGGTGCGGCGATGGCGTTCTCCTCGGTGTTCGTGGTCAGCAACAGCCTGCGGCTGAGACGTTTCCGATGAAGTGGCTCGCAGCCCTGATGGCGATCGTCCTGTGGGCGGCCGCGTTTGCCGGGCTGGTCCAGATCACCGATCACGATCACCCGGCGCATCCGCCGCACCCGGTCGCTGCGGCAATCGGTGTCGACAGCAGTGGGCTGATGCTCGATCATCCTCATATCGGAGACGATGCCGCTTCGCACCTGCCGGACGGATTCACCGCCGCTGTACTACCGAGGAACTCCCTCGCGGTGGCAGCCCTCTCGGTGGTCGTTCTCATCGTCGGCTGCGCGGTGCTGTGCGGGTGTACCGCCGTTCGGGCGCAGCGGGGACCACCTGACCGTCATCGGATCCCACTCGCCGGGCAAGCACTTCTGCTCCGGATCTGTATCGCGCGCCGCTGACAGACAGCGTCTCGACGCTGTCCAGGTCAGTCGCCGCGCTCTGCGCGGTCCGATACAGAATCGACGAATCCATGAACCATGCCCTGTCCACCCGTTCTTTCCACATTCTGCGCCGAAACCGTGGGCCCAACACCATGGTCGGCCACACTCCCACCCTGTGGGTGTCCACTCCGTTCGCCGATGCCGGGCGCGGATTCTGGGCCAAACTCGAAGGTTTCAACCCAGGCGGCATGAAGGACCGGCCCGCCATGCATATGGTGGAGCAGGCCCGCGCTCGAGGTGACCTGAAACCCGGTGGCCGCATCATCGAATCAACCAGTGGCACATTGGGGCTGGGCCTTGCCTTCGCGGGAACGATCTATCACCATCCGGTGACCCTGGTGACCGATCCGGGTCTCGAGCCCATCATCGAGCGCATGCTGACCGCCTACGGTGCCGAGGTTTCGACGGTGACCGAGCCGCATCCCACCGGGGGCTGGCAGCAGGCCCGACGGGACCGGGTGGCCGAACTGCTCGCGGCCGACGACACTTCCTGGTACCCGGACCAATACAACAACCCGGACAACGTTGAGGCCTACCGGCCGCTCGCGTTGGAGCTGAACGCCCAGATCGGCCGGGTCGACGTGCTGGTCTGCTCGGTCGGTACGGGCGGGCATTCGGCCGGTGTGGCGCGGGTGTTGCGGGAACTCAACCCGGACCTGCGCCTGATCGGGGTGGACACGATCGGGTCGACCATCTTCGGTCAGCCTGCCGCGACCCGCGTCATGCGGGGCCTCGGCTCGAGCATCTATCCGCGCAATGTGGACTACGGCGCGTTCGACGAGGTCCACTGGGTCGCGCCGGCTGATGCGGTGTGGGCCGCCCGGACGCTGGCGTCGACGTACTACGCCAGTGGGGGATGGAGCGTCGGGGCGGTCGGCCTGGTGGCAGGCTGGGCGGCCCGAAACCATCCGTCGGGCACCACGATTGCCGCGGTGTTTCCCGACGGGCCGCAGCGGTACTTCGACACGGTGTACAACGACGACTACTGCCGTGAGCTCGGTCTGCTCGATCATCAGCCGGCCGACGAACCCGAGACGATCGAGGACCCCGGCGATCGTGTGGTGCAGTCCTGGACCCGCTGCGAGACGGTCGCCGACCCGACGGCGGTCGCCGGATGAGCGGGCTCATCGCACAGTTCCGCAGTTTCGACCTGCCGAGTCGGCTGTTGATGGTCAATCAGTTCGGCATCAACCTGGGGTTCTACATGCTGATGCCATATCTGGCCGGCTATCTGGCCGGGCCGTTGGGCCTGGCCGCGTGGGCGGTGGGTCTGGTGCTGGGCGTGCGGAACTTCTCGCAGCAGGGCATGTTCATCGTCGGCGGCACTCTGGCCGACCGGCTGGGGTACAAACCGCTGATCGTCGCCGGGTGTCTGTTGCGCACCGCGGGGTTCGGGCTGCTCGTGGTGGCGGACTCGTTGCCGGCGATGCTCATCGCCTCGGCGGCAACAGGTTTCGCCGGAGCCCTGTTCAACCCCGCGGTGCGGGCGTATCTGGCCGCCGACGCCGGTGATCGGCGGGTCGAGGCCTTCGCCACCTTCAACGTGTTCTACCAGGCCGGAATCCTGTTGGGTCCGCTGGCCGGACTGGCGCTGCTGGCCTTCGATTTCCGGGTGACCGCCGCCGTCGCGGCCGGAGTGTTCGCGGTGCTCACCGTGGCTCAGCTGCTGGCCCTACCGCGGCACCGTGCCGAACCGGTCGAGCAGCGGAGTTCGGTGCTCGAGGACTGGCGCAGCGTCATCGCCAACCGTGGGTTCGTATTGTTCGCGGTGGCGATGATCGGTTCCTACGTACTGTCCTTCCAGGTGTACCTGGCGTTGCCGCTCCAGGCGGCGGAGCTGCGGCCCGGGAACGAAACTGCGTTGGTAGCAGCGATATTCGTGGTGTCGGGTCTGATCGCAGTGGGTGGCCAACTGCGCATCACCAGGTGGTTCGCCGACCGCTGGGGGCCGCGGCGCAGCCTGGTGGTCGGTCTGCTGGTACTGGCGGCGGCCTTCGTCCCGCTGGCAGTGGTGCCTGACGGCGGCCGGTTCGGCACCGCCGCCGCGGTGTCGGCACTGCTCGCTTCGTCGGCGCTGCTGGCGCTGGGCTCGGCTGCGGTGTTCCCGTTCGAGATGGACACCGTCGTGGCGCTGTCGGGCGATCGGCTGGTCGCCACCCACTACGGGTTCTACAACACCGTTGTCGGCGTCGGGATCCTGCTGGGCAACCTGGCCACCGGTTCGCTGATCGGCGCCGCGCGCGCCGCGGGCCTCGCCGAGCTGGTGTGGCTGGGCCTCACAGCGATCGGGCTGGTGTCCGCGGCGGCGCTCTACGCGTTGACGAGGGACGGCGGGAAGCTGGCGCCCACGTCGCTCACTGCATCGGAACGGTGACGCCCTCCGAGGGCTGCACGATCACAAAACCGTTGCCGTGGAACGAGACCTGCACGGCCTCACCGGAGCCCCGGCCGATCAGCGCACCCGCCTTGAAGCTTGTCTTGAGCTGAGTCTGCAGGTGTGCCGACCAGGCCACCACCGCATTGGTGTCGGCGAAGGTCGGGGCCTCGGCAGCGTCGAGCACCACGGGCGGGCCGTCGGTGGTCAGCGCCACCCACCCCGTGCCGCGCAGGGTGGTGTTGAACAGGCCGCCGGTGGCGATGCTGCCGCCACGGACCCGTTCGATGTTCCAGTCCAGGCTCGAAGAGAAGGCCAGGACATTCTTGCCGCTGATCGACAGACCCGAGTTGGACAGCTGCAGCAGGTGGACATCGAAACCCTGGTCGGCCAGGAAGACATCGCCGGAGCCCTGGCAGCGCATCAGCGGCAGTCCTTCGCCGGTGAGGGCCTTCTTGATGAACTTCGATGCGCCGCCGCCTTCGAAGGCAAAGTCGACGTTGCCCTGGTAGGCGACCATCGAGCCCTGTCGGGCCATGAACGGTTCGCCGAGGCGCACTCGCAGCATCTTCTGGTTCTGGTTGGCGATCGGGGTCGCCTCTTTCTCACTGAACCGCCCGTCGACGAGATCCCCGCTGATACCGGAGAACCCGTCGCCCTGGGGTTGAGCCTGCGCCTGCTGCACCTGTGCCTGCTGGGGCTGCGGCTGCCGCGGCGCTGCGCCCATCGGCGCCCGGCCGGCCTGGCCCTGATGGGATACCTGATCGGTCCAGGATTGTCCGTCCCACCACCGGTATTCGTAGCGGCCTTCGGGATCGGGCAGCCAACCGGGTTGCGGGGTTCCGTTCACAGTCATCCCTCGAATCGTCGGGGTGGAGGAGAATTCGCCACCAGGCTACAGAGGGTCGTGTGTGTAACCAGGTGGCGGAATTTTCGCCTCGGCGCCGCCACAGTGCTACGAACGCGACGTAGCCCTGGCATTCTGGTGACATGGCAAAGGAAATCGACCCGCTCCGCGCCCAGGGTGCGCTCGCGGTCTTGAAGCAGCACCCCGGCATGGTGCTGTTCGCGGTGTCGCCGGCGATCATTCTGCTGGGTGCCGTCTGGTGGATCGCCGGCCCGGGCTGGGCCGGGCTCCTGCTGGTCGCCCTGGTGCTGGCCGGCGGCGCCGCACTGCTGCTCAAGCGCAACTAGCCCGGAAAGCAGAAAATCTGCGTTCGCCGGTGGTGAACGCCGTCCCATCTGCGATGTAACAGTGTAATCATGTAATCATGAACAAACATCAGCACCATCGCCGGTCCGCGGATGAGGCCGCCGAGTGGTTCGCGGGCCGACTGCCCGACACCTGGTTCACGGGCGATCCCACCGTGGTCGTCGACCGTGAGGAGATCACCGTCATCGGCCGGCTCCCCGATGCCGCAGACAATCCAGAAGTCGAGACCAAAGCCCGTGCCTCCGGGCGCGCATCGCGGTTCCGGGAGGAGACGCGCGGCGAACGCATGCGAATCGCGGACGAGGCGCAGAACAGGTTCGACCGAAAGGTCTCGTGGGGCGTCGAGATCAGTACCGGCGACGCAGAGCCAGAGCGAATCCTGTTCACGCACATCGCGGTACCGGTGATGACCCGGCTCAAGCAGCCCGAACGTCAGGTGCTCGACACCCTGGTCGACGCCGGTGTGGCACGGTCCCGTTCAGACGCGCTGGCGTGGTCGGTACGCCTGGTCGGTGAGCACACCGAGGAGTGGCTGGACAAGCTGCGTGACGCTATGAAAGCGGTCGACGATCTGCGTGCCGAAGGCCCCGGCGCCTAACGCACGCCGACGAACTAAACCTGGGTCATCTCCCAGTACCGCCCATGGCGTGACATGAGTTCTTCGTGGGTACCGCGTTCGATGATCCGGCCGGCGTCCATCACCAGGATCAGGTCGGCGTCCCGGATCGTCGAAAGTCGGTGGGCGATGATGAAACTCGTCCGGTCGCGGCGCAATTCGGCCATTGCCTGCTGGATCAGCAGTTCGGTGCGGGTGTCCACCGCGCTGGTGGCCTCGTCGAGCACCAGCACCTTTGGCCGGGCCAGCACCGCGCGGGCGATCGTGATCAACTGCTTCTCGCCGGAGCTGATGGCGCCGCCGTCGTCGTCGACACGGGTGGCGTACCCGTCGGGCAGGGTGTGCACGAACCGGTCCACGTACGCCGCCCTGGCCGCCTCGATCACCTCGTCCTCGGAGGCATCCGGCCGGCCGTAGGCGATGTTGTCGTAGATGGTGCCGCCGAACAGCCAAGTGTCCTGCAACACCATGCCGACCGAGGACCGAAGCGACTGCCGGCTGACCGTCGAGATGTCCACACCGTCGATGAGGATCCGGCCGGAATCGACGTCGTAGAACCGCATCAGCAGGTTCACGCACGTGGTCTTGCCCGCCCCGGTCGGTCCGACGATCGCCACGGTGCTGCCGGGCTCGGCAAGCAGGGAGAGGTCCTCGATCACCGGCGTGCCGGGGAGATAGCTGAAGTTCACCCGGTCGAATTCAACCCGGCCGCTGCGGATTTCCAGTGCCGCGGCCGGCTCAGGGGACTGTTCTTCGGTGTCGAGCAGCTCGAAGACCCGTTCGGCACTGGCGACCCCGGACTGCAGGGTGTTGTACATCCCGGCCAATTGGCCCAGCGGCTGGTTGAACTGCCGCACGTACTGGATGAACGCCTGGATGCTGCCGAGGGTGATCTGTCCGCTTGCCACCTGCAGACCGCCCACCACCGCAACGGCCACATAACTGAGGTTGCCGATGAACGTCGTCGCCGGGCCGACCAGTCCCGAGAAGAACTGCGCCCCGATGCTGGATCGGTAGACCTCGTCGTTCAGTTCGTCGAAGCGCTGCTGGGCGGCCTCCCGGTGACCGAAGGTCTTGACGATGGTGAAACCGCTGTAGGTCTCTTCGATGTGGGCCGACAGCCGACCGGTATTGCGCCACTGTGCCACGAACAACGGTTGAGAGCGACGGGTGATCCAGCGGATCACCCACAGTGACACCGGCACGGTGACGACGGTCAGCAGCGCCAGCAGCGGCGAGATGGTCAGCATCATCACCAGCACCGCGAACACCGTCAACATCGCGGTCAACAGTTGGCTGATGGTCATCGACACCGAGCCCTGGATGTTGTCGATGTCGTTGGTGACCCGGCTGAGCACTTCGCCGCGCTGACGGGAATCGAAGTAGGACAGCGGAAGTCGGTGCAGTTTGTCCTCGACGTCGGCGCGCAGCGCCACCATGGTGCGTTGCACCGCGACGTTGAGCAACCGGGCCTGCGCCCAGACCAGTACCGCGGCAAGCACATACAGGCCGAGCGCCAGGGCCAGGGTGCGGGCCACCGCCGCGAAGTCCACCCCGTGGCCGGGAACGACGTTCATCCCGGACAGTAGGTCGGCGAAGGTGGTGTCGCCGCGGGCCCGGGCCGCCGCGACGGCCTGCTCCTTGGTCAGCCCCGCGGGCAATTCGCGCCCGATCACACCGTTGAACAGCAGATCGGTGGCGTGACCGAGAATTCGTGGGCCGGTCACGCCGATCGCGATACCGCCGATCCCGAGCAACACCACCGAGATGGCCAGGCCGCGTTGCGGCACCAGGCGTTTGAGCAGGCGCATGGCCGACCCGCGGAAGTCCCGGGTGCGTTCGACCGGCGCGGCGGGTGTGCCGCTGCGGCGCAGCACGGCCCCGGTCACCGCGGGCCCCCGGCGGTGACCGCCTGTGATGCGGCGAACTCGGCATAGGCGGGGCAGTCGGCGAGCAATGACTCGTGGGTGCCGATGCCGACGATGCGGCCGTCCTCGACGACGACCACCTGGTCGGCCCCGATCACGGTCGAGATCCGTTGCGACACGATCACCACGGTGGCGTCGGCCGACACCTCGCGCAAGGCGGAGCGCACCCGGGCGTCGGTGTGTACGTCGAGTGCCGACAGCGCGTCGTCGAACAGGTAGATCGCGGGCCTGCGGATCACGGCGCGCGCGATCGCGAGCCGTTGGCGCTGCCCACCGGAGAAGTTGATGCCGCCCTGGGCCACCGGGCGGTCGAGCCCGTCGGGGTGGGCCGCCACGAAGTCGTCGGCCGACGCGATCCGCAGTGCGTCCCACATCTGGTCGTCGGTGAGTTCCTGCCCGGGCGCAGCCCCGTAGCGCAGGTTTTCGGCGATGGTCCCGGAGAACAGGTAGCCCCGCTGGGGGACCAGGCCGATCGAGGACCACAGCTGTTCGAGGTCGAGTTCACGGACGTCCGCCCCGTCGACGCGTACCGCGCCCGCGGTGACATCGTAGAAACGGCAGATCAAGGCCAGCAGGGTGGATTTGCCGGATCCGGTGGACCCGACCACGGCGGTGGTTGTCCCGCGCCCGACGCGCAGCGAGATCTGCTGCAGCACCGGGCGATCGGCGCCGGGATAGCTGAATGACGCGTTGTCGAAGACGATCTCGCCAGCCACGGAAACCGGCCGGAGTGGGTCAGGGGGGCTGGTGATCTGAGGCCGGGTGCCCAGCACACCGCTGATGCGCTCGGCGCAGACCGATGCGCGCGGGAACATCACCGCCAGGACCGCCGCCATCAACACGGCCATCAGGATCTGCATGAAGTACGCCAGGAACGCGATCAGCGAGCCCACCTGCATGTGGCCGGAGTCGATGCGCAACCCGCCGAACCAGATCAGCGCAACGCTGGAGATGTTGATCACCAGGGTGGTGGCCGGCAGCATCAGCGCCTGCCACTGCCCGGCTTCCAGCGCGGTGGCCGACAGGGCCTGGTTGGCGTCGGCGAAGCGGCGTTGCTCGACCGGTTCGCGCGCAAAGGCCCGGATCACCCGGATGCCGGACAGTTGATCGCGCATCACCCGGTTGATGCCGTCGATCAGCCGCTGCATGCGACGGAAGATCGGCATCAGGTGGGTGATGATCCAGTAGTTCGCCAGTCCGAGCACCGGAACACTGACCAGCAGCAGCCACGACAGTCCGGCGTCCTGGTGCAGCGCCATCAGGATTCCGCCGATCGACATGATCGGGGCGGTGATCAGGATGGTGGCGGTCATCTGGAGCAGCTGCTGAACCTGGCCGACGTCGTTGGTGGTGCGGGTCAGCAGCGATGGGGCGCCGAAGCGGGCGGTCTCCTCGGCCGAGAATGTGGTGACGTGGTGGAAGATCGACGAGCGCAGATCGCGGCCGAAACTCATGGCCGCGCGGGATCCGAAGAACACCGCTCCGATCGCGCATGCCACCTGCAGACCGGTCACACCGAGCATCACCGCGCCGAGTTCGACGATGCGCCGGGTATCGCCCTTGGCCACCCCGTCGTCGATGATGGCGGCGTTGACCGTCGGCAGGTAGAGCGACGCCAGGGTGCTGATCACCTGCAGTGCCGCGACGATGGCAAGCAGCCGCCGGTACGGCCGCACGTACTGTCGCAGCAGCGCCCAGAGCATCTGGCTACTCTTGCACACCGCCCGTTGACGGTCGTGTGCAACCGCCGCCGTGTCCGGGTCGGTGAAAGTCCAGGTCAGTTGGTATGTCGGTGTAGGGCATAGGTGTTACAGCTACAGTGCATGGCGTGACGGTCCGCACGGCCACCAAGCCACTACTCCGCAATGCCAGAGCCTTGGCGGTATTGGCTGCGGCAATGGTCCCGGTGTTCGCCGGGTGCTCGACCGACGAACCCGCGGCCCCGCAGGTTCCGCAGACCGAGGCGCCGAGTGCCGGTGGCACGGGTAACCACGGCCCGCACTTTCCGCATTGCGGCGGCGTGAGCGATCAGGCGGTGACGGAGTTGACCCAAGTTCAGGGACTGGTCAACACCGCGACCAATTCCTCGGGCTGCCAGTGGTTGCAGGGCGGCAGCATCCTGGGCCCGCACTTCTCGTTCACCTGGTTCCGGGGCAGCCCGATCGGGCGGGAACGCAAGACCGAGGAACTGTCGCGGACCAGCGTGGAGGACATCAACATCGAGGGTCACGGCGGTTTCATCGCGGTCGGGGAGAACCCGCTCAAGGCCGGCGACGTCAACTTGTGTGAGATCGGCATCCAGTTCGACGACGATTTCATCGAGTGGTCCGTGAGTTTCGACCGGAAGCCCTACCCTGATCCGTGCGAGGTGGCCAAGGAGCTGACCCGCCAGTCGATTGTGAATTCCAAATGAGCATGCAGCGTGCCATCAGGGGCCTCATGGCTGTGCTCGCTGTGCTGGCGGTATTCGTCGGGCTCACCGGTTGCTCCCGCACCGTGGACGGCACCGCCGCCAAGGAGGGGTCCAGTGGCGGTCCGAGCAACAACAAGTCCGAGAAGACCTATCCCAACCTGCTCAAGGAATGTGATGTCCTGACCACGGACATCTTGGCCAAGACGGTGGGTGCCGACCCGCTGGACATCCAGAGCACGTTCGTCGGCGCGGTGTGCCGGTGGCAGGCGGCCAACCCGGCCGGCCTGGTCGACATCACCCGGTTCTGGTACGAGCAGGGCAGCCTGGACAACGAGCGTCAGACCGCCGAGAAGCTGCAGTACGCCATCGAACAGCGTCGGATCGCCGGTGTGGATTCGATCATCATGAGGCCCAGCGGGCTCAACGGGGCATGCGGCGTGGCCAGCGATGCGGCCGGCGTGGTCGGCTGGTGGGTCAACCCGCAGGCGCCGGGGATCGATGCCTGCCCGATGGCCATCAAGCTCATGGAACTGACGCTGGCCACCAACTCCTAACGGGGTACGTGGAAGCGCACGAGTGTCGCGCCGCCGAGCGCGAGCTCGTCCCAGGGGCCGTTGGTGCGCAGCACGGCGATCGCCGAGGTCGGGAACTTCAGTGAAATGCTCTCCGCCGCAGTCCGGTTGGAGCCGTCCGCCAGGCCGAGTGCGACGGCGGACATGGCCGGCTCGTGCCCGATCACCAGAACCGTCGACGGGTCGGTGCCGAAACGTGACGAGACACCGTTGATCTCGTCGATGACGGTGCCCGGCCTGGCGTCGTAGATGCGTTCGGCGTACTGCACCGGCGCCTCGATGCCGGTGCGTTCCAAGGTCTGACGGGTTCGTGTCGCCGTCGAGCACAGCACCGCATCCACCTCGGCGAAGTTGGCCCGGATCCAGTCTCCGGCCAGCCCGGCCTCCCTGATTCCCCGCGCCGCGAGTGGGCGGTCGTGGTCGGCGACACCGTCGGGGTAGTCCGACTTGGCGTGGCGCATCAGCAGCAGGGTTCTGATCGGACTGATCATTCCAACCAGGTTAGGCCATGCCGCTGCAGGTCCCGGGACTTGTCGGCACCCGGTTTTACACTCGCTTTGCTTACGGAGACAGAGGGGACAGGGCCGATGCGTTTTCTGCACACCGCCGACTGGCAGCTCGGCATGACCCGTCACTTCCTCAGTACCGGTGACGGTGAGGCCCAGCCCCGTTATTCGGCCGCGCGCCGGGAGGCGGTCGCGGCCCTCGGCCCGGTGGCCGCGGCCTCGGGTGCGGAGTTCGTCGTGGTGTCCGGTGACGTCTTCGAGCACAACCAGTTGGCTCCGCGCGAGGTCAGCCTGTCGCTTGAGGCCATGCGTGGCATCGGGGTGCCGGTGTATCTGTTGCCGGGCAACCACGATCCGCTGGACGCCGCCTCGGTCTACACCAGCGCGCTGTTCACCGCGGAATGCCCGGACAACGTCGTGGTCCTCGATCGCGCGGGTGTGCACGAGGTGCGGCCGGGGCTGCAGATCGTTGCCGCTCCGTGGCGGTCCAAGGCGCCCACCTCCGACCTGGTGGGTGACGTGTTGGCCGATCTGCCCGCCGACGGGACCACTCGGGTGGTGGTGGGCCACGGCGGGGTCGACATCCTCGATCCGGACAAGGACAAGCCGTCGCTGATCCGGCTGGCCGCCGTCGAGGACGCGTTGGCGCGCGGTGCGGTGCACTATGTGGCGTTGGGGGACAAGCACTCCCGCACCGAGGTCGGGTCGACCGGCCGGGTGTGGTATTCGGGTTCACCCGAGGTGACCAACTATGACGACATCGAATCCGATCCGGGGTATGTCCTGATGGTCGAGATCGACGAGACCGATGCACACCGCCCGGTGCGGGTGGATTCGCAGCGGGTGGGCCGTTGGCGCTTCATCACACTGCGCCGTGAGGTGGATACCGACCGCGACGTGGCCGATCTGGATCTCAATCTGGATCTGTTGGCGGACAAGGAACGCACCGTGGTCCGCCTGGCGTTGACGGGCTCACTGACCGTGACGGACAAGGCTGCGCTCGACACCTGCCTCGACAGGTACGCCCGGTTGTTCGCAGCCCTCACGGAGTGGGAGCGGCACACCGAGATCGCGGTACTGCCCGCCGACGGCGAATTCGACGACCTGGGCATCGGCGGATTCGCGGCGGCTGCCGTGGACGAGTTGGTGGCCACCGCCCGTACCGACGGGGCCGGAGCCGACGATGCGCGGGCGGCGCTCGGCTTGTTGCTGCGTCTGGTGGACAGGGGTGCGGCATGAAACTGCACCGCCTGGTCCTGACCAACTACCGCGGCGTCACCCACCGCGAGATCGAGTTCCCCGATCACGGTGTGGTGGTGGTCAGTGGTGCCAATGAGATCGGCAAGTCCTCGATGATCGAGGCGCTGGATCTGTTGCTCGAGGCCAAGGACCGCTCGGGCAAGAAGGAAGTCAAGCAGGTCAAGCCGACTCACGCCGACGTCGGAGCTGAGGTGATGGCCGAAATATCCACGGGCCCTTACCGTTTCATGTATCGCAAGCGCTTTCACAAGCGCGCCGAGACCCAGCTGACGGTGCTGGCACCGGTGCGCGAGCAGCTCAGCGGGGACGAGGCGCACGAGCGGGTGCTGACCATGCTCGCCGAGACCGTGGACACCAGCCTGTGGCAGGCCCAACGGGTCTTGCAGTCCAGCTCGACCGCGCCGGTCGACCTGTCCGGCTCGGACGCGTTGGCTCGGGCCCTGGACGTGGCCGCCGGTGAGGCGGTCGCGCTCTCAGGGGACGAGCCGCTGCTGATCGAGCGCATCGACGCGGAGTATCTGCGCTACTTCACGGCCACCGGGCGGCCCACCGGCGAGTGGGCGGCGGTGACGAAGCGACTGGCGGCCGCCGAGGGCGAGGTGGCGCAATGCGCCGCTGCGGTGGCCGAGGTCGAGGACGCGGTGCGCCGGCATGCCGAACTCAGCGTCGAGGTCACCGGACTGGCCGGTGAACGTGAAGCGGCCCAGGCGAGTCTGACCACGGCCCGTAAGGCGGCCGAGGCGGTTGCCGCGTTGATGCAACGGCTCAAGGAGGCCGAGGTGGTGGCCGAGGCCGCCCGGGCGACGCAGGTCGCGGCCGCCGCCGCGCTCACCGAACGCCGACGGCTACGCGCCGACCTCGACGAGCGGGCCGCCACCATCACCGAGCTGCAGGCTGCGCTCAATCTGGCCGACGGTGAATCCACCACGGCCCGTGAGGTTCACGAGGCTGCCGAGGCCGTGGCCGAACAGGCTCGGATGGCAGCGCAGGAGCACGAAACCCGGGTGGAGACCGCCCGCGCCACCCTGACGCGGATGGCCGACCGGGACGAAGCTGACCGCTTGGCCGCCCGGCTGACCAGGATCGACGCCGGCGTGCGTGATCTCGACGGGGTCAACCGCGAACTGGACGGGATCGTGCTCGACGCCGCGGGGATGCGGGTGATCGAAGCGGCGGCGGTCGCGGTGGAACGCGCCGCCGGGCAGGCTGAACTGGCCTCGGCGCGCATCGAACTCGTGGCAGTCGCTGACCGCGATGTCCGGGTCGACGAGGTGCAGGTGTCTTTGGAGGCGGGCCAACCGTGGTCGGTCAACACCACCGCCGACACCGAGATCGACGTGCCCGGGGTACTCACGGTGCGCGTGGTGCCGGGAACCCCGGCCGCGCAGACTCAGGCCCGTCTCGACGAGGCGCAGAACGCACTGACTGCCGCGTTGACCGCCGCCGGAGTCGACGGCGTCGATGCCGCGCGGGCCCTCGATGGCCGGCGCCGGGAACTGCTCGGCAACCGGGATCGCTTGCGCGCCACTGTCGACGCGCTCACCGGCGATGACCAGTTGGCGGATCTGCGGGCCCGGCTGGCGCAACTGCGTGCCGGGCAGCCTGATGAGGCCGGGTTGTTCGAGCTGGCCGGGCCCACCGATATCGTCTCCGCCCGAAGCGAACTCGACACTGCGGTGGCGGTGCACCGCCAAGCGGTGGCCGACAGTGAGACCAGCCGTATGTTGATCGCCGCGGCCGCCCAGAAGCTGACGGAGAAGTCGACCCGCCTGAGCGTGCTGCGCGACAAGCTCACCACGGCGCAGGCCGAGTTGACGGTGGCCGGCGGCCGGTTGGAGGTCCAGCGCACGCAGGCCGGTGACGACGAGTTGGCGGTCAAGGCCCAGACCACCGACGAGGAGGCCACTTCCACCGCGGGCCGCATGGCCGATCTACGCACCGAATTATCTGCCACCGCACCGAATTCGGTGAAGTCCGCGCTCGATGAGGCAGTCCGGTGCGCCGAGGTGCTGGATACTCGCCACAGGGAAGCGGCTGACGGGCTGCGGGAGCTGACGGCACAACTCAAGGTGTACGGCACCCAGGGACGCAAGGGGCATCTCGATGCCGCCGAGACCGAGCGCGAGCACGCCCACGCCGAGTACCTCCGGGTGCACCGCCGGGCCCGTGCCGCCGAGACGTTGCGGTCAGTGATGGCGCGCCACCGCGACGCCACCCGTCAGCGCTACGCTGATCCGTTCCGCCTTGAGGTGCAGCGGTTGGGCCGGCTCGTCTTCGGTGAGGATTTCGAGGTCGACGTCGACAGCGACCTCAACATCCGGACCCGCACGCTGTCCGGGCGCACGGTGCCGTACGAATCGCTGTCGGGCGGTGCCAAAGAGCAGTTGGCGATCGTCGCGCGGCTGGCCGGTGCCGCGATGGTGGCCAAGGAGGACAGCGTGCCCGTCATCATCGACGACGCGCTCGGCTTCACCGATCCGGAGCGCCTGACCAAGATGGGTGCGGTGTTCGACGCGGTCGGTGGGGACGGGCAGGTCATCGTGTTGACCTGCAGCCCGGAGCGCTACGCCGCCGTCGGCGGCGCGCACCACATCGAGCTGACCACCACATCGAATTAGTCGCGCCTGGCTGCACCGTGCCAATACACTCCGCCACGTGGAGGCTGACTACATCGTGGTGGGGACCGGCTCGGCAGGCGCGGTACTGGCGAACCGGCTGAGTGCACGATCGGATGCCTCGGTGCTGGCGCTCGAGGCCGGGCCGCGCGACCGCGACAAGTTCATCCATATCCCGGCGGCGTTCTCGAAGCTGTTCCGCAGCGAGGTCGACTGGGACTACCTGACCGAGCCGCAGCCGGAACTCGATGGCCGCCAGATCTATTGGCCGCGTGGCAAGACCCTCGGCGGCTCATCGTCGATGAACGCGATGATGTGGGTACCGGGTTTCCCCGCCGACTACGACGAGTGGGGCGAGCACGCCGGTGCGGACTGGAACTACGCCGGCCTGGAAAAGTACCTGAAGCGCATCGAGGCCGGGCCGCTGATGATCGAGGCGCAGCGCAGCCCACGCAGTTCGACGGCAGC
Organism: Mycobacterium sp. DL440; assembly: GCF_011745145.1. NCBI lineage: Bacteria > Bacillati > Actinomycetota > Actinomycetes > Mycobacteriales > Mycobacteriaceae > Mycobacterium > Mycobacterium sp. DL440. The sequence goes on along the minus strand of NZ_CP050191.1, from coordinate 3,521,457 downwards.
CTGGTTGGCCGCGGCCAGGGAATGCGGGCACGAGGGGTTCTGCGAGACCAGGGTGACCCAGCGTCGCGGCGTCCGGTGGAGCACCGCGGACGCCTTTCTCAAGCCGGTCCTCCGGCGGCGGAACCTCAACCTGCTCACCGAGGCCACCGTGAGGCGGATCGTCTTCGCCGGAAACCGCGCCGTCGGGGTCGAATTCGAGAAGGGCGGGGTTCGGGACGTGGTGACGGCCCGCCGCGAGGTCATCCTGTGCGGGGGTGCGATCAATTCCCCGCAACTGCTGATGCTGTCGGGCATCGGCGACCGGGGCCAGCTGGCCGGCCACGGCATCGAAGTGATCCGGGACGCGCCTGGCGTGGGCGCCAACCTGCTTGACCACCTGGTGGTTCCGTTGGGATTCGATGTCGGCGATGACAGCCTCTTCGCCGCCGAGAAGCCACTCGAGCTCATCAACTATCTGGCCCGGCGCCGGGGCATGCTGACCTCGAACGTCGGTGAAGCGTACGGGTTCGTCCGCAGCAGGCCCGAATTGGATCTTCCGGACCTGGAGCTGATCTTTGCTCCGGCGCCCTTCTTCGACGAGGGTATCGGCGACCCGTACGGCCACGCCATTGTGATGGGCCCCATCCTGCTCAAGCCACGCAGCCACGGCACCATCACGTTGCGGTCGGCCGACCCGATGGACAAACCGATCATCGACCCTCGCTACCTGAGCGACGAGGTCGACCGCACCGCATTGATGGCCGGCCTGCGGATCACCGCCGAGATCGCCCAGGCCCCGGCACTGCGGAACGTGATCGGCAAAGTGGCCCGTCCGCTGAACGCGTCCACACTGAACGACGAAACCCTCACGCACGCACTGAACTCGGTGTCACACACGCTCTATCACCCCGTCGGCACCTGCCGCATGGGCAGCGACGAGGGCAGCGTGGTCGACCCGCAGCTACGGGTCCGGGGAATCGAGGCGTTGCGGGTCGCCGACGCGTCCGTGATGCCGACGCTCATCCGCGGCCACACCCACGCGCCCAGCGTGCTGGTCGGGGAAAAGGCCGCCGATCTGATCGCGGGCTGACCGTCAGGTCAGTCGCACGCACGCCTGGATGCCGTCACCGATAGGCAGGGTGACGGACAGATAGTGGTCGGATTCGGCGAGGTAGCTCAGCAGTGCGGCGTGCACGTCGTGGCCGAAATCCAGGTTGATGTCGTCGACCAAAATCAACGTGCCCGGCCTCAGATGGGGTTCGAGCACTTTGAGGACGGGCAGTGCCAGTTCCGGCCAGCCGTCGAGCAGTACGAGATCTACCGGCCCCGCGACGTCGGCCAGGGTCTCGCGCGCGTCGCCGACGCGCAGGTCGATCACGTCGGCCAGTCCGGCGTCGGTGAAGTTTCGTTGTGCGGCAGCGGCTTTCTCGGGCTGCAGCTCGGTGCCGACCACCGTTCCGCCGCCATTGTCGCGTACAGCGCTCGCGAGATAGAGGGTCGACACGCCGAACGACGTCCCGTACTCCACGACGTTGCGTGCTCCGGTCGCGCGGGCCAGGAGATAGAGCAATTGCCCACCGGCCTCGGACACTGACATGTACACGTCCTTGAACATGTCTGCGCGCTGCGAGGCGTCGGTGTCGACCGGATAGCCGCCGACCGTGGCGAACACGGCCGGGTCGTTCTCCTGCTCGGCGGTCAGAAGGTGTTGCAGCACAGTGGCTACCGAAGCGCTGGTCAGAGTGTTTGTCATGCAGTCCACGGTATTCTCGTTGTGGATTGCGTTCCAGTGCATGTTTGGTAATCAATAGTTGTCCGAAATGGAATTGAAAATGGAGCCGAACCTCGACCTCAACCTGCTGCTCGCCCTCGACGCGTTGCTCGACGAACGCAGTGTCGGCGGTGCGGCGCAGCGCCTGCACACCTCGGCTCCGGCGATGAGCCGGACGCTGGCGCGGCTGCGGCGGATACTAGGGGATCCGGTGCTTGTGCGGGCAGGTCGTGAAATGGTTCCCACACCACGCGCATTGGCGATGCAGGGCACGGTGCACGATGTCGTAGTGCAGGCCAGGGCCGTGTTCATCCCACCGGATGTCCCTGAGCCCGCGACGCTGCAGCGCACGTTCGCGGTCCAGCTTGGCGAGGGTCTGTTCAGCACGATCGGCTCGCGGTTGTTGGCACAGATCCGGGCGCAAGCACCCGGGGTCACCGTGCGGTTCGTGGGGGAGAGCCACGAAGACACGCAGTCGCTGCGCGACGGTAGCGTCGATATCGAGATCGGTCAGATCCGGCGCACCGAGCCGGAGACACACCTCGAGCACGTGGTTGACGACCGGCTTGTCGGGGTTGTGCGCGCGGGGCACGAACTGCTGGGAAAACGTGTCACGCTCAAGCGGTTTGCCGCTGCCGAGCATGTGGTGTTCTCCCGGCGCGGCAGGTTGCGCGGGCCTGTCGACGATCTGCTCGCCGAGCGCGGGTTGCATCGCCGCGTGGTGGTCTGCGCGCCCAATCCGGCGGGCGGGCTGTTCCTGATCAAGGACAGTGACCTGGTGGGCATGCTGCCGGTCGGCATCGGGCAGCATGCCATCGACACCTTCGGGCTGCGGACGTTCGACATCCCGCTGGATCTGCCACCACTGGTGCTCAGCATGGCCTGGCATCCGCGCTACCACGCCGACGGCGCGCACCGCTGGTTACGGGATTGCGTGCGCGCCGCCATGCACAAATCGCCCAGGGGTCAGAAGTAGGCGTTGGCCGGGATGGGCGTGCCGTGCAACAGGTTCTGGCCGATCACCCGCGCTTTGTAGGCCACCGGGTTGTGCAGGGTGATGGTGCGGATGTTGCGCCAATGCCGGTCCAGGTTGCGCTGCCGGGAGGCCGCGCTCGCTCCGCCGAGTTCCAGCAGCCGGGTGGCGGCTTCGGGGGCGACGTCGTCCAAGTGAACCTTGACTTTCGCGACCTTGAGTTGAGCTTCCGCGGTCAGGTGCGCGTCGGGAACGCCGTCGACGGCAGAATCCGTGGCAGCGCCAATCGCCGCCGCCGCGTCCAGCACGGCGGCCCGCGCCACGTAGGCCGTGCTGGCCAGTACACCGAGTTGGCGTTGCAGCAGCGGATCGTCGGTGGGCCGCTCAGTGACGGCGTGGCTGAAGTTGCGCTCGCGTGAGCGCAGCAGCGCCACACCGTCGTCTACGACGTTGGCCAGAATGCCGGCGACCACCGCGTGGATGAACAACTGCAGCGCGGCGTACTGCACGGTCGGCACCGGTTCGGCGTCGTACGGGGTATCGGTGAGGATCTCGTCGGCTGCGACCGTGACGTCGGTGAATGTCGTGGTGCCGGTACCGGTGCGGCGCTGACCGAAACCGTCCCAATCGTCGACGAGCCGTACTCCGTCACGGTTGGTGGGGACCAGAACGCTGGCCACCGAGTCGTGGTCGGTGGTGGCAGTGACGGTCAGGTAGTCCGAGAACAGGGTGCCGGTGCTGTAGTACTTCTCTCCGCTCAGCCGGAAGGCACCCGGGTTCGCCTCGTCGGCCAGCAACCGGGTGTTGAACACCAGGCTGCCCACAGCCAATGAGCCCTTCTCGCTGAATGCATTACCGAAGATCTTGCCTTCGGCGATCTTGCCCAGCCAGCGCCTGGACTCCGGGTCGTCGGCACTGCGCAGCCGCTCCTCGGTGAACCAGAAGTGGGTCCGGAAGATATGGGCCACAATGGGATCGGCTTTGGCCACGTCGATCACCGCGGAGAACAGCTGCGGCACGGTGAACCCGGCGCCACCGAGGGGCTCGGGCAGCCTGAGGGTGCCGAACCCGGCCCGTTTGAGGGCGGCGACCTGATCGAAGGGGTTCTCGTCGTTCAGGTCGCGGTCCTTGGCCCCTGCTGCGATCGAGGCCAGCAGGTCAGCCCATTCCGGTGTGCCGGGCAAAACACGGCTCACGTTCTCGACGGTGGTCATGGCACCGTTGTATCCGCACCGGCTACCGGTGGGCACGCGTTTGGATCAGCCCGAACCTAAGACCGAACCTCAGGCAGGACCCGCAGGCCGTACAGGTACGTGGTCAAGTACTCGGCGATCACCGGGGCCCGCACTTCGGCGGCATCGGGGATGGTGATCAGCAGCGCGTAGAGGCCGACCAGAAATGACACGCCGTTGTGCATCACGTCCACTTCGGCCGGGATCTCACCGCGCCCCTGAGCCCGTTGTAACTCCTCGATCACCGCGACGATCGCCGGATGGTGCGTCCATTCCTCCGACGGGGGGCGGGTGGTGGAAAAGTGCAGGGCCAGAAAGTCTTTGAACAGCCGGCCGCCAAGGCGCCGTTCGAGCGTCTCCAGCATCCGCACGGCTTCGCCCAGGGTGTCCCGGACGCCGTGCGGTCCGGAGAAAAGCCGGGCCAGGTCGCCGGCCATCCTCTGCTGCTCGCGCTGCTCCAATTCCAGCAGGACGTGTTCTTTGGTGGGGAAGTGGAAGAAGAAGGTGCCGTGGGCGACACCGGCGGCCGACGCGATCGCGGCCGTATCGGCGGCTGCCATTCCGTCGCGTTTGAACTCGGAGATCGCTGCGCCCAGCAACCGTTCCCGCGTCTGCAAGCCTTTGCGGCTACGGGCGGTGGCCTTGAGCACGGCTCGATGCTACGGCAATAGATAACTGACTGTACTCAGTATGGGTCTTTCCTTATGACGTGGCTGCCATTACGGTTTCGGGAGAACACAGTTCTGACTGGAGTCAGTTTTGGAGGTACGGATGCAGATCCTGGAGCAGGTTCAAGACCTGCCGAAAGCCGGAAATATCAAGGCCCAGTGGGTGAGCCTGTGGACCGGGCCGGCCGTCGGGGCCGTGCTGCTGGTGGCACTGCTGGCGTTCCCTGGTTTCTGGCCGCCGATGTCACCGACCTGGGACGCGCAGCAGGTCGCCGAGTTCTACGCCGACCACACCGCGTGGATCCGATTCAGCCAGGTGACCTTCAATCTGTGCGGAATCCTGATCCTGCCGTTCTTCATGGTGATCGTCGTCCAGATGAAGCGCATGAAGGGCCAGACCCATGTGTTCGCCTACTGCTATCTCACCGCGGTGGTCAGCGGTGCCACGATCTTCGCGTTGTCCAACATTCTGTTCCTGGTGGCCGCGTTTCGTCCGGACCGTAACCCGGAACTGATCATGCTGCTCAACGATCTGGCCTGGATCGTGTTCATCGCGCCGGTCGGCATGGTGGTGTCGCAATTCGCGCTGCTGGCGGTGGCGGTCTACTTCGACAACGGGCCTGCCCCGGTATTTCCCCGCTGGGTGGGGCACTACTCGCTGGCCACGGCGGTGGCGATGATTCCGGCTGCGGGCGCGGCGGTGTTCCACACCGGACCGCTGGCCTGGGACGGCGTGCTGGCCTTCTGGTTGCGCAACGGTGCATTCGCAGTCTTCGTCGTGGTGATGTTCTTCGTGCTGCGCCGCGCGGTGATCAGCCAGGCCGTGTCAGAGGGCGTCGTAGAGGGACGGGTGCAGGCGTGACCGTCCTGACCGAGGCGCCGCCGGGCAGACCCGACGTGCGTCTGATGACCTGGTTCTTTCCGCTGTGGTACGGGGTCTTCGGCGTCATCATCTGCATCCTCACCCGGGTGACGCCGCCGCCGCGCCCCGACGTCACCGCGGTCGACAAAGTGGCGTTTTTCACCGAACACGGGCTGACCATCAAGATCGGCTTCTGCCTACTGCTGATCCTGCTCGGTGGCGCGGCGATGACCAACGGGCTGGTTGCGTACCAGATCAAGCGCATGTCAGTGGGGTCGGTGTTCGCCTACGGCTACATCGGTGGCATGGGGGTCGGCGCACTGCCGGGGTTCCTGTTGGTGTCGGTGTGTTTTCTCGCCGCGGCATTCCGGACCGACCGCGACCCGGAACTGATCAGCCTGCTCTATGACCTCGGAATGCTGTCCTACAACGGCTCGTTGGGCTGTTTCACGGCGGCGTATCTGGTGTTTGCGATCGCCATCCTCTACGACAAGAACAACATCTTCCCGGCATGGTTCGCCTATGTGACCATCTGGCAGATCATCACCGAGGTGATCGCCACCCAGATGTTTCTGTTCCAGTCCGGGCCGTTCGCCTGGAACGGGTCGATCGCCTTCTGGTGGGCGGTGGTGGTCTTCTCGGTCTGGTTATCTGCCCTGATCGTGCTGCTCCGACAGGCCCTCGATCGTGAGGAAAAATGCAGTGACGCAAACTGATTCACGGCCCTGCGCGTCGTCGGAGCACCTGCCCGGCGACGGGCACATGTGGGTGATGGTGCTCGGTGATCTGGTCATCTTCGGTGGCTACTTCATCGTCTTCATGATCTACCGGACCATGCATCCGGACGAGTTCCTGCGTGCCCAACAGCATCTCGACATCACGATCGGTGTCGTCAACACCGTGATCCTGCTGACCAGTTCCTGGTTGGTGGCTCGTGCGGTCCTGGCGGCCCGTGCCGGCCGCCATGAAACGGCAATCCGACTCACCTACGCCGGCGGTGTCGGCGGCCTGATGTTCATGGCCTGCAAGGGTTATGAATGGGTGGTCAAGATCCGCAACGGGCACACCAACTCGGAGATGTTCTACTCGTTCTACTACGTGCTGACAGGTGTGCACCTGATCCACGTCCTGATCGGGCTCGTCGTGTTGGGCGTGATCGTGCGTGAGCTGCGCAATCCGTCCCGCCGCCGCGCGTCGGTCGTGGAGGCGAGCGCGGTCTACTGGCACATGGTGGACCTGCTCTGGGTGATCATCTTCGGCCTGCTGTACGTGGTGAGGTGACGATGACCGACAAGGCTGTGACTCAGACCTGGCTCGTGCTGGTCGCCATCACCGTCGGATCCTGGTGGTTGGCACCGGCGCAGTATTCGGACGCGTTGCGGGCGAGTGTGCCGATCACCGCGCTAGTGCTCGTGTTGACGCTGATCAAGTCCCGTTTGATCATCCGGCAGTTCATGGAGGTCCGGACGGCACCGAAGTGGCTCAAACTCGCCACCGACGGCTGGCTGGTGGTGCTGTTCGGGGCGATTTTCGCCATCTATCTCATCTGAGCGTTGCGCGGCACAATGGAGCGCAATGACGATGAGCGCCAAGCGCAGGCGGGTGCACGACAAGCTGGCTGCGCTACCGGGGGTACGGGCGGTGCGACGCTCGGTCAGTCCGGGTTCTGACGAGCAGTTCGACCTGTTCTACGTGCGGGCCGGGCGCAAATCGGCGCACCCGGTGGTGATCGTCCCGGGCGGCCCCGGGGTGGCATCGATCCAGCCGTACCGCTCGTTGCGCAGGCGTGCGATCGCCGCCGGATTCGACGTCATCATGATCGAGCACCGCGGTGTCGGGATGTCGCGGCACACCGATGCGGGTGCGGATCTGCCGCCGGAGGCCATCACCGTCGAGCAGGTGGTCGACGACGTCGCCGCGGCGCTCGACGACGCGGGCGTGCACGAGGCGGTGCTATACGGCACCTCGTACGGCAGCTACATCGCCGCTGGCTTCGGGGTGCGGCATCCGGACCGGGTCGCGGCGATGGTGCTGGACTCGCCACTGCTGTCCACCGCCGATATCGAAGCCATGCGCAGTGCCATTCGCGGTCTGCTGTGGGAGGGCACGGTTCCGGAGACCGCGGACCTGGCACCCAAGGTCCGACGTCTGGTGGCCGACGGGGCACTGGCCACCAGAGGAGGAGAACTGGCCGGCCTGCTGTACGGGTTCGGCGGCGCCGCCCTGCTGGACCGCCAACTCGACCTGTTGCTGCGCGGGCGCACCGTGGTGTGGTCGGGGCTGGCCCGCCTGAGCCGGCTCTCAACGCGAAAAGCGCCGTACCGCAACGAGGTAGACCTCGTCGGGCGGATCGCCTTCCGCGAGTTGAACTACGCCGGGGTACCCGATGGCCTGCCGCTGGATCCCGCGCTGGAGATGGCCGACATGATCGGCAGTGCGAAGTTCTACGAACCGTTCGAGGCCGAGCCTTTCGACCTGCTCGCTGAGTTACCGGACTTTCACTGGCCCACTGTTGTGCTGTCCGGTGGCCGGGATCTGACCACGCCGCCGGCGGTTGCCGAGCGGATCGCGGCGCTGGTCCCCGGGGCGGTGCTGGTTCGGATGCCGACGGTGGTACACAGCGTGATCGACACCCGCGAACGTGCTGCGTTCGCGGTGATCCGTGCGGTACGTGACGGTGTGGCCGAACAACTTTCGGCCACCGCCGCCGAGTTGGACGCCCTGCCTGCGCGTCCCGTGATCCGGGTGGCGGTGTCGGCCATCGCGGCGGCCACCGTGGTGGAGACCGCGATGCCCACCGCCAAAACGCGGGAACGGCCTACTTGACGAAACCGACCTTGGTGTAGTCGGTGTCGGCCAGCCCGGGGGCCCCGAAATTGGCCAGGCTGCTGCGCACTGCGACGTTTCCGGGTGACTGGAACAGCGGGAGGCTGAACGCCTCCTCGAAGAGCATCGTGTCCAGCTCGTTGGCCAGGGCCAGTGCCTTGGCCGGGTCCAGCTCCTCCAGCGTCTGCTCGATCTTGGCGTCGATCTCCGGGCTGCCGATCTTGCCGAAGTTACTGGCCCCGTCCTGCGCGTAGATCTGGGTCAGCGAGCTCAGCGGGAAAGCGTCGCCGAGGAACGCGAACTGAGCTATGTCGAAGTCACCCTTGATGATGTAGTTGGTGAAGAACCCGGTGCCCGGCTTGGTGTCGAGCTTCAGGTTCACCCCGATCTGGCCGAGCATATTCTGTGCGATTTGGGCCACCTGCCGGGTGCTGCCCGCGTCGTAGAACACATTGCGGATGACGAGTTCCTTGCCGTCCTTCTCCCGGAACTGCCGTCCCTCAGGCACTTTCCAGCCCAGCGCGTCGAGTTCGGCCCTGGCCTTGTCGGGGTCGAAGGCCACCGACGCAGCGTTGTCCCGGTAACCCTGCTGACCGGCCACGAAGATGTGGTTGTTCAGCGGCACCGGATTGTCGGTGAGACCCCGCTGGGTGATGTTGGCGATCGCCTGCCGATCGATACCCTTGGCGACGGCGCTGCGCAGCGCCGGATCGGCCAGGATCGAGCCGGGCGCGCCGTTGAAGGTCAGGTGGTACCAGCTGGCCGACGGCGCCCGTCGAATGCTGATCCCCGCGGTCTTACGCGCGATGGTCAGTTCGTCGAGCGACGCGGTGCCGGTCGCGTCGATCGTGTTGTTCTGCAGCGCCGGGATGCGTGCGGCGTCATCGAGCACCAGATAGGTGATCGTGTCCAGCAGCGGCGGGGTACCCCACCATTTCGGGTTGCGGCTCAACGTGATCCGCTGTGCACCCCGGTCGATGTTGGACACCATGAACGGTCCGGCCGACGGTCCGGGCGCGGTGAGTTGAGCCTTGTTGAAGGCCTCAGGCGTGGCGGTCATGCTCTTGGGCAGCAGCCGGCCGTTGCCGGCGAAGATACCCTTCCAGTCGGCGTACGGTTTGGCGAAGGTCATCACGGCCTGTCGGTCGTCCACGCCGCGGGTCACCGACCCCACCCGCTCGCAACCGTTGGGGGCGGCGATGACGAACGCAGGGTCTTTTCCGCTGTTGGCCTCGACCTGGGACTTGATGTCCTCCCAGGTGATCGGCGTGCCGTCGGACCACACGGCCTTGGGGTTGATCGTGTAGGTGACCACCTGCGGGTTGGTGCCCGTCAGTTCGACGTTGGTGAAGTAGTCGGTGTTCACCGTCGCCGATCCGTCGGCCGCGATCACGAAGGCGCGGGGCATCGTGGGCCTGGTGAGCGACCCGACGTCGCCGGTGTTCCCGTCGAGGTGCAGCGGGTTGAAGTTCGACGGGAACTCGGTCAGGGCAAGGCGCAGGTTGCCGCCCTGGCGCAGGTTCGCAACGTCCTGCGGATTGATGTCGTTGGTCGTGCCGACCTCAGCGTTTCCGCCTGGCGACGGGGTTTCCCGGTCACCGCCTGAACACCCGGCCAGGGCTAGTGCGGTGACCGCTCCGATGATGGCGATGCGCTGGAGCTTGAATCCCTTGAACCCGTACACCCCACCGATGCTAGATGTAGCAACCCGAGGATGCGGCAATACCTAACTGGTGGCGGGTCTGGGCTGTGGCACGGCGGCCAGCAACTTGCGCGTGTAGGCGTGCTGTGGGTTGGCGAGCACCTCATCGCCGGAGCCCTGTTCGACGACCGCGCCCTGGTACATCACCGCGACATCGTGGGCGAGGTGCCTGACCACCGACAGATCGTGGGAGACGAACAGATAGGCCAGGCCGAACTGGTCCTGCAGGTCCAGCAGCAGGTTGATGATCCCGGCCTGGATGGAGACGTCCAGCGCGGAGACGGGTTCGTCGAGCGCGATGATCTTGGGCTGTAAGGCCAGGGCGCGGGCGATCCCGATGCGCTGCTTCTGCCCGCCCGAGAATTCGGCCGGGTAGCGGCCTGCGTCCGCGCGGCGCAGGCCCACCAACTCGAGCAGCTCGGTGACCCGTCCGTCGATCCGCGGTTTGTCGAAACCATTGGCGGTCAACGGCTCTGCCAACACATCTGACACCGGCAGCCGCGGGTCCAGTGATGCCACCGGATCCTGGAACACCACTTGAAGGTCGGTGCGCAGGGTGCGGCGCGTCTTCCGGCTCAGGGTGGCCACGTCGGAGCCGAGCACTTCTATCGAACCCGATTGCGGTGCAGACAGATTCAGGATCTGGTGCAGGGTGGTGGATTTCCCTGATCCGGACTCGCCGACGATGCCGAGGGTGCGCCCGCTGCGCAAGTCGAAGCTGACGTTGTCGACCGCGCGGACCTCACCGACCTGCCTGCGTAGCACCACGCCTTTGGTGAGCTTGTAGGTCTTGGTCAGCTCGCGCACCCGCAGCACCACATCGGTGTCGCCGGAAGGTTTCTCAGCGGTGGTGCCGGCGGGGCTGGGTACCTGATAGATCTCGGCGGCACTGCGTCCGCTGACCTGATCGGTGCGGATGCAGGCAGCGTGGTGATCCGGCGCCAACTCGATGAGTTCGGGTTCGGCGGCCTCGCACGCGTCGATGGCCAGCGGGCAGCGCGGGGCGAACGGGCAACCGTGCGGCGTCGTGGTGAGCGACGGCGGTGCACCGGGGATGGGCACCAGGCGGGTGCCCTGCGGGGCATCCAGCCGCGGCACCGAGCCGAGCAGGCCGACGGTGTAGGGCATCCGGGCCTTCTCGTACAGCTGGGCCACCGGAGCGTCCTCGACGGCCCTGCCGGCGTACATCACCAGGGCCCGGTCGGCGAATTCGGCCACCACCCCGAGATCGTGGGTGATGATCAGCACGCCGGCGCCGGTGACGTCGCGCGCGGTCTTGAGCACGTCGAGGATCTGGGCCTGCACCGTGACGTCGAGGGCCGTGGTGGGTTCGTCGCAGATCAGCAGGTCGGGGTCGTTGGCAATGGCGATGGCGATCACCACGCGTTGGCGCTCGCCGCCGGACAACTCGTGCGGGAAGGATCGGGCGCGTTGTTCCGGTTGGGCGATGCCGACCAGCTCCAGCAGTTCGACGGCCCGGGTGCGGGCTGCGCGCCGGCCCAGGTCGCGGTGGTGAACAGTGAGGGCCTCGGCGATCTGATCGCCCACGGTGTAGACCGGGGTGAGGGCTGACATCGGGTCCTGGAACACCGTGCCGATGGTGTTACCGCGGACTTGTGACATTTGCGCGTCGGACAATCCGACCAGTTCCTCACCGCGTAGCCGCACCGATCCGGAGATCTCGGCGAATTCGGGCAGCAACCCGACCACTGCCATGGCACTGGCCGATTTCCCGGCGCCGGATTCGCCGACGAGCGCGACCACCTCACCCGCGTCGACGTGAAAGTTCAGGCCCCGCACCGCGTGTACCGCGTCGGCGTCGGTGGGGAAGTCCACCGTCAGGTCGGATACTTCGAGTAGTCGGGTCATCGGCGTGCTTTCTTGCGGCGCAGCCGGCCGCTGCCCGGGTCGAGGGCGTCGCGCAGGCCGTCACCGATCAGGTTGGCGCACAGGATGATCAGTACCAGCACCCCGGCGGGGAACAGGAAAACCCAGGGGAACGTGGTGGCGGATTTGGTGCCGTCGGCGATCAGGGTACCCAGCGATACGTCGGGCGCCTGGATGCCGAATCCCAGGTAGCTCAAACCGGTTTCGGACAGGATGGCCACGCCGACGTTGAGCGCGGTGTCGATGATCAGGATGGATGCCACGTTGGGCAGGATGTGGCGCACGATGATGCGCCGGCTGCTGACACCCATATAGCGGGCGGCCAACACGAATTCGCGCTCCCGCAGGCTCAGGGTCATGCCGCGCACGATGCGGGAGCTGATCATCCAGCTGAACGCCGAGAGCAGCACGATCAGCCAGAACACCCGATCGGACTGGCTCAACCGCGGCGTGACGATCGCGATGAGGATGAAGCTGGGTACCACCAGCAGTACGTCGACGATCCACATGAGCGTGCGATCGCGCCAGCCGCCGAAGTATCCGGCGACCGAGCCGACCGTGGCGGCGATGACGGTCGAGATGAACGCCACGCAGAGGCCGATCAGCATGGATTTCTGCATGCCGCGCAGGGTTTGGGCGAAGATGTCCTGCCCGAGCGCGTTTGTGCCGAACCAGTGGTCGGTCGACGGCGGCTCTTGCAGCGCGTAATAGTCGAGGTCCGAATAGCTGTAGGGCAGCACCGATGGCAGCGCGTAGCAGGCCACGAACATGATCACGAGCAGTGCCAGCGAAACCACGGCGGGCCAGTTGCGCAGGAACCGGCGGAACACCAGGGTGCGCCGGGTGGCGAATTGCTCGGTGTGCAGACCCGAGCGGGCGGCGGCGGCGTCACCGGTAGGAGCGGAGGTCTGGGTCATGTGACTCTCACCCTCGGGTCGAGCATCGCGTAGATGACGTCGGAGAGCAGGCCGGCGACCAGGATCACGGTGCCGGTGAACACCGTGATGGCCGCGATGATGTTGGTGTCCTGCGTGGCGATGCCCTGCACCACCCATTCGCCCATGCCGTGCCAGCCGAAGATCTTCTCGACGAACACCGAACCGGTCACCAATCCGGCCACACCGTAGGCGAACAGGGTGGCCATCGGAATGAGTGCGGTCCGCAGCCCGTGCTTGAACAGGGCGCGACGCCGGGTCAGCCCTTTGGCCCGCGCGGTGCGGATGAAGTCCTGGCCGAGCACGTCGAGCATCGCGTTGCGCTGGTACCGGCTGTAGCCGGCGATGGCCATCAACGCCAGCGTGAACGTCGGCAGCACGAGGTGCTGCAGTCGGTCGACGAACTGGTCCCAGGCGCCGCCGACGGGCACCGGCGCGGTTTCGCCGGTGTACTCGAAAATCTGAACGCCCAGAATCGAGTTCACGTTGAGCGCGGCCAGGATCAGCATGTTGGCGATCACGAACGATGGCGTGCTGATCACCAACAGGGACAACACCGTGATGACGCGATCGGACAGTCGGTACTGGCGGATCGCACCCCAGGCCCCGACCACCACACCGATGACGGCGCCCGATATCGCGCCGATGACGAGCAACCGCAGGGTCACGCCGATGCGTCGCCACAACTCGTCGGCCACCGGTTGGCCGGTCACCGTGGTGCCGAAGTCGCCGCGGACTGCGTTGGCGGCCCAATTCGCGTAGCGCAGCGGAATGGGCTGGTCCAGTCCGAGTTCGGCGGCTTTGGCGTCGATCGCGGACTGCGGCGGCCGCGGATTGCGCTGCTCGAGGCTGTCGAGGGGTTTGAAGTTCAGCGACGTCAGCGTGAACGTCAGGAACGATGCCAGGGCCAGCAACACGATGTAGTTGAGCAGCCGGCGCGCCAGAAAGCGCGTCATCCGGTCGTCCCTGCCCACGGCTGCATGCCAGACAGGGTAGAGCAGCAGGGAACCGGAATCCGGTCACCGCAGCAATGTGTGCGTTCGGCGCGCCCGTGCTCGGTGGGTAACTGGTAGTGGGCTCACAGCTTCGATATAGAAATCAGGCGTTCACTGAAATACATGAAGGTCAGCGGACTGAATAAGGTGAAAGTGGTCGCTGCAGTCGCCGGTGGTGCGGCAGTGGTGGGGCTGGGCGTGTTCGGAGCGGTCTCGGACGTTCACCTGGGGATGGGTGCACAGCCCCTGGCTTCCGGATCCCACATGAACGTCGGCCAGACCAGCACGGAGACGACGCCTCCGACCGCGCCGGAGGTGTCGATGGCCGTGCCTGCGATGAGGGGCTACACGCCGCCGTCCGGGTTCGCCGTCACGCATTGACCGCCGGGTGAGGCGTTGTGGTTTCACCTCCGGCCGCAGCGGCTATACGTCGCTGCGGAGGTGAGCGCATTGGGTAGCGCGAAGGGAAACAATCAGCGAAATCTCAAATTGATCGCCGCCGGGATCGGAGCGATCAGCGGGTTAGCCACGGCGGTGGTCGGGGTGGGGTTGGGTGATGGCCTCATCGGAGCGCAACAGCGGGTCGAACCGCCGGCTGTCACCACTGGAAACACGGTCACTCCGACGATTCCACCGACCGCCCCGGAGACGTCGAAGGCCTCGCCGACGGTCTCGGCGACCACGCCACCGGGGTTTGCCACACCACACTGATCTCGACTGATCTCGCCAGCCGGTGCATACGGCGGGTGGTTTACCTGACCCGCGGGCCCCGGTAGGCAGGTCCGGGTGACAGGAGACGACCGCAGCAAGCGGACCAAGTACGCGATGGCCGGCGTCGGAGCGATCGCACTGGCAGTGATGGGCGCATTCGGCGCCATGGTGGCCGAGGCGCCGAGCAGTCGAGCGGTTCCGGCGGTCAATGTCGGTGAAACCGCGACGAAGTCAACGGCCCCCACCGAACTCGAGACCTCTTTCGCGAAGCCGACGGTGAAAGTGGAGCTGCCCGATGGGTACGGCAACGGTTAACGGGCGCGCGCCTCGCCGATGCTGGTGACGGTTGGCTTGTCCGCCGGTGCCCGCCCGGTGGCGGTGGCCTGGATGAGGACCCGGTCGTTGACCCCGAACCGGGGCCTGGCGGCGTCCGGCAGGGCGTAGGCCTGGGTGAATCCGTCGTCGCTGCGCACGGTGACCGAGGTTGCGCTCAGCTCGGTGATCGTGCCGGTCTGGGTGAGCGCCGTACGGTAGCCGCCGCCGTCGGCCAGGACTGCCTCGCTGTGGATCGTGGCGGGATCGGGCCGGCCGGAGTGCCGCCCATCCATTCCCGGCCCGCCGCCCGGGCCCTGCGTATCGGTGGCGGCATACACCGCCGCGCCGCCGAGTCCCGCAATAACCGCCGCGATGCCTGCTGCGGCGACTGTGGTTCGGATGCTCATGCGGTCCACGTTGCCGGTGCTGTCTGTGCGTCGGCTGTGTGCGGGCTCAGCCCCCGATATGGCATTTCTTCACAGCGGGCGCATAGATAGCGCTCAGTCTGGGCCTAACGAGCGGGCGAATAATGAGCGGGTGAGCACGACGACCAATGGCACCGATTCCGAGTCCGGGCGCGCCGTCATGCGCCGCGCCGATGGCAAACCGATCCAGGTCCTGGTGGTCGACGACGAGCCCGTACTAGCCGAACTGGTGTCGATGGCGCTGCGCTACGAGGGCTGGGACATTGCCACGGCAGGCGATGGTGCGAGCGCGATCGCCGCGGCCCGGGAGAACCCACCCGATGTGGTCGTCCTCGACGTGATGCTGCCCGATATGAGTGGTCTGGACGTCCTGCGCCGACTCCGCGAACAGATTCCCGGCCTGCCGCTGCTGCTGCTGACCGCCAAGGATTCGGTGGAGGACCGCATTGCCGGCCTCACCGCCGGCGGCGACGACTACGTCACCAAGCCGTTCAGCCTCGAGGAAGTGGTGCTGCGGTTGCGGGCGCTGCTCCGGCGTACCGGGGTGACCAGTGAAGACGGCGGCGCCAAGATCGTCGTCGGCGATCTCGTGCTCGACGAGGATAGTCATGAGGTGACCCGCGCAGGTGACCCGATCACACTGACCGCCACCGAGTTCGAGCTTCTGCGGTTCATGATGCGCAACGCCAAGCGGGTGTTGAGCAAGGCCCAGATCCTGGATCGTGTCTGGAGTTACGACTTCGGGGGCCGGTCCAACATCGTCGAACTCTACGTCTCGTATCTCCGCAAGAAGATCGACAGCGGACGCGACCCGATGATCCACACACTGCGCGGTGCGGGTTATGTCCTCCGGCCCGCGCGCTGAGGTGACGGCCGGGCCGACGAGCGCCACCCGGTGGTGGTCACCGCGGACCTGGTCGCTGCGCGCCCGGTTGGTGGTCACCCAGGTGGTCCTGCTGGCCGTGGTGTGCGCGACCATCGGGGTGGCGACAGAGTTTGCGCTGCAACGGTTTCTGATGAACCAGCTCGACGATCAGCTGATCGAGGGCGGCCGGCGATCGGCAGCCATCTTCGAATTGCCGCCCCCGCCACCGGGAACCCCGCCGCCGCCGGGGATGCACCGTCATCACCGCGTACCCTTCGACCCCGAGGACGGCCCGGGTCCCGGATTCCTCAACGCACCGGGGCAGGCCGCACGCACCGTCGGGGCCGTAGTGGCGCCGAACCGGCCGGTGGACGCGGGGGTGATCACCGCTGAGGGGGACCGGGTCGAGATCAGCGCGGCGGCGGCGGTCCAGCTGTCCGAGATCCCGGCAACCCGGGATCCCGAAACCGTCGACCTCGACGGGCTGGGCCGCTACCGGCTGATCGGCCTGCATCCGCGCCACGGCGGCCCGCAGACCATCGTGACCGGGCTGCCGACCGCCGTCGTCGACGACACCCTGTTGTGGGTGCTCGGGATGTTCTGTGTGCTGGCGGTGATCGCGCTGATCGCCGCGACGACCGCAGGCACCCTGATCATCCGGCGCCAATTGGCCCCGCTGTCACGCGTTTCGGCGGCCGCGCGTCGCGTGGCCGATCTTGAGCTCGACCGCGGCGAGGTCGAGTTGCCCACGCCGATCGTGCCGGTCGACCCGGCCAGCGCCCACACGGAAGTCGGCCAACTCGGGACCTCGCTGAACCGGATGCTCGACCGCATCGCCAGCGCGCTGTCGGTCCGGCACGCCAGTGAGACCCGGGTGCGCCAGTTCGTCGCCGATGCCAGTCACGAATTGAGGACGCCACTGGCGGCGATCAGGGGCTACACCGAGCTGGCCCAGCGCAAGCGCGATGACCTGCCCGCCGACGTGGCCCATGCCATGAACCGGGTGGAGTCCGAGACGACGCGGATGACGCAGCTGGTCGAGGACATGCTGTTGCTGGCGCGCCTCGACGCCGGCCGGCCGCTGGAACGCGACAGCGTCGATCTGTCCCGGCTGATCGTCGACTCAATGAGCGACGCCCACATCGCCGGCCCGGACCATCAGTGGTCGCTGGACCTGCCAGAGAACCCGGTGGTGGTCGAAGGCGATGAGGCCAGGCTGCATCAGGTGCTGGCGAATCTGCTGGCCAACGCACGCACGCACACCCCTCCCGGTACCTCGGTCACGGTGTCGCTGAAGCCCGACGCCGGTGCGGTGCTGCTGGCCGTCGCAGACGACGGTCCCGGCATCCCGGCGACACTGCTGCCCGACGTGTTCGAACGGTTTGCCCGCGGCGACTCGTCGCGTTCGCGGCGCGGGGGCAGCACCGGGTTGGGCTTGGCGATCGTGGCCGCGGTGGTCAAGGCGCACGGCGGCATCATCGAGGTGAGCAGTACAGCGGGGTCGACCGAGTTCGTGGTGCGGCTGCCGGGCGAGAGCTCACAGGGCACGCACAGGACGGACCAATCGGGCACCTAGCGGCCGCGGCAACGATGGGGACGTGACCCTTGTTGCCGCGCTTCCCGCTGCCGAGGTGCAGGTGGCAACGCCCGATTCCTCCAGGCCCCGCCGCCCGACACCGATCGCGCACCGCATCGCGTTCGCGGTGCTCCTGGCCGGCACCGCGGTGCTCTATCTGTGGAACCTGTCGCGCAGCGGGTGGGCGAACGCCTTCTACTCGGCCGCCGCACAGGCCGGCGCCGAGAACTGGACCGCGATGCTGTTCGGGTCCAGCGACGCCGGCAACGCCATCACCGTCGACAAGACTCCCGCGGCATTGTGGATCACCGACCTCTCGGTGCGCCTGTTCGGGCTGAGTTCGTGGAGCGTGCTGGTGCCGCAGGCGCTGATGGGGGTCGGTGCGGTCGCGGTGCTCTACGCGACGGTGCGCCGGGCGGCCGGACCGTGGGCCGGGCTGTTGGCCGGCACGGTGCTGGCGCTGACGCCGGTGGCCGCGTTGATCTTCCGGTTCAACAATCCCGATGCGCTTCTGGTGCTGCTGCTCGTGGTGGCGGCGTACTGCGTGCAGCGCGGAATCGAAAAGGACGCCAGCCGGTGGTGGTTCGTCGGAGCAGGGGTTGCGCTCGGCTTCGGTTTCCTGGCCAAGATGCTGCAGGTGTTCCTGGTGCTGCCCGCCTTCGCCGCAGCGGCGCTGATCGCGGGGGACCGCCCGCTGGGCCGGCGTGTGCTCGACGTCGTCACCGCCGGGGCCGCCATGGTCGTCAGCGGTGGCTGGTATCTGGTGTTGGTGGAGCTTTGGCCGGCCTCGTCGCGGCCCTACATCGGTGGTTCGCAGCACGACAGCATCGTCGAATTGGCCTTGGGCTACAACGGTTTGGGCCGGCTCACCGGCGACGAAACCGGTGGCCTGGGCAACCTCAACTTCGATGTCGGGCCGGGCCGGTTGTTCGGATCGCAGATGGGCGCCGACATCGGCTGGCTGCTGCCCGCGGCGCTGATCTGTCTGTTGGCCGGCCTCTACCTGACCCGCCGGGCCGCCCGCACGGACCCGACCCGCGCCGCTCTCCTCCTGTGGGGCGGTTGGCTTTTGGTTACCGGCGTGGTGTTCAGCTTCATGAACGGCATCGTCCATCCCTACTACACCGTGGCGCTGGCCCCCGCCATCGGTGCGGTCATCGGCATCGGCGCCACGCTGCTATGGGGGCACCGTGCCGACATCCGCTCCGCCACGGCAATGTCGGGTGCGGTGCTGGTGACCGCGATCCTGGCCGCGGTGCTCTTGGCCCGCAACGGCGATGCGTATCTGTGGCTGCGGGCTGCGGTGGCAGTGGTCGGCGTGGGAGCCGCGGCACTGTTGCTCGTGGTGGGGCGGTTGCAGCGCCCGATGGTGCGGGTGACGGCGATGCTGGCGGCCGCGGCCTGCCTGGCCGGTCCGGCCGCGTATTCGATCGCCACCGCGGCCAGCGCGCACACTGGGGCGATACCGTCCGTCGGTCCATCACGCGGTGGTGGCGGATTCGGGGGGATGTTCGCGGCCCCCGAACCCGGGCCGACGGTGACCGCGACGCTGGCAGCCGATGCCGACCGCTACCAGTGGGCGGCGGCCGTGGTGGGTTCGTCGAATGCCGCGGGTTATCAATTGGCCACCCGCGCACCGGTGATGGCGGTCGGGGGCTTCAACGGCACCGATCCCGCGCCCACGCTTCAGGAGTTCCAGCGCCTCGTCGATGACGGCGCCGTCCACTACTTCATCCGATCCCGCATCATGGCCGGCGGGTTCGGCGGGCACACCCCCAGCGGCAGTCAAGCGGCCACCAAGATCGCGGAATGGGTCCAGGCCCACTACAACCCGGTCACCGTCGACGGCGTCACCATCTACGACCTGACTCAGCGTGCGACGAACACATAGCCGGCGCATAGCTTCGCCCCACCCGGATCACAAGCCTGCGGAGAACGATGAACTCATGACAACTTTGGTCGAAGAACCCGAGCAGCGTTTTCAGTTCGCGTCGCGGCCCAACGCCACACTCGCCGCCCGAGAGGCCGGAGTTCCGGTGCTCGACATCGTCGTGCCGGTGTACAACGAGCAGGCCGTACTCGCCCATTCGGTGCGCCGGCTGCACCGGTATCTCGCCGAGAACTTCGCGGTGCCGGTCCGCATCACCATCGCCGACAACGCCAGCATCGACGAAACCCCACGGATCGCCGCCGAACTGGCCGCCGAACTCGATGGCGTGCGGGTGGTCCGGCTGGAGGAGAAGGGGCGCGGACGGGCACTGCGCGCGGTGTGGTCGACCTCGGACGCACCGGTGCTCGCCTACATGGACGTCGATCTGTCCACCGACCTGGCCGCGCTTGCGCCGTTGGTGGCACCGCTGATCTCCGGCCACTCCGATCTGGCCATCGGCACCCGGCTGGGCCGCGGCTCACGGGTGGTCCGCGGCGCCAAGCGCGAGTTCATCTCGCGCTGCTATAACCTGATCCTGAAATCGGCTCTGGCGGCGAGGTTCTCGGATGCACAGTGTGGTTTCAAGGCGATTCGGGCCGATGTCGCCCGCCGGTTGCTGCCCCATGTTGCCGACACCGGGTGGTTCTTCGACACCGAGCTGCTGGTGCTGGCCGAACGCAGCGGGCTGCGCATTCACGAGGTTCCGGTGGACTGGGTGGACGATCCGGACAGCCGGGTGGACATCGTCGCCACCGCCGCCGCCGACCTCAAGGGCATCGGCCGGTTGCTGCGTGGGTTCGCCAACGGCTCGATTCCGGTGAACACGATTGCTGCGCAGCTCGGGTCATCGCGGAAGTCGGCCGCCCCAGGGTCGCTATTGCGTCAGGTGGTCCGCTTCGGCGCGGTCGGTGTGGTCTCCACGCTCGCCTACCTGTTGTTGTTCACCGCGATGCGGGCCGGTGTCGGCGCACAAGCGGCCAACCTGATCGCCCTGTTGGTGACCGCGATCGGAAACACTGCAGCCAACCGTCGATTCACCTTCGGGATCGCCGGGTCGGGCAACGCCACCCGCCATCACCTCGAGGGCCTTACGGTGTTCGGGATCGCGCTGACCATCACCAGCGGATCACTCGGGCTGCTGCACGTCGTGGCGCCCGTACCGCACCGCGGCGTCGAACTCGCGGTGTTGGTGGCAGCCAATCTGCTGGCCACCGTGGTGCGTTTCGTCCTGTTGCGCGGGTGGGTATTCCATCCTTCGCGGACGCGGCGGGCCACCGGGCCGAATCGAGGGACAGGACTATGACCATCGTCGACGCGGCACCCGACATCGCCACGAAGTCTGCGGAATCACCGAATGCGTTGACACCGCGCTGGATTCGCCCCTCCTACTGGGCTCTGCTGGTCGGCACAGCGGTGCTCTACCTCTGGGGGCTCGGTTCCTCGGGGTGGGCCAACAGCTACTACGCCGCCGCCGCCCAGGCCGGCACCCAGTCCTGGAAGGCCTGGCTGTTCGGATCGCTGGATGCCGGCAATGCCATCACAGTGGACAAACCGCCGGCCGCGATGTGGGCGATGGGGTTGTCGGGCCGGCTGTTCGGCTTCAACGAGTTCACCATGTTGCTGCCGCAGGCGTTGATGGGTGTGGGTGCGGTGGCACTGCTCTATGCCACCGTGCGGCGCACCAGCGGCCCCGGCGCCGGCCTGATCGCCGGTACTGCATTGGCACTGACACCGGTGGCGGCCTCGATGTTCCGCTACAACAATCCCGATGCACTGCTGGTGCTGCTGTTGGTGCTGGCGGCCTACTTCATGGTCCGTGCGGTCGGTCCGGTGTCGGCGAGGGCCAGCGCGGGATGGGTGGCATTGGCGGGGTGTGCACTCGGTTTCGCCTTCCTGACCAAGATGCTGCAGGCCTTCCTGGTCGTGCCCGGGCTGGCCCTGATGTTCCTCGTCGCCGCGCCGGTGGTCGGCGTGTGGAAACGATTGGGCACCCTGCTGATCGGTGCGGCGACGATGATCGTCTCGTCAGGCTGGTACATCGCGCTGGTGGCGCTGTGGCCGGCGGACTCGCGGCCCTACATCGCCGGATCGACAGACAACAGCCTGTTGCAACTGGCATTCGGCTACAACGGGCTGCAACGCATCCTGGGCCAGGAGGGCCCAGGGCCCGGCCACGGTTCCGGCCCGGGCGGGCCCGGTCCCGGGTTCGGTCACGGGCCCGGCGGTGGTGCCAACCTGATGTTCGGCGGTGACCCGGGCATCGGCCGGATGTTCGGAATGTCGATGGGCACTGAAGCCTCGTGGCTGTTGCCTGCCGCGCTGCTCGGACTGGTCGCCGCGCTGTGGCTGACCCGGCGCACGGCGCGGACGGCGAGCCCGCGGGCCGGTCTGCTGATGTGGGGTGGCTGGATGCTGGTCACCGCGGTGGTGTTCAGCTTCATGGACGGGATCATCCACCCCTATTACACCGTGGCGCTGGCGCCCGGGGTCGCCGCAGTGGTGGGCATATCCGTCGTCGAATTATGGCGTGTGCGTGCACGACTCGCGGCTCGCGTGGTTCTGGCCGCCATGCTGGCCGGTACCGGGGTGTGGGCATTCGTACTACTGAACCGGACTCCGGACTGGTTGCCGGCGTTGCGCTGGATCGTGTTGATCGGCTCAGTGTTGACCGCGATTGCCATGGCCTTCGTCGCCCAGCGGCCGGGCAAGCTGCCGGCCGCTGTGGCGCTGGCGGCCATGGTCTTCGGACTCGCCGCGACCGCGGCCTACACCATCGAGACGGTGGCCAAGGTTCACGGCGGTGGGCCGATGGCCACCTCGGGCCCCAACCGCGACATGGGGTTCGGTGGGCCGGGCGGCGGTCCGGGCGGGCCCGGGGGCTTCGGGCGCGCCGACGATCCGGCGCTGGCCGAGCTGATCGCGGGTGCAGACGGTCGTTGGGCCGCAGCGAGCGTGGGCTCGATGCTGGTCAGCGATCTCGAACTCAAGACGGGGGAGTCGTTGATGGCAATCGGCGGATTCACCGGCAGCGACGACTCGCCCACACTCGCGCAGTTCCAGCAGTATGTCGCCGACGGCCAGGTCCGTTACTTCCTTGATCGACCCGAGGGAGGTCGAGGTGGACCGCCGCGCGACCCCGGGGGCAGCTCGGGGGAGATCACCACCTGGGTGAAAGAACACTTCACCAAGAGCGTGGTCGGTGAGGTCCCGGTCTACGACCTGTCGGCGCCTGTCGCCTGACGCCCAGACCGCGGCGGCCGTCCATATCCCCCCGGCAGGACGGCCGCCGCCTGGGCACCCCATCGGCTCAGCCTGATTCTGCCTCTGGCCCTGGGTGACGGCTCGGGTTAGCGTCGATTCATGTCTGTCACCGACCAGTACCTGGCCAACAACGAGGTCTATGCCACGACCTTTTCCGGGCCGTTGCCGTTGCCGCCCAGCAAGCACGTTGCGGTGGTCGCGTGCATGGACGCCAGGCTGGACGTCTACCGGATCCTCGGCTTGGGGGACGGTGAGGCGCACGTGATCCGCAATGCCGGCGGTGTCATCACCGACGACGAGATCCGGTCGCTTGCGATCAGCCAACGGCTGCTGGGGACCAAGGAGATCATCCTGATCCACCACACCGATTGCGGCATGCTGACCTTCACCGATGACGGGTTCAAACAGCAGATCCAGGACGACACCGGAATCAAGCCGAACTGGGCCGCCGAGTCCTTCGTCGACCTGGCCGAGGACGTGCGTCAGTCGTTGCGCCGCATCGAGGCCAGCCCGTTCGTCACCAAGCATGAATCGTTGCGCGGCTTCATCTTCGACGTCGCCACCGGCAAGCTCAACGAGGTCACGCTGTGAGGATGCCTCGTCAGTGCGTCGCGACCACCACACCTGACTCTCGGTGCCCGCTCACCCCACCTTGTACGTCCCGAGGGCCTTGGCCACCGCCTCGCCGTCGGGTGTGACGATATCGACGTCACAGTTCACCAGGGACCTGCCCTGGCGCAGCACCCGCCCGAGGCTGATCAGATCGGTGGCCCGTGCCGGTGCCAGATAGCTGATCGACATCGAGACCGTCACTCCGCGAAGCGAATCCGGAACCTCGGCCCGGGCCCAGGCCGCGGCCATCACCGTGACATCGGCCAACGCCGCGATCGCACCGCCGTGCACCATGTCGGCGATCGTGATGTTCGAGGGGTCCCACGGCAGCCGCAGCCGGACTTCGGGGCTTTCCAGTGTCTCGGCGACGATCCCGAGTTTGGTCACAAAGGGCGACTGGGGCAGAAACTGCGCCATCACGGCCGGGCCGGTCTGGATACTCATGGCTGCCAGTGTCTGTCGCCCGCGGTCAGCGTCTCAATTACCTGCGGGGTAAGCGCACCGTGAATCCGTCGTTCCCAAGGGGTATGGCGCTGCTGGTGGCCGGTGCGCTGTTCATGGAAATCTTGGATGCCACGATCATCGCGCCGGCCATCCCGCTGATCGCCTCGTCGTTCGGCGTCGAGGCCATCGACGTCAACGTGGCGATCTCGGCCTATCTGGTCACCGTGGCGGTGCTGATCCCGGTCAGCGGATGGTTGGCCGACAGGTTCGGTACGCGCCGGGTGTTCATCGGGGCGATCGCGGTGTTCACGCTGGCCTCGCTCGGGTGTGCGGCGAGCATGTCGCTGCCGATGCTGGTGCTGATGCGGATCCTGCAGGGCGTCGGTGGCGCCATGATGGTGCCGGTCGGCCGGCTGGCCGTGTTGCGGCACAGCGGCAAGTCCGACCTCGTCCGGGCCATCGCACTACTGACCTGGCCGGCCCTGACCGCGCCGGTGCTGGCGCCGGTACTGGGCGGGGCGATCGCGACGCTGGGCAGCTGGCGGTGGATCTTCGCGGTCAACATTCCGATCGGCGTGATCGGAATCGTTCTCGCGGTCAAACTGGTCCGCGGTGAGCCGCAGCCCACGGTCCGATCGCTGGATTGGCCGGGATTGCTGGCGCTCGGTTCAGGGATTGCTGCGGCACTGATCGCACTGGAGAATGTCCGGGTCTCGGGGACCGACTGGGGACTGGTCACCGGGTGCGGTGCCGCGGCGGTCCTGCTGCTCGTCGGCGCGGTGTGGCGACTGCTCACCGCGTCGGCCCCGCTGGTGCAGTTGCGGGTGCTGCGGGTGCATACGCTGCGGATCACGGTGGTGGCGGGGTCGCTGTACCGCCTGGTGATCACGGCGGTGCCGTTCCTGCTGCCGCTGCAGTTCCAGCTGGAGTTTGGCTGGACGCCGCTGGCGGCGGGCGTCATGGTGGCCGCGCTGTTCGCCGGGAATCTGACCATCAAGCCGGTGACCACACCGTTGATGCGCCGGTTCGGCATCCGGACCGTGCTCTTGGTCAACGGGCTGGCTTCGGTCGCATGTTTCGGCCTGCTGGCCGCGCTGCGGCCGGGGTTGCCGCTGGCGGCGATGGCAGTCGTCCTCTATCTGAGCGGGGCACTACGGTCCATCGGCTTCACCGCCTACAACAGTCTGGCGTTCTCGGACGTCGACGGGGAGCATCTGACGCACGCCAACACGCTCAATGCCTCGGTGCAGGAGCTGGCGGCCGGGCTCGGCATCGCGGTGGCGGCGCTGCTGCTCAGTCAGTGGAGCTCGTATTCGCTGACTTACCTGATCCTGGGCGTGTTGCTGGCGCTGACCATGGTCGCGACGGTGCGACTGCCGCGAGAGGCCGGTGCCCACGTCAGCGGGCATCGGGCCTGACGGTTGCGCGTCGTTGACACCGCGGGACAGGACAGCTAGATTCCTGGCCATGCTTGCAATTCTGGCCATTCCTACCAACTTAATGGGGAAGTGATGACCGCCGCACAGAAAACCGAAGCCGCCCGCTCAGGTAATTATGAGCTGAGCCACCTCCGGTCGCTGGAGGCCGAGGCCATCCATATCATCCGCGAGGTCGCCGCCGAGTTCGAGAAGCCCGTGCTGCTGTTCTCCGGGGGTAAAGACTCGATCGTCATGCTGCACCTGGCAGTCAAGGCGTTCGCGCCGGGCCGGCTGCCGTTCCCGGTCATGCACGTCGACACGGGTCACAACTTCGACGAGGTCTACGAGGCCCGCGACGAGCTCGTCGAGCACTACGGTGCGCGCCTGGTCGTCGCCAAGGTGCAGGACGACATCGACGCCGGTCGCGTGGTGGAGACCATCCCGTCGCGCAACCCGATCCAGACGGTCACGCTGCTGCGCGGTATCCGGGAGAACAAGTTCGACGCCGCGTTCGGCGGTGCCCGGCGCGACGAGGAGAAGGCCCGTGCCAAGGAGCGCGTGTTCTCCTTCCGCGACGAGTTCGGCCAGTGGGACCCCAAGGTGCAGCGGCCGGAGCTGTGGAATCTCTACAACGGGCGGCACAACAAGGGCGAGCACATCCGTGCCTTCCCGATCTCCAACTGGACCGAGTTCGACATCTGGTCCTACATCGGCGCCGAGAAGATCAAGCTGCCGTCCATCTACTACGCGCACCAGCGCACGGTGTTCGAGCGCGACGGCATGCTGCTCGCGGTGCACAAGTTCCTGCAGCCCCGCAAGGACGAACCGGTGATCGAGAAGACCGTCCGGTTCCGCACCGTCGGCGACGTCACCTGTACTGGATGTGTGGAGTCCACGGCCGCAACGGTTTCGGAGGTCATCGCCGAAACCGCGGTGTCCCGGCTCACCGAGCGTGGCGCCACCCGCGCCGATGACCGGATCTCCGAGGCCGGAATGGAAGATCGCAAGCGAGAGGGCTATTTCTGATGTCGACGCTTCTTCGCATCGCCACCGCGGGTTCCGTCGACGACGGCAAGTCCACCCTGATCGGCCGGCTGTTGTTCGACTCCAAGGCGGTCATGGAGGATCAGCTGGCCGCCGTCGAGCGGACTTCCAAGGAACGCGGCCACGACTACACCGATCTGGCACTGGTCACCGACGGCCTGCGCGCCGAGCGGGAGCAGGGCATCACGATCGATGTCGCCTACCGCTACTTCGCCACGGCCAAGCGGAAATTCATCATCGCCGACACCCCGGGGCACATCCAGTACACCCGCAACATGGTGACCGGGGCCTCCACCGCACAACTGGTCATCGTGCTGGTCGACGCCCGCCACGGACTGCTCGAGCAGTCGCGCCGCCACGCGTTCCTGGCGTCGCTGCTGGGCATCCAGCACATCGTGCTGGCCGTGAACAAGATGGACCTGATCGACTGGGACCAGGAACGTTTCGAGGCGATCCGCGACGAGTTCCATGCGTTCGCCGCCCGGTTGGACGTGCACGACGTGACGACCATCCCGATGTCGGCGCTCAACGGTGACAACGTGGTGACCAAATCCGATGTGACGCCCTGGTACGAGGGCCCGTCGCTGCTGAGTCACCTGGAAGACGTCTACATCGCCGGTGACCGCAACCTCGTCGACGTGCGCTTCCCGGTGCAGTACGTCATCCGGCCGCAGACCCACGAGCACGCCGACCACCGCAGCTACGCCGGCACGGTGGCCAGCGGTGTACTGCGTCCCGGGGACGACGTGATTGTGCTGCCGGCCGGAAAGCCCACGCGCATCACCCAGATCGACGGCCCGAGCGGTGTGGTCGACGAGGCCTTCCCGCCGATGGCGGTGTCGATCAGCCTGTCCGACGACATCGACATCTCCCGCGGCGACATGATCGCCCGGCCCAACAACCAGCCTCGGGTCGCCCAGGAGTTCGACGCCACGGTGTGCTGGATGGCCGACGGATCGTCACTGGAGCCCGGCCGTGAATACCTGGTCAAGCACACCACCCGCACCACCAGGGCCAAGGTGACCGGGCTGGACTACCGCCTGGATGTCAACACCTTGCACCGGGACAAGTCCGCGACCGCGCTCAAACTCAATGAGCTGGGCCGTGTCTCGCTGCGCACCCAGGCGCCGCTGCTGCTCGATGAATACAGCCGCAATGCCGCCACCGGATCGTTCATCCTGATCGATCCCACCACCAACGGCACCGTGGGCGCCGGAATGGTGTTGCGTGAGACGCGCCACGACGTTGCGAGCCCCAACACGGTTCGGCACGAGTCGCTGTGTACCGCCGAGGATCGGCTGTCGAAGGGCCGCACCGTGTGGTTCACCGGTCTGTCCGGGTCGGGTAAGTCCTCGGTGGCGGTGCTCGTCGAGCAGAAGCTGCTCGAAAAGGGTGTTCCGGCATACGTTCTGGACGGTGACAACCTGCGCCACGGGCTGAACGCGGACCTGGGCTTCTCGATGGCCGACCGGGCCGAGAACCAGCGCCGGCTGGCCCACATCGCGGCCATTCTGGCCGACTCCGGCCAGGTTGTGCTGGTCCCCGCGATCAGCCCACTGGCGGAGCACCGCGCACTCGCGCGCAAGGTCGCCACCGATGCGGGTCTCGATTTCTACGAGGTGTTCTGCGACACCCCGCTGGAGGACTGCGAACGGCGCGACCCCAAGGGCCTGTACGCCAAGGCGCGTGCCGGTGAGATCACCCACTTCACCGGTATCGACAGCCCGTACCAGCGGCCGAAGAACCCGGATCTGCGGCTCACGCCGGACCTCAGTACCGACGAGCTGGCCCAACAGGTGATCGAGCTGCTGGAATCACTCTCGTGAACGATCACGAGCTGGCCGCGCGGTTGGCCACCCGAGCCGGGGATCTGCTGCTTGATGTCCGCGCCGACTTTGCCGATGCCCCGGCTGCCGATCGAAAGGCGGCCGGGGACAAGCAGGCTCACGAGTTTCTGATGGCTGAGTTGGCGGCACAGCGTCCCGGTGACTCGGTGCTGTCGGAGGAGGCCACGGCCGATCAACGGGCCGACCCGGCCCGGCTGAGTGCCGATCGGGTCTGGATCGTCGACCCTCTCGACGGCACCAGGGAGTTCTCCGAACTCGGCCGCGACGATTGGGCCGTGCACGTGGCGCTGTGGAGCGCAGGCGAACTCGTGGCGGGGGCAGTTGCCTTGCCCGCGCAGAACACCACGCTGTCCACGCCCGAGACGGCCGCACCGCCTCCCTTCGACGGCCCCCCGCGGGTCGTGGTGTCGCGCACCCGCCCGCCCGCGGTGGCGCTGGCGGTGAAGGAGGCACTCGGCGGAACCCTGGTGGAAATGGGTTCGGCGGGAGCCAAAGTTGCCGCGGTGATCCGGGGGATCGCCGATGTGTACGTGCATGCCGGTGGTCAGTACGAGTGGGATTCGGCCGCGCCCGTCGCGGTGGCCCGCGCGGCCGGCCTGCACACCTCGCGCATCGACGGCTCGCGGTTGGTCTACAACTCGGCCGATCCGACGCTGCCCGACCTGATCGTGTGCCGGCCCGAACTGGCCGAGCGGGTACTGGCGGTGACCGCGGGATAGTCCACGGGATAGTCCTGCACCCGAGTTCTGCTTCGCTTTCGATGCAAAAGTGGTGCGCAGGATCCGTCCCCAGCCGTGTCAAGATTCGGCCATGGGTTTCTACGACTGCAGATGCATCCTGACCGGTGTCAGCGTCGATTTCGTCGGTGCCACCGCGGTCATCCTGCGGTGCACCCCGACGGGTTACGAGCCCATCACGCTGGGACTCTCGGGTGAGTACGACGGTTACGGCACGATCGACGGCATCCGAGAGGACCGAAACTCGAAGCTGGTCTATGAGTACTTCGCGCGTCAGAGCCGCAGTGGACGATTCACGGCCAGGATTCACCCGCAGGAAGATCTCGTCGTGTTCAACGACGACTTCAACCTCGATGCGCTGATCGACCTCATCGAGAACTCCTGGTCGTTGAGTTGCGCCGAGGAACGCTTCACGATCCTGCCGCTGGCCGTTCTGGATGGCGACGCCCTCGTCTTCGCCCTGATAGCGCAACCGATCTGGGATGCTATTGCCGCGGCTGGTTCGGAGGAAGCATCGATTGCGGCAGCGTTCGGCGACGCAGCGCTGCCGCGGGAGATCTACGGCAGCCAGCTGACCGACATCGAGTCGCAGCTGCGTGAACTGGCCGCGGTCAACGCCTTCGTGCGCAGCCACGGACTCCGTTGGGCCCCACCTGGGGATCCCGATCAGCGCTATCCGACCGACATGGGCAGCCAGCGGGACCACGAAGAGAATGCGGAGTTCATCGCGCAGGCTCGTCGCGACTACTGCGACAGCCCGGCGTTGTTGGCGGGCCTGGACGCCTACGAAACGCGGCTGGTGGAGTGGTGATCCGATTGTCTTCTCGGGTGGGTAGTGCTCGGGTGGAGTCAATGAAACAGTCTATGCCGCAACGGGCTTCGGCCATTTCGCCTATGTCGGCGGCCTGGTCGGCATGTCGGCGGGGAGCTTATCGGTACCAACATTCGGACAGGCGAGCTTCAATTCGTGGAGTGCGGCGGTTCCGTCCTGGAAGCCGCCGACGAAGTTTTTGTCGGGCCATCCGTTCGGCGGTGTTCTGGGATTGCCCTGGCTGATCCGGTGCAGCGCATCGGCGAACGTCAGCGCTTTTCGCTTCAGGTCCCGATCTTCGATCGAAGCAGCTTCGTCCCGGACTGCGGTGGCCGCCTCGCCGGCATCTCGCGCCAGGTTCGGGTCGACTTCGCCGACTCCCATCCCCTGGAGGACACCCGGCACGACCTTTACCCATTGGTGCGCGATCTGATCGGCGCGTTGGCAGTCCGCACTCGGGGTTTTCTCACTCGGCCCGTCGGCGTAGCCGACCACCACCATGATCAGCATCACCGGCGCCGCGCATGCCAACATGACCAGCCTGACCTTCGCCGCCGACCAGTCTCGTAGTGCCACCAATGCAGCCTAAGCGCGGTGGCGGGCCACTACGCTCACCGAAATGAGCCGCCCCACATTGCGCGAACTGGCCAGCCTGCCTGCCGCACCGGCCCGCCTCGCCGATTCCACGCTGGTCCTGATCGACTGCCAGAACACCTACACCCAGGGGATCATGGAGCTCGAAGGGGTACAGGCCGCGCTGGAGCAGACGGCGCAACTACTCGAACGGGCGCGCAGCGCAGGTATCCCGATCATCCACATCCAGCACTCCGACGGTCCAGGTTCGCTGTATGACATCGAGGGTGAGAGCGGCGCGATCGTCGCAGCGGTGGCCCCGCGCGAGGGAGAACCCGTGGTGGTCAAGCAGTTCCCCAACTCGTTCGTGCAGACCGATCTGGACGACCGGTTGAAGGGCCTGGGCGCGTCGAACCTGCTGCTGGCCGGATTCATGACGCACATGTGCGTCAACTCCACCGCGCGCGGCGCCTTCAACCTCGGATACGCCCCGGCCGTGGTGGGCGCTGCCACCGCCACCCGCACGCTCGCCGGGCCCGACAGCGCGCCGGTGCCTGCTGCGGTCATGCAGTCGGCGAGCCTGGCCGCGATGTCGGATCTGTTCGCCGTCGTCGTCCCGGATGCGGCCGGTATCCCGGATTAGGCAGGAGACCCCGTACCGGCGACACCGCTTGCCGCATCGGTGCGGGCGATGAGTGAGCTGGCACAATCCTGAGCATGCGGATGTCGGCGAAGGCGGAGTATGCCGTCCGCGCCATGGTCCAGCTCGCCACGGTCGACGACGGCGAGCTGGTCAAGACCGACGACCTGGCCAAGGCGCAAGGCATCCCGGCGCAGTTCCTCGTCGACATCCTGACCGCCCTGCGTACTGATCGCCTGGTCCGCAGCCATCGAGGCCGTGACGGCGGCTACGAACTGGCGCGGCCGGCCCGCGAGATCAGCATCGCCGACGTGCTGCGTTGTATCGACGGACCGCTCGCCAGCGTGCGCGACATCGGTCTGGGGGATCTGCCGTACTCCGGCCCGACGGCGGCGCTGACCGATGTCTGGCGTGCGCTGCGGGCCAGTATGCGTTCGGTCCTGGAGGAGACCAGCCTGGCCGACGTGGCGGCCGGCGCGCTGCCCGCCCACGTGGACACGCTGGCCAACGAGTACCGCGGTCAGGAACACGAGCGCGGCCACCGTTAGCGTTCGCGGCCG
The DNA here is from genome assembly GCF_011745145.1 of Mycobacterium sp. DL440. NCBI lineage: Bacteria > Bacillati > Actinomycetota > Actinomycetes > Mycobacteriales > Mycobacteriaceae > Mycobacterium > Mycobacterium sp. DL440. Next base: position 3,489,858 of record NZ_CP050191.1, on the reverse strand, counting down.
CGGAGCGCGATGCCGTCGATCAGCATCCGCAAGCCGCCGTCGAAATCCTCGGCGACCGATTTTCGAGCCGCCACCCGTGAAAGCGCCTCGATGTGTGGGTAATCGGTGCCGGCGACCGAGCCGATCCGGGTCGCAGCTTCGGGCGCCCCGCCGGTCAACGGGCCGGCGAGTTCGGCCTGCGCAGAGCCGGTGACCAGGCCCATCACCGCATGGAATGCGGAGAGGTGGTCGACATCGGACAATCCGGCCCGGCCCAGCGCGCCGACCAGTGCATCGGCGATCGCGAATCCGGTGGCTGAGGACATCCGGCGAACCAGCACCAGGGGGATGGCAGCCGGATGCGCGCGTACGCCTCGCCACATCGCGGTGGCGATCGTGTGCGTGTCGTACTGCCAGTCGTCGGTGGGCGTGGGCACGGTGATCTCGGCGATGACGGCGGAGACGACCAATTCTTCGAGGGCCTCTTTGTCCGCAACGTAGTTGTACATCGTCATCGGGCCGGTGCCCAGCGCCGTGGCCAGCGCCCGCATGCTCAGCGCGGCCGGTCCGGAGGCATCGACGATTGCCAGTGCAGCCGAGGCGATTTCGTCGACGGTGAAGCGGGCTCGCATATCCACCTCCCTTGATAAGTACGTCGTACGTAATGCAGTCTACGTCATACGTACAACGTTCCTATATTTGGAGGTTGAGATCGTGGATGCCTTGGTCACGGCCCGGATCAGATTCGAATCTGCCGGGGAGTGGTGCGCAGCGTGGTTGACCTTGCCGGACGGGCCGGGCCCGCATCCGGGGATCGTGTTGGCCCATGGACTCGGGGCGACCCACGACATGATGCTCGCGCAGTATGAGCAGCATTTCGCCACTGCCGGGATCGCCGTCCTATCGTTCGACTATCGCCATACTGGAATGTCCGATGGTGCTCCACGGCAGCATATTTCGATACGAAGGCAGTGTCGGGACCTGCATGCGGCCATCGAGTGTCTGGGGCAGCGCGACGAGGTCGATTCCCGTCGGCTCGGACTGTGGGGGACGAGCCTCGGTGCGATGAACGTGGTTCGGGTGGCCGCCGAGCGGGTCGACCTCGCCGCCGCCGTTGTGCAGTGCCCGATCGTGCACGGGCCCGGCGCAGCGCGCAGCCTCGGTCTACTCGGCGCGCTGCGGTTGACCCCGGCGATTGTCGAGGATGTTGTGCGGGCCGCGGCTCGTCGAGGCAGGCGGTACGTGCCCGTCGTCGGTCCGCCGGGCGGCTTCGCCCTGGTGAATGCTCCGGGTGCGGAGGCGGGGTGGAACTCCACCGTCCCGCCCGGGGCCGGATTCGACAATCGGATCGCGGCGGCCGATGCCCTCGGCCTGGTGGCCATCTCGGCACTGCGGCACGCCCGCCGGGTGCGGACGCCGATGCTGGTGTGCGTGTGTGACCACGAGAACCTGATGTCGCCGCGCTATGCCGCAATGGCGGCCGCTCGCGCAACCAGAGGCGTTGCCCGCCATTACGATTCCGATCACTTCGCGATCTACCACCCCCCTTTGGTGAGCCAGGTGCTCGTCGACCAGACCGGATTTCTCAAGGAGCATCTCGGTGTCGGCGAATAAGGTGCTACGGGACAACGGCACCCGTTTCGACCGGGTTGCCGCGACATTGAGTCCTGACGAATGGGCGGCCCCGAGCCTGTGCGCTGAATGGACGAACCACGAAGTGCTCGCGCATTTGGTGATTGGCCTCAGCAGTGGCATCGGTGTCTTTGGTCGACAGATACTCCGACGTCGCGGATTCGACCCCGCCAACACCGCCATGGCGGCAATGCTTGCAGCGCGACACGCCCCAGACGAACTGCTGCACGACTTCCGCCGCTATACCGTCCACCCCGCCGGCACCGGCCGGTACTTCCCGCGACGGCTCCTCACCGGTGACCACGTCACCCACGAACTCGACATTCTCTACGCTCTCGGCCGTGAGCCGCAGATCCCGGCCGAGGTACTCGTCGCGGTGCTGAACACTCAGGTGAGACTGCCGAATCCGTTCGTGCCCGCCTACCGCAACAGCCGGGGGCTGAGCCTGGTCGCCACCGATGCGGACTGGACGCACGGGAACGACGGGCCGCTCGTCGAGGGCCGTGCCGCCGAACTGGTGTCGGTGCTGGGCAGCCGCCCGGCGATGCTGCCGCGGTTGACCGGTGGGGGCGTAGGCCTGCTGTCGGAACGGGTCCTCAGCCGCCGTACGGGCGGGTGATGATCTCCAGGTAATGCCCGGACGGGTCCTGGAAGTACACCCCGCGGCCGCCGTCGTTGTGGTTGATCTCGCCCGGGTGCTGACCATGTGGATCGGCCCAGTGCTGCATGTCGCGGTCGCGGATCTTGCCGTAGATCGAGTCGAACTCGTCCTCGGACACCAGGAATGCGTAGTGCTGCGGCCGAATCTCTTCGTCGGGACCCATCTGGGCGTAATCGAGGCTGACTCCGTGATTGATCGTCACGGCGAGAAACGGACCGAACTCCTGGGGGCCGGGCAGGCCGAACAACTCGGTGAAGAACTCGGCTGAGACCCGCCGATCCTTGGCGGCGACGATGGTGTGGTTGAAGGTGATGGCCATATCAGTCCAGTAAACCGTTGGACTGGCACCCCCGGCAACGGTGCAGGATGGGGACCATGCCCCACACCCAGATTCTGGCCGGGCCACAGGTGCGGCTGCGGCCACCGGTCGTCGAGGACGCCGAAGCGCTGTACACCCGGATCGCTTCCGATCCCGAGGTGACGAAGTTTCTGTCCTGGCGTCCGCATTCCGGGGCGGCCGAAACGCGCCGGGTCATCACGACGTTGTTCAACGTCGGTGACGAGCAGACCTGGCTGGTCGAAGTCGACGGTGAGGTGGCCGGCCTGTGTGCCCGGCGACGACCTGAGCCGTACTCGGTGGAGCTGGGCTACTGCCTGGCCCGGCAGTGGTGGGGACGTGGCCTGATGTCGGAAGCGGTTTCGTTGATGTTGGCCGACCTACAACCGGATCCCACCGTGTATCGGATCGCGGCCTATTGCCATGTCGACAATGCCGGTTCGGCCGGGGTGCTGCGCCGGTGTGGTCTGTCACTGGAAGGAAGGCTCGCGCGGTACTCGATGTTTCCCAATATCAGTGACGAACCACAGGACGTGCTGTTGTTCGGGAAGGCGGTGCGGTGATGGGCCCATTCGATATTCGCGGGCTGCGGCGTCCGGTGATCGTGGCGCCGATGGCAGGTGGGCCCTCGACGCCGGAATTGGCTGCGGCCGGCAGCAATGCCGGCGGGCTCGGGTTCCTGGCGGCCGGTTATCTGACCGCCGACGCGCTCGCCGAAAGAGTCACCGCGGCGCGCCGATTGACCTCCGAACCCCTCGGGGTGAATCTTTTTGCGCCCCAGCCCAGTGCGGGCACACCGGAACAGGTCCGGGCCTATGCCGACGTGCTGGCCGGTTGGGCGCAGCGCTACGGGGTGGCACTCGGTGAGCCGAGGTACGACGACGACGCGTGGGCCGCCAAGTTGGACGCGGTGCTGGACCTGCGGCCCGAGGTGGTCTCGTTCACGTTCGGATTGCCCAGCGAGCCCGAGATCGCCCGGTTGCGGGGTGCCGGGATCGGCACCGTCGGTACGGTGACGACGCTGGACGAAGCCTGGCTGGCAGTGCGGCGCGGCGTCGATGCCCTTGCGGTTCAGGGACCGGGAGCGGGTGGGCACCGCGGCACGTTCGATCCGGGCGCCTCGCCGGCATCGCAGTCACTGGATCACCTGCTGGCCGACGTGCTGGCGGCGGTGGACATCCCGGTTGCGGCGGCCGGCGGGTTGATCAGTGCCGACGATGTTGCGGGCGTCCTGGCCGCCGGTGCGGTGGCTGCCCAGCTCGGCACGGCGTTCCTGCTGGCCGATGAATCCGGCAGCAGCCCCGTGCACCGAGCCGCGCTGCAGAGTCCAGAGTTCACCGAAACTGTTGTGACGCGCGCATTTTCCGGTCGCTATGCGCGAGGGCTGCGTAACCGCTTCATCACCGAGCACGATGGGCAGGCCCCGTTGGGCTACCCCGAGATCCACTACCTGACCAGCCCGGTGCGCAAGGCCTCGGTGGCGGCGGGAGATCCGCAGGCCACCAATGTGTGGGCCGGCACCGGGTGGCGCCGGGCTCGCTCGGGATCGGTGGCCGAGATCATCGACGGGTTGACTGCGGACCGCTAGCGCTGCCCGAGGCCGACATCCTCGACGACGACGTCGCCGTCATCGGAGCGCACTGTGACCTCGGCGGCGGCGCTGTCGGGCACGGTCGTCTCGGGCACCCGCACCTGGGTCGAGGATCCGGACTGGGCGTGCACCAGATACGGTCCGCGCCCGGGCAGTCCGATGGTCACATCACCGTTGCGGCTCACGGCATCGACCCGCCGCGGCGCGGTGTCGCGGAAGTCGACGGCGATGTCACCGTCAGATGTGGTGGCGTTGAACTGTTCGGTGACCGCGATGGGGGAGCGGGAGAAGATCTCGCCGTTCACGGTGTGGGCCTCGACGCGGCGGGCAGCACCCCGCAGGATGATCGGACCGTCTGTGGTGCGGGCGATCAACTGGTCCAGGTCCGCCTGTGCGATCACCGTGCCGATCTCCTGCTCGGTGCGCACTGTCAGCCGACGGGCCTGCTCGGGTGGTATGGCGACGGTGATCTCGCCGCCCCGGGCCCACTCCAGGACACGGGAAGGGTTGCCCTCTACCGCGATCCGGGTCTCGTAGCCGTCGGTGGTGACCTGCAGTCGGTGTTCACCGCTGCGGGTGGTGTTCACCAGGCGCAGGTCGGCGGCGGCGTCCCGGGTTTCGCGGTCCGCGATGATCCGGATGGCGATGGGGATGCGTGCGGTGTCGATCACCAACGATCGCATCGTGCCCGGCAGGGCCTCGTGATCGGTGACGACGCGGACGTTGCTCACGGCCCATGCCGCGAAACCCAGCGATGCCACCGAACCGGCTACGAGCAGCGTCGCTGCGGCGATCAGGGCGAGACGGAACGCGGTGCGTCCGCCAGGGTTCAGCTGGGGCGGCAGGTTGACCGGTGGCGGAGGGGCGATGGTGGTCACGATGAAAGTCCTTCCCGGCGGGGATGTTCGGTCTAGGTCTCGAGGTAATGCAGCACCGCGAGCACGCGGCGGTTCTCGCTCTCGTCGGGAGCGAGGTCGAATTTCGTGAAGATCGAGGCGATGTGCTTCTCGGCCGAGCCGACCGAGATGTGCAGTGCGGCCGCGATGGCCGAGTTCGTCCTGCCCTCTGCCATGAGTTGCAGGACGTCGCGTTCACGCGGGGTCAGCTGGTCGAGGACACTGTGTCGGGCCGAACGGACCAGGATCTGTGACACCACCTCCGGATCGAGCACCGTGCCGCCGCCACCCACCACCTCGACCGCGTCGAGAAATGCCGGCACATCGGCCACCCGGTCCTTCAACAGGTAGCCGAATCCTTTTGTGTCCGAGGCGATCAGATCGGCCGCGTAACGTTCCTCGACGTAGTGCGAGAGCACCAGCACGGGGGACTCCGGGTTCTGGCTGCGCAGCAGGGCTGCGGCCCGGATGCCCTCGTCGGTGAACGTTGGCGGCATCCGGACATCGAGGATGGCCAGGTCGGGGTGATACTCGTTGACGAGCCGCAGCAGGTTGGTGGCGTCGGGCACGCCGGCCACCACCTCGTGCCCGGCGTCGGCCAGGATCCGCTCGATACCGGCCCGCAGCAGCGCCGAGTCCTCGGCGATCACGATGCGCATGGCAGCACCGCCGTCACGATCGTCGGACCCGTGGTGGGACTGGACACAGCGAAGGACCCGCCGGCGGCCCGGACGCGTTCGTCGAGTCCGCGGAGGCCGGTGGCGTTCTCGCCGGCGTCGATGACGGCGCCGCCCTGGCCGTCGTCGAACACCGAGACGTACAGCACGTTGGCGGTGTCATCCAGGCGCACGGTGACCACCGCCTGGGAAGCGTTGGCGTGCTTGGCGATGTTGGTCAACGCCTCGGCCACCACGAAGTAGGCAACCGATTCCACTTCATCGGGCAGCCTGCGGGGCAGCTCGATGTGCAATGTGGTTGGTACCCCGGAGGTTTCGGCGCGCTGCACCACCGAGGACAGTGCTGCGTCAAGGCCTCGGTCCGACAGGATCGTCGGCGCGATGCCGCGCACCACGTTGCGCAGTTCGACGAGTGCGGCCTTGGCGTCGTCGTGAGCCTCGGCGATCAGCGCCTTGGCGGCGGGCTGGTCCGAATCCATCTTTGTCTGCGCCAGCCCGATCGTCATCGCCAGCGACACCAGTCGGGGCTGCACGCTGTCGTGCAGGTCCCGCTCGATGCGGTGCCGTTCGGTCTGCGCAGAGGACACCGCGCCCTGCCGGGCATCGGCCAGCGCACTCACCTGATATTCCAGGGCGGCGGTGGGCGACGGCGACAGCAGCCATCGATCGATCGCGGCGTCCACGGCCGGGGCGAGTATCAGGATGACCACCGCGGCGATGACGGCGACGATCGCCAGCAGCCACGCGATCGGGGGGGAGAGGAACACCAGGCCGGCATCGTTGTCGCTGTGACGGATGGCGACGGCCGCGGCCGGGCCCAGGAAGGCGAAGGTCAGCAACGCGAATGCGAGGCCGGTGGCGAGCATGTCGTAGGTCATCCGCAGGTAGTGGTGGCAGACACCTTTCCAAAACCGGGTACTGCCGACGTCCAGCCACAGCTGATGCGCCCAGCCCTGGAAGCCCGTGTGCGGTGACAGTCGACGGGGTGGGATACCGATTCCGAAACCGAACACGGCCTCACTGCGGATCCGCTCGAACCGCTCCACGCCGCGCATCAGGTAGATGAACACCACCCCGGCGAGCAGGAATCCGATCACCGACGGAATTGAGGAGACCCCGATGACCATGATGGACAACGGAATCCAGAACCACACGAGCGCGACGGCGGCACCGGTGATCATCGACGCGGTCGGCACGACGCCGATATTGCGCGATTTCCAAACGGGCTCAGACGACGGCTGGGGAGGTGCGGGCAGGACCGGCGATCCGGTTTCGCTCATTGCGACCATGCCTTCAACCTACGAAGTTGTGCGGCCCGGCGACACAGCGTTTTCCCGAGATCCCGCTGGGGGATAACCACCCCCCACCCTTCGGCGATGAGTTTCGTCAGGCGGACCGGTCTACCCGCTGTCACCCTTTCGCCACACCAGGACACACCGGTAGGAGCAACCCATGACCGCCCTGTCTTCACCCGACACCCATGCCCCAGGCCGTGACGGCACGTCGCTGAGCCACAAGATCGGAATCGGGATCAGCGTGCTCGTCGGCGCCTTTCTCGTATTCGATGTGTTCGGCAAGTTCACCCTTCCGCAGCAGGTGAAGGATGGAACTGCCACCCTCGGCTTTCCCAGTGGGCAGGCCCTGGTGATGGGGATCGTCCTGGCGGCGTGCGTGGTTGTCTTCGTCGTCCCGCGCACGGCGGTGCTCGGCGCGGTGGGCATCACGGCCTACCTCGGCGGCGCTGTCACCGCGAACATGCGCATCGAAGCACCGCTGTTCAGTCACACCCTGTTCGCGGTCTACCTCGGTGTGCTGATGTGGATCGGAATGGTGCTCCGACGCCCCGAGTTGCTCAGGGTTGCCGGCCTGCGTCGTTGAAACCTACTTGGGCGCGGTGAGCTCCAACGCGATGTTGTCGGGGTCGCGGAACTCCAGGATGTAGGAGGGGCCGATGTCCTTGACGGGCTCGTGCGCGATGTTCAGATCGTCGAGGTGGAGCGCGGCGTCGTTCAGCTCCGCGGGGCTCGTGAGCCGGAAAGCCAAGTGGTCCAGCCCCGTTCGGTTCTCGTCGAACGCGTCGCGCCCGACCGGACGCAGGCCGATCAGCGTTGCCCCGGCGTCGTAGATGACCCCGCCGGACAGAAAACTCAGCCGGGCGCGGGTGGTGACGTCGGCGTCCTGCGGCAATTCGATCAGAACCGGCCAGCCGAAAACGCTCTCGTAGAACTGCCGGGACCGTTCGATATCGGTGACCGTGAGCCGCACATGCGCGACCGAGGACGTGGTGATGGCCATGGGGTTCATGCTGCCACCCCGACGTGACAGAATCCGTGCGTGCGCGTGGGTATGACGATGCCGGTCATGGAACCTCAGTTGGATGCGACGACGCTGCGGTCTTGGGCGCACGTCATCGACGGAGGCCCGTTCTCGTCGCTGTGCTGGGGCGAGCGCATCGCCTTCGACAATCCCGACAGCCTGACCCTGCTGGGCGCGCTGGCGGCCTGGACCGACCGGGTGCGGCTGGTCACCACCGTTGTGGTGCCGCAGCTGCACAATCCGGTGATGCTGGCCAAGGGCCTGGCCACCGGTGATCTGCTCAGCGGCGGGCGGTTGACCGTGGGCATTGGTGTCGGCGGTCGCCACGAGGACTATCACGCGGTCGGCGCCGACCCGGCGTCCCAGACCCGGCGGGGAATGGCCGAGCGGGTCGCGGTGATGAAGCGGGTGTGGGCCGGCGAGCGGGTCACCGACTCGGTGCTTCCAGTCGGGCCGCCACCGGTTCAGAGCGGTGGGCCGCCACTGCAGATCGGCTCGATCGGGCCCAAGACCATCCGGGACGCCGCGGTCTGGGCCGACGGCGTGGCCGGCACAACCTTGGATCTGGATCTGGCCCGCCAAGCCGAGTTGTTCGACGTCGCCCGGACCGCGTGGGCCGCGGCCGGCAAACCCAAGCCGCACCTGGCCACCTCATTCTGGTTCGCGCTCGGTAGACCCGAGGAGGCCCGCGCGCAGGTACACCGGCACCTGCGCCGGTATATGAACTGGATCCCGGCTGAATACGTCGACGCCATGGCTCCCATGACGGGCTGGGCCGGTACCGAAGAGGAATTGGTCGAGGTGCTCGGCAAGTTCGAGGACATCGGCACCGACGAGGTACATCTGATCCCGACCAGCTCCGACATCGACCAGCTGCGCCGGGTGGCCGAGGTGGCCAAAGTCCTCGCCTGAAATCCTCCGCCCACGCTATTTCAGCAAAACGTGAGCAAGATCATGGAATAGGCGTCGGCGTCGCCTGGATCTCTGTTCTGCGGCGAGGTTCCCGGCGTTGTCAGGCTCGGGAACGGCCTGGCGACAGCTGCCAGGGTTTCCGCAAGAATTCCTGCTCATCAGGCACAAAGACGTGCGGTTGCGCTGTTGTTCACCTATCGGTTACCGGTTGTTCGGGTGGGGTGCCGTGAGCTAGAGGCGTTGTCGGGTACAGCGAAGGGCAATCCGGCGTGAGGCCAGCTACAGCAAACGATGTCAACGGTGCGTCCGCGATCGGCGCTCGCGGGATTCTGGCACTAGCGTATTAATCCACGTCGTCGTCAGACGGCGGCGGATACGACAGTTGGGGAACTCATGATCCAGAAGAGCTTGATCGCCACGACCCTGGCGGCTGGGGCACTCGGCGCCGCCGTGGCGCTGTCCGCGCCGGCCTCGGCCGATTCCAAGGGCAACAGCACCGTCGGGTGCTCGCCGTGCGACCGCGTGTCCTCGTCGGTCACCGATGCCGTCACCGACGCCGCCAAGAGTGCGCTCACCGGTGGGGTCGATCTGCCGGAGAGCCCCATCGTCGACAAATGGACGAAGTTCCCCGGCGAGACGGCCGAGAAGTGGGGCGGTTTCCCGGGTAAGACGGCCGAGAAGTGGGCGACCTTCCCCGGCAAGACCGCCGAGAAGTGGGGCGGCTTCCCGGGCAAGGTTCTGAAGAAGTGGACCGGCCTGGGCTAAACCCCACCGAAGCACCCGCAGACAGCACACGAGCCCCCACGCTCGTGTGCTGTCTGCGTGTTAGCTGGAATTTCGCTGATCTTAACTGTTCTCGCAGCACACCTTGGCCCCTGAAATGGATGCAGCCCGTTCACCGTCCAAAGGAGCTCGTCGCCATGGCTGCGCCCGCACGGCAGTTGCACCTCAACGCATTTCTGCGCAATATCGGCCAGCACGAAGCGGCGTGGCGCCTTCCCGAAACCGATCTGGCCGGCATCACCGACATCGCTCACTACATCGAACTGGCCCGCATCGCCGAGCGCGGAAAGCTCGACGCGGTTTTCTTTGCCGATCACCCAGTGCTCAAGGACCAGACCGAGTTTCGCCCGTTCGACGCTCTGGATCCGGTCACCTTGGTCGCCGCGCTGGCCGGGGCCACCACGAGCGTCGGGCTGATCGCGACGGCATCCACCACGTACAACGACCCGTACGGCCTGGCGCGGCGATTTGCCACACTGGACCATGTGAGCCGGGGTCGAGCCGGCTGGAACGTGGTGACGACGGCCAACGCGTCGGCCGCGGCCAACTTCGGGGTGCCGAGTCACCCGGACCCCGCAGAGCGCTACCGGCGTGCCGATGAGTTTCTTCAGGTCGCGTTGAAGTTGTGGGACAGCTGGGACGACGACGCCATCGTCGGCGACAAGGTGGCGCCGCGCTTCGTGGATCCGGCCAAGATCCATGCCATCAACCATTCCGGGCCGTACTTCGACGTGGCGGGGCCGCTGGAAGTGCCGCGCTCTCCGCAAGGGCACCCGGTGCTGTTCCAGGCCGGATCATCCGAGCCCGGTAAGGATCTCGCCGCCAGGTACGCCGAGGCCATCTTCACCGCACAGCCCACGCTGGAGGAGGCCAGAGACTTCTACCGCGACGTCAAGGCGCGCGTCCGCCGCCATGGTCGCAACCCCGACCAGGTGCACGTCCTGCCCGGATTGTCGGCGATCATCGGCGGCACCGAAGCTGAGGCCCACCAGCGTCAGCGCGAATTCGAGGACCTCACGGTGCCTGATTACGGGCTGGATCAGCTGAGCGCCATCGTCGGCTTCACGGTGACCAAGGACGATCTCGAACGGAAACTGAGCTTCCCGTCCGAGGATCCGGGCGACACGTTCATCAAGAGCCGACTCGCCCTGGTGAAGCGTCTGGTGGAAACCGAGAACCTCACCGTCCGTGAGTTGCTGCTGCGGCTCAGCAGCGGCCGCGGGCACCGGTTGTTCGCCGGCACTCCCGAACAGGTTGCCGACACCATCGAGGAATGGTTCACCACCGGTGGGGCCGACGGATTCAACCTCATCCCGCCGGCGTTGCCGTCGTCACTGACCGATTTCGTCGACCAGGTGGTTCCAGAGTTGCAGCGCCGCGGCATCTTCCGTGAGGAATACACCGGCACCACACTCCGTGACCACCTCGGTTTGGACCGGCCGGCCAACCGATTCAGTACCGACACGGACGCTGCCGTGTCGGCGGCGAGCTGACAGGGAACTTGATATGCGTAATCCGTTGACCCGCGTGACCCGGGTGATTCTGGCCGCCGGCCTCGTTGCAAGCGTGGTAGCCGCCTGCCAGTCGTCCGGATCCGGTGCGTCGGGTGCCGGCGGCCTGTCGGCCGACGCACCGATTCCGGTGGCGGTTCCGAAGGGCACCAGCCTGGTGGTGGCTGATGACGCGAACCGGCTCAAGACACTGTTCAAACTCTCGGGCGAGCAGGACCGGCTCAGCGCCGACGTCACCTACGCCAACTTCAGCAGCGGACCGCTGCGCCTGGAGGCAATCCGTTCCGGCAACGCACAATTGGGCCGGGTCGGCGATGTGCCGCCCATCCTCGCGCACTATTCGGACGCCGGGGTGCCGATCGTCGGTGCCGTGAAATACGACGGGAACGGGCTGGTGCTGGCCACCTCGCCCGGGTCGGGCATCTCGACGCTGAAAGACCTGGCGGGCAAGAAGATCGCGATCAACGAGGGCACGGCGCAACAGGCGGTCGTGCTGCGCAATCTCAAGTCCGTGGGCCTGAGCATCAAGGACGTGCAGCCGGTCAATCTGGGCCTGGCCGAGTTCGCCGACGGCCTGCGTGCCGACCAGGTCAACGCCGCGGTGCTCAAGCAACCGGACCGTGTCCGCTACCTCACCTCCACCAAGGGGGAGGGGAGCATCGAAATCCCCAATGCCCCAGGCGCTTATCCCGGTCTGTATTACGTCTACGCCAGCCTGGAAGCGCTGTCCGATCCGGGACGCGCCGCGGCCATCCGTGAGTTCGTCATTGCGTGGTACCGCGCCGAGCAGTGGCTCAACGACCACAAGCAGACCTGGATCGACGAGTATCTGATCAAAGACCAGAAGGTCGGCCCGGAGGATGCCAAGGCGATCGCGGCAGCCGACGGACGCTCCTCGGTGCCGGGATTCACCGATGAGCTGATCAACACCCAGCAGGAGACGATCGACCTGCTTCAGCAGGCCGGCGCGTTCCCAGGAAAGACGTTGCACGCCAGGGACGAATTCGATCCCCGCTTCGCTGATCTCAACGCGACATCGGCAGGCAACCAGTGACCACCGTCCAGACGGCACCCTCTTCGGCGACGGCGGAAGCGGAGGCCGTCGAACGCCAGGACTATCCGCACCTGGAACGCCGATCGGGAGCACAACGGCGGCGACGGTTGGGGCCGGGCCGGGCGATCCCCGCGTCGCTCGCGATCGGACCGCTGTTGCTACTGGCCGTCTGGATCGTCACCTCGCAACTCGGCATCCTCGATCCGCGCACCCTGCCGCCGCCGCTGGACATCCTGCGCACCGCCGGCGAGATGTGGTCGGACGGCCGGTTGCCGACGAATATTCTGGCGTCACTCAAACTGGCGTCGATCTCGCTGGCCATCGGTGTGACACTGGGCCTGGCGCTTTCGCTCATCTCGGGGCTGAGCCGCATCGGGGAGGCCATCGTCGACGGGCCGGTCCAGGTCAAGCGCGCGGTGCCGACTCTCGCCATCATCCCGCTGGCGATCATCTGGTTCGGCATCGGCGACACCATGAAGATCATCATCATCGCCACCAGCGTGCTGATCCCCGTCTACATCAACACCACCGCGCAGCTCAAGGGTGTCGACCTGCGGCACGTCGAACTGGCTGAAACCGTTGGGCTGTCGCGCAGTCAGTTCATCCGCAAGGTGGCCATCCCGGGTGCCCTACCCGGGTTCTTCACCGGGCTGCGGCTCGCGGTCACCATCTCGTGGACCGCGCTGGTGGTCGTCGAACAGGTCAATGCGACCAGCGGCATCGGCTATCTGATGACCCAGGCCCGGCTGTACGGGCAGCTCGACGTCGTGGTGGTCGGACTGCTGGTCTACGCGGTGTTCGGGCTCACCGGGGACTATGCGGTCAGGGCCGTGGAGAGGAGAGCCTTGTCGTGGCGGCGCGCGCTGGGAACCTGACCGAAGAAGTCGCTGTCGTCCGTGAGCTCAGCCGTTCATTCGGTGGCACAACGATTCTCGATGCGGTGGACCTGACGATCCGCAAGGGCGAATTCGTGGCCCTGCTCGGCCGCAGCGGCTCTGGTAAGAGCACGCTGCTGCGCGCTCTGGCCGGGTTGGACCACGGGGTAGCCGGAACAGGGGACCTGTACGTCGCCCGCGATGTGTCGGTGGTGTTCCAGGATTCCCGGCTGCTGCCGTGGGCGCGGGTGCTCGACAACGTTGCGCTCGGTTTGTCCGGCCGCGAGGTCAGGCAACAGGCCAGCGCTGTGCTCGACGATGTCGGCCTGGCCGGGCGCGAGCAGGCTTGGCCGTACGAGCTGTCCGGCGGCGAGCAGCAACGCGTGGCCTTGGCCCGCTCACTGGTGCGCAATCCCGCGCTATTGCTGGCGGATGAGCCCTTCGGGGCCCTCGACGCCCTGACGCGGGTGCGCATGCACCACCTGCTCAAAGAGCTGTGCGCGAAATACGAACCCGGGGTACTGCTGGTGACCCACGATGTCGACGAGGCGGTCACCCTGGCCGACCGGGTTCTCGTCCTCGACGGCGGAACGTTCGTCGTGGATCGCCACCTGGATTTCCAGACTCCGGAGGCCCGCACGTACCGCAACCCGGAGTTCGTCGCGCATCGCGAGGCGCTGCTCGCTGCGCTCGGGGTGGGGGAGGCGGAGTAGCCCGTACACAGATCAGTGGTGACCCGCTGTTGACGGATCACCACTGATACGTGGGCGGTATTGGAGGGTTCCTCCCCCTGATCACCACCACCACTCCCGCGTCACCTGTTCGAATACCGACGCGATGGAGCCACTGTATACCTTGTTTGGAGTTTGCTGAAGGCTTATTTGCGGGCGCGAACAACCGATTCAAGATCTGTTCGACGTGTGGAGACGTGTTTGCCATGGTGATCGGCGAGTAGCGCACCGGCATTGCGGATATGTCGGGACATCGCGGCGCGGGCCTGATCGGGATCTCCTGCTCGCAGGTGCTCGATGACGGCGCGGTGATCCTGGGCCGAGGCCTCGGGCCACCCTTCCACCGCGGCGAAGAACTTGCGGGGCGCATAGGCCAGCGTCGTTTTGATCAGCCAGCGCATCTTGCGGGAACCGCTCAGCCGGTAGATCAGGGCGTGGAACTGATGGTTGAGGCGTTCCTCTTCGTCGAAATCTCCGGCCGCAGCGGCACGTTCGAGCGCGTCCTGGATCCGCTCGAGTTCGTCGACTGTCGCCGGCGTGATCGTGGCGGCGGCGCGGGCGGTGAGTTCACCGCCCAACAGTGCCTGAGCGTCGTAGATGTCGCGGATGTCGTCGCTCGACAGCGCGGTCACCATGAAGCCGCGTCGAGGCTCGACGGACAGAAAGCCCTCGGTCTGAAGCTGCAGCAGACCTTCGCGTGCCGGGGTGGCGCTGATGCCGAGTTCGTCAGCGACGGTCTCCGGGCGAATGAACTCGCCGGAATGCAGCTGCCCCGAGACGATGAGCTCGCGCACGTGGGCCGAGGCGATGTCGGACAACCGCATCGGCGTCCGTCTCTTCGAGTTTCCGGTCATGTCAGCGGGCCTCAGATGTCGAGTCCGCCGCGCTTGACGAGTTGCTTGGCGATCACGCCGCGCTGGATCTCGTTGGTGCCCTCGCCGACGATCATCAGCGGTGCGTCGCGGAAATAGCGTTCGACGTCGTACTCGGTGGAGTAGCCGTAGCCGCCGTGGATGCGCACGGCGCTCAGCGCGATCTCCATCGCGGTCTCGGAGGCGAACAGCTTGGCCATCCCGGCCTCCATGTCGCAACGCCCGCCGCCGTCGATGCGCTCGGCGGCATCGAGCAGGAGGCTGCGCGCGGCGTAGAGCTTGGTGCCCATGTCGGCGAGCATGTTGCCGACCGACTGATGCTTCCAGATCGGAACCCCGAAGCTCTCCCGGTCCTGGGCATACTGCAGCGCGTCGTCGAACGCGGCGCGGGCTACCCCGGTCGCCCGGGCGGCGACCTGGATCCGGCCGACCTCGAGTCCCTTCATCATCTGCGCGAAGCCACGTCCCTCCACGCCGCCCAGCAGCGCGTCCGAATCCACGTGGCAGTCAACAAAATTGATCTCACAGCTCTCGACGCCCTTGTATCCCAGCTTCGGGAGGTCCTTGGACACCGTGAAACCGGGGACCTTCTCCACCAACAGGATCGACACACCCTTGTGGGCGGGGGAGGCGGCCGGGTCGGTCTTACACAACAGCGCGACGAGGCCGGCCTTGCGGGCATTGCTGATCCAGGTCTTCGACCCGTTGATCACGTAGCCCGACTCGTCTTTCGTTGCGACGGTGCGCATGGCCTGCAGATCGGAGCCGCCGCCGGGTTCGGTGAGTGCCATCGTGGCCCGAAGCTCGCCGGTGGCCATCCGGGGCAGGTACTTGCCTTTTTGCTCCTCAGTGCCGAACTGCAACAACAGCTTTGACACCACGGTGTGCCCGCCCATTGCGCCGGCCAGGCTCATCCACCCGCGGGCGAGCTCTTCGGTGACCTGGGCATAGCACGGCATCGAAACCGCGGCGAAGCCATACGGTTCCGGGATCGCCAGCCCGAAGATACCCATCTCCTTCATTGCCTCGATGAGTTCTTCGGGGTAGGTGTTGGCATGTTCGAGTTCGCGGACGACGGGACGCACCTGCTTGTCGACGAAGTCGCGGACGGTTTCGACGATGGCCTGCTCTTCGGCGGACAAGGTGATCACTGGCTTCCTTCCGTAGCGCTCTATAGAAAATATTCTATAGAGATTGCGCGTGTCTGAGCCGAACGGTCTAATGGCGGCGGACCGCCACTCAGGACTGGTGGCGCGACGTCCTGGCCGAGGGCGAGCAGCTGGGCGCGTCGGGTTATCGGATCACGCTCGACGAGCCACGGCATGTGAACGTCACCGACGAGTCCGCATACGTCGTCGTTCCGGCGATGATGACGTTCGATCTGAAAGGTCAGAAGGTCACGCAGACGGGTGCCGTCTTCACGATCGCGCTGCGCGAAATCGAAGGCGATTGGCGGCTGACCGCATGGGCCTGGGCGAAGAGGAATCAACAGCCGTGATTCGGGCTGTTAACGCAGGTAAACTGGTATTTTGTGTGGGTGCCCCCGGCAGGATTCGAACCTGCGGCCTTCTGCTCCGGAGGCAGACGCTCTATCCCCTGAGCTACGGGGGCGCGGGCTGGAGTTCAGCTGCGCCGATTGGGCTTGCATAGCGTAGCGCATGGAAGAGCGAATACGGATTCGGGGCGCGGGGACCCCAGACCATAGGATGGACCCTCGTGACCCCCGCTGACCTTGCAGAGCTGCTCAAGGCTACTGCCGCCGCAGTGCTGACCGAACATGACCTGGACACCGCCGCGTTGCCCGACACCGTCACGGTCGAGCGCCCGCGCAACCTTGAGCACGGCGACTATGCGACCAACCTCGCGCTGCAGCTCGGTAAGAAGGTCGGGATCAATCCGCGCGAGCTGGCGGGCTGGCTGGCCACCGCCCTGGCCGCGGCCGACGGCATCGCCTCCGCTGAGGTCGCCGGACCCGGCTTCGTCAACCTGCGTATCGAGGCCTCTGCGCAGGGCGTCATCGTCACCAACGTGCTTACCGCGGGCGCGGGCTACGGCAACTCGACCGAACTCGCCGAGAAGGTCAACCTCGAATTCGTCTCGGCCAACCCGACCGGGCCCATCCACATCGGCGGCACCCGCTGGGCCGCCGTGGGCGATGCGCTGGGACGGCTGCTGTCGACTCAAGGCGCCGACGTCACCCGCGAGTACTACTTCAACGACCACGGCGGCCAGATCGACCGCTTCGCCCGCTCGTTGGTCGCCGCGGCCAAGGGGGAGCCGGCCCCGGAGGACGGGTACGCGGGTACCTACATCAACGACATCGCCGCGTCCGTGCTGGCCAAGCGGCCCGATGCGATGAGCCTGCCCGCCGACGAACAGCAGGAAGCCTTCCGCGAGATCGGTGTGGACCTGATGTTCACCCACATCAAGGAGTCGCTGCACGAGTTCGGCACCGAGTTCGACGTCTACACCCACGAAGACTCGATGCACACCTCCGGCCGCGTCGAGCAGGCCATCGCCAAGCTGCGTGAGACCGGCAGTATCTACGAGAAGGACGGCGCAACCTGGTTGCGCACCACCGAATTCGGTGACGACAAGGACCGCGTCGTCATCAAGAGCGACGGCAACCCGGCTTATATCGCCGGGGACATCGCCTATTACCTGGACAAGCGCGAACGCGGGTTCGACCTGTGCATCTACATGCTCGGCGCGGACCACCACGGCTACATCGCCCGGCTCAAGGCCGTTGCGGCCGCACTGGGGGAGGACCCGGCCACCGTCGAGGTGCTGATCGGCCAGATGGTCAACCTGGTCCGCGACGGCCAGCCGGTCCGGATGAGCAAGCGTGCCGGCACTGTCATCACCCTCGACGATCTGGTCGAGGCCATCGGCGTCGACGCCGCGCGGTATTCGCTCATCCGGTCCTCGGTGGACACGCCGATCGACATCGATCTGGCGCTCTGGTCCAGCGCGTCCAGCGAAAACCCGGTCTACTACGTGCAATACGCGCACGCCCGGCTGTCGGCGCTGGCCCGCAACGCCGCCGATCTCGGGGTCGCCGCCGATGCCGCACACCTGGATCTGCTGACCCACGACAAAGAGGGCATCCTGATCCGCAACCTGGGTGAGTTCCCGCGTGTGCTCAAAGCCGCTGCGGCACTACGTGAACCGCACCGCGTGTGCCGGTACCTGGAAGACCTGGCCGGCGACTATCACCGGTTCTACGACGCCTGCCGCGTGCTGCCGCAGGGCGATGAAGAACCGGGCGACCTGAATTCGGCGCGGCTCGCGCTGTGTGAGGCCACCCGCCAGGTGATCGCCAACGGTCTGGCCATCCTCGGCGTCAGTGCCCCGGAGCGCATGTGAACGCGCACCCCGCCGGCCCCCGGCACGCCGAAGAGGTCCACCACCCGGGCGCCCCCGCCAAACCTCAGTCTCCAGAAGAGATCCTGCTGCTGGCCCCGAACGTGTGGCCGCGCAACCTGGTTCGCGGCGACGACGGTGTGGTGTCGATAGCCGGAGTGCCGGTCACCGAGTTGGCGGCCGACTACGACACCCCGTTGTTCGTGATCGACGAGGACGACTTCCGGTCCCGTTGCCGCGACATCGCCGCAGCCTTCGGCGGCGGTGAGCACGTCCACTATGCGTCCAAGGCGTTCCTCTGCACCGAGATCGCCCGCTGGGTCAATGCCGAAGGTCTCTCGCTCGACGTGGCGACTGGCGGTGAGCTGGCGGTGGCACTGCGCGCGGATTTCCCGCCGGAACGAATCACGGTGCACGGGAACAACAAATCCGTCGTCGAGCTCACTGCTGCGGTCAAGGCCGGGGTCGGGCATATCGTGCTGGACTCCGAGATCGAGATCGAGCGTCTGGACGCCATCGCCGGGGCGGCCGGCGTGGTCCAGGATGTGCTGGTGCGGGTGACGCCCGGTGTCGAGGCGCACACCCACGAGTTCATCTCCACCGCCCACGAGGACCAGAAGTTCGGGCTGTCGCTGGCAAGCGGCGCGGCGATGGATGCGGTGCGCAAGGTGTTCGTCACCGACAACCTGCGGCTGGTCGGCCTGCATTGCCATGTCGGTAGTCAGATCTTCGACGTGGCCGGCTTCGAGGTGGCCGCCCACCGTGTGATCGGCCTGCTGCGTGACGTCGTGTCCGAATTCGGTGTCGAGAAGACATCGCAGATGTCGGTCATCGACCTCGGTGGGGGACTGGGGATCTCGTACGTCCCGTCCGACGACCCGCCGCCGATGAAGGAACTGGCCGACAAGCTCAAGGCCATCGTGCACAGCGAGTCCGAGGCGGTGGGACTGCCGACACCGAAGCTCGTGGTGGAACCGGGCCGCGCCATTGCCGGGCCGGGGACCATCACGCTGTACGAGGTCGGCACCGTCAAGGACGTGGCGATCAGCTCCACTGCGCAGCGACGCTACGTGAGCGTCGACGGCGGGATGAGCGACAACATCCGCCCGGCGCTGTATGACGCCGAGTACGACGCCCGCCTGGTGTCCCGCACCAGCGACGCGCCCGCGACGCTGGCGCGCATCGTCGGAAAGCACTGCGAGACCGGCGACATCGTGGTCCGCGACACCTGGGTCTCCGACGACATCGGGCCCGGTGACTTGCTGGCCGTTGCCGCCACCGGTGCCTACTGCTACTCGATGTCGAGCCGGTACAACCTGTTGTGCCGACCTGCTGTGGTGGCCGTGAAGGACGGCAAGGCACGGTTGGTGCTCCGTCGGGAGACCGTCGACGATCTTTTGAGCCTGGAGGTGAGTGGTCAATGAGTGAGAAGCCCATCGGCGTAGCGGTACTGGGGCTGGGCAACGTCGGCAGCGAAGTGGTGCGCATCATCAACGAGAGCGCCACCGATCTCGCCGCCCGCATCGGCGCCCCGCTCGAGGTGCGCGGCATCGGAGTGCGCAAGGTCTCCGGTGACCGTGGCGTGCCGGAGGATCTGCTCACCGACGACATCGTCGAGCTGGTGTCGCGCGACGACGTGGACATCGTGGTGGAGTTGATGGGCCCGGTGAAGCCGGCCCGCAAGGCCATCCTGGCCGCCCTCGAGCAGGGCAAGTCAGTGGTCACCGCCAACAAGGCGCTGATGGCACAGTCCACCGGCGAACTGGCGCAGGCCGCCGAAAAGGCGCGCGTCGACCTGTATTTCGAGGCCGCGGTCGCTGGTGCGATCCCCGTCATCCGTCCGCTGACCCAGTCACTGGCCGGTGATTCGGTGCTGCGGGTGGCCGGCATCGTCAACGGCACCACCAATTACATCCTGTCCGAGATGGACAGCACCGGAGCCGATTACACCTCGGCGCTGGCCGATGCCAGCGCGTTGGGCTATGCCGAGGCTGATCCCACCGCCGACGTCGAGGGCTACGACGCCGCGGCCAAGGCCGCGATTCTCGCCTCGATTGCTTTTCATACCCGGGTCACTGCCGACGACGTCTATCGCGAAGGCATCACCAAGGTGAGCGCCGCCGACTTCGAGTCGGCCCGAGCGCTGGGCTGCACCATCAAACTGCTGGCGATCTGCGAGCGGATCACCAGCGATGAAGGCAAGCAACGGGTTTCGGCCCGCGTCTATCCGGCGCTGGTGCCGTTGACGCACCCGCTGGCCGCGGTCAACGGCGCCTTCAACGCGGTGGTGGTCGAGGCCGAGGCGGCCGGCCGGCTGATGTTCTACGGCCAGGGCGCCGGGGGAGTGCCGACCGCGTCGGCCGTGATGGGTGACGTTGTGATGGCCGCGCGCAACCGGGTCCAGGGCGGCCGTGGTCCGCGGGAATCCAAGTACGCCAAGCTGCCGATCGCTCCGATCGGCTTCATCCCCACCCGCTACTACGTGAACATGAACGTCTCCGATCGTCCCGGTGTGTTGTCCGCGGTGGCAGCCGAATTCGCCAAGCGCGAGGTCGGCATCGCCGAGGTGCGCCAGGAGGGCATGCTCGACGAGGGCGGGCAGCCGAGTGGTGCCCGCATCGTGGTGGTCACCCACCAGGCCACCGATGCCGCGCTCTCGGAGACCGTCGAGGCACTGGCCGATCTCGATGTGGTGCAGACCATCAACAGCGTGCTGCGTATGGAAGGAACGAACGCATGAACCCCGGGACGCAAGGAAAGACCAGTGCAGGGCCGGTGCACCGACCCTGGCCGGGATTGATCGAGGCCTACCGAGATCGCCTCCCGGTCGGCGAGAACTGGACGCCGATCACCTTGCTCGAGGGCGGCACGCCGCTCATCCATGCCAAGCGGCTGAGCGAACTCACCGGCTGCACAGTGCATCTCAAGGTCGAGGGACTCAACCCGACCGGGTCTTTCAAGGACCGCGGCATGACGGTGGCGGTCACCGAGGCGCTGGCCCGTGGACAGGAGGCCGTGCTGTGCGCCTCCACCGGTAACACCTCGGCCTCGGCAGCGGCCTACGCCGCTCAGGCCGGTATCACCTGTGCCGTGCTGATCCCGCAGGGCAAGATCGCCATGGGCAAGCTCGCGCAGGCCGTCATGTACGGCGCCAAGATCATCCAGGTCGACGGCAACTTCGACGACTGCCTCGAATTGGCCCGCAAGATCACCGCGGATTTCCCGACCATCGCGCTGGTGAACTCGGTCAACCCGTACCGCATCGAGGGGCAGAAGACCGCCGCGTTCGAGATTGTCGACGCACTGGGCACCGCCCCCGACGTCCATGCGTTGCCGGTGGGCAACGCGGGCAACATCACCGCGTACTGGAAGGGTTACACCGAGTATCACCGCGACGGCCTGTCGGACCGGCTTCCGCGGATGCTCGGCACCCAAGCCGCCGGAGCTGCCCCGCTGGTGTTGGGTGAGCCGGTCAAGGAGCCCGAGACCATCGCCACCGCCATCCGGATCGGTTCGCCGGCGTCGTGGTCCGGTGCGGTCGAGGCTCAGCAGCAGTCCAAGGGCCGCTTCCTGGCCGCCACGGATGAGGAGATCCTCGCGGCGTATCACCTGATCGCCCGTAACGAAGGCGTGTTCGTCGAGCCGGCGTCGGCGGCCAGCGTGGCAGGTCTGCTCAAGTCGATCGAGGACGGCTGGGTCAAGCGTGGCTCGACAGTGGTCTGCACCGTCACCGGCAACGGCCTCAAGGATCCCGACACTGCGCTCAAGGACATGCCCACCGTCACCCCGGTGCCCGTCGATCCGGTCGCCGTCGTCGCCAAACTCGGACTGGTCTGAGCCTGGTGAATCAGACCCTGCCCGCCGGGCTCACGGCCACTGCTGTCGTCGCAGCCTCGAGTGCCAACCTCGGACCAGGCTTCGACAGTCTGGGGTTGGCGCTCAGCCTGTACGACGAAATCATCGTCGAGACAACCGAATCCGGCCTTCAGCTGGAGGTTGAAGGCGAGGGTGCGGGTCAAGTTCCGCTGGACGCGACGCATCTTGTGGTTCGCGCCATCGAGGCCGGGTTGCAGGCCACGGGCCACCGTGCCGCCGGTCTGATCGTGCGCTGCCGCAACGAGATTCCACATTCGCGTGGGCTCGGATCATCGGCCGCTGCCGTGGTCGGTGGTTTGGCGGTAGTCAATGGCCTTGTGGCGCAAGCGGGTTCGGATACCGTGACTGAGGATCAGCTGATCCAGCTGTCCAGTGAGTTCGAAGGCCACCCGGACAACGCGGCAGCGGCCGTGCTGGGCGGGGCGGTGGTGTCCTGGACCGAAACCGATGACGACGGTCGACCGAGGTACCGCGCGGTGCCGGTGCGGGTGCATCCGGATATCCGCCTGTTCCCCGCGGTCCCGCAGCAGCGGTCGTCTACCGCCGAGACCCGGGCCGTGCTGCCCGAGCAGGTCAGCCACGTCGATGCCCGCTTCAACCTCAGCCGGGCCGCCCTACTGGTGGTGGCACTGACCGAGCGGCCCGATCTGTTGATGACCGCCACGCAGGATGTGTTGCATCAACCACAACGCGAGGCGGCGATGCCGGCCTCGGCGGAATACCTCCAGCTGCTCCGGCGTTGTGGTATTGCAGCAGTGCTGTCCGGGGCCGGACCTACGGTTCTGGGACTGAGTTCGCAGGTAGGACTACCTGGTGAGGCCGTGGATTACGGCACCGCCAAAGGGTTCAGCGTCAAGGAAATGTCGGTCGGAGCGGGCGTCCGCTGGACGTCGGGTGTGGCCGCCAGGAACTGACGATGTGCGACACAAGGAGAGCCGAGCGCTACACGCCCGGTGTTGACGTTGCTTGATTACTTCACCAAAGCGAGTTATTCTCGCTTTCGTCCAGCACTCGCAGCGTCTCTGCCTGCGTCGACACCAGGACGACCACCCAATCTTCTTGTGTTCTACTCGTGGACTGACGATTCGCCGAATATCGGCGGATCCTGGCGATCGCCGTTGCGCAGGCGACGGTGTGAGCTACGCGCTCAGCGGTTCAGCTGAACGCGCATCGACCTTTGGGGAACCCTCGCACGACCTGATGAGCGAGGGAAAGAAAGGAAATCCGTGACAGATACGGACCTCTTCACGGCTGACAATGCCAATGGCACCGGAGATTCGCCGAACGCCGTGACATCTGAAAGCGCTGCGACCGCTGACAATGCGGCGCCGGCTGCTGCCTCTGCGCCCGGATCCGACACCGCGCGGCGCGCTTCGAGCGCCCGGCCCGCGGCGCTGTCGACCATGGTGCTGCCTGAGCTGCGAGCGCTGGCCAAGGAAATCGGCGTTGAAGGCGCGTCCGGTTTGCGCAAGAGTGAGCTGATCGCAGCTATTCGCGCGCACCGTAGTGAATCCAGCAGTGCCACCACCGAGGCCAAGCAGGCCCCCGTCGACGTCCAGTCGGACGCTGGTGCCGAGACTGCCGAGCAACCGGCGACCCGTCGCCGTGAGCGCCGCGGATCGACGCGTCAGGCCGGTTCTCCGGCCGCCGACGCCGTCAAGGACGACGCTGGTAAAGACGCTGGTGGTGACACCGGCAACACATCCGCCGAGGCTGAGGTGAAGGCTGATTCCGCAGCTGATGCCAGCGCCGCACCTGATGCCAGCACCAAGGACGCCGCGCCCGCTGCCGAGCAGCAGGAAAAGCCTGCCAGGCAGGACAAGCGCGACCGGCAGGATCGGCGCGACAAGCGCGAGCAGTCCGACTCTGCCAACAAGGCCGAGGACAAGCGCGACAACAAGCAGGACCGCGACAACAAGCAGGACCGCGACCAGAAGCAGGACCGCGACCAGAAGCAGGACAAGGGTCAGGGTCGCGAGCAGTCCGATCAGCAGGACAACCAGCAGAACCGGGGCGGCAACGCCTCTTCCAACGCCGATGACGATGGGGACGGGGACGGCCGTCAGGGCCGCCGCGGCCGCCGGTTCCGCGACCGCGACCGTCGCCGTCGTGGCGAGCGCGGCACCGAGGGCGGCAACGACACCGAACTGCGCGAGGACGACGTCGTCCAACCGGTGGCCGGCATCCTCGATGTC
Organism: Mycobacterium sp. DL440; assembly: GCF_011745145.1. Lineage (NCBI taxonomy): Bacteria > Bacillati > Actinomycetota > Actinomycetes > Mycobacteriales > Mycobacteriaceae > Mycobacterium > Mycobacterium sp. DL440. The sequence continues at coordinate 3,465,597 of NZ_CP050191.1, read as the reverse complement.
CTGGACAACTACGCATTCGTCCGCACCTCGGGCTACCTGGCCGGGCCGAACGACGTGTACGTGTCGATGAACATGGTCCGCAAGAACGGTCTGCGCCGTGGTGACGCCGTCACCGGTGCGGTCCGGGTGGCCCGCGAGGGCGAGGGCGGTGGAGGCCAGAACCCGCGGCAGAAGTTCAACCCGCTGGTGCGCCTGGACAGTGTCAACGGCGGTCCGGTGGAAGCGGCCAAGAACCGGCCCGATTTCACCAAGCTGACCCCGCTGTACCCGAACCAGCGGCTGCGTCTGGAGACCACTCCCGAGCGGCTGACCACCCGCGTGATCGACCTGATCATGCCGATCGGCAAGGGACAGCGTGCCCTGATCGTGTCGCCGCCCAAGGCCGGTAAGACCACGATCATGCAGGACATCGCCAACGCGATCACCCGCAACAACCCGGAATGCCACCTCATGGTGGTGCTCGTCGACGAGCGCCCGGAAGAGGTCACCGACATGCAGCGTTCGGTGAAGGGCGAGGTCATCGCCTCGACCTTCGACCGCCCGCCGTCAGACCACACCCAGGCGGCCGAGCTCGCGATCGAGCGGGCCAAGCGCCTGGTCGAGCAGGGCAAGGACGTCGTGGTGTTGCTGGACTCGATCACCCGTCTGGGACGTGCGTACAACAACGCGTCCCCGGCGTCGGGCCGCATCCTGTCCGGTGGTGTGGACTCCACCGCGCTGTACCCGCCGAAGCGTTTCCTCGGTGCAGCGCGCAACATCGAACACGGTGGCTCGTTGACCATCATCGCCACGGCAATGGTCGAGACCGGCTCCACCGGTGACACCGTGATCTTCGAAGAGTTCAAGGGCACCGGCAACGCCGAGCTCAAGCTCGACCGCAAGATCGCCGAGCGCCGGGTGTTCCCCGCGGTCGACGTCAACCCGTCGGGTACCCGCAAGGACGAGCTGCTGCTCAGCCCGGACGAGTTCGCGATCGTGCACAAGCTGCGCCGCGTGCTGTCCGGACTGGATTCGCATCAGGCCATCGACCTGCTGATGAGCCAGCTGCGCAAGACCAAGACCAACTACGAGTTCCTGGTGCAGGTCTCCAAGACCACTCCGGGCTCGATGGACGTCGACTAACCCCGGCCTGACCGGATCGCGACGCGCAAGGCCCCCGTCCGCGGGGGCCTTTTGCGTGCTGTCAGGAAGTTGTCTCCGGGCGCAACCCGGGCATCAAATAGCGCCGAACCTGGGCGAGGACCGCGTCCCCGTCACTGGGATTCAGGGTGTTCCCCGGGACTGTCGCCAATGAGATCAACACGCGGGCAACCCATTCCGATGCTTCGGGGACGTCGATGTCGGCGCGGACCTCGCCACGGTCGCGGGCGGCCGCCAGATAGGGCGACCAGAACTCGGCGAGGTCCGGGATCATGCCCTGCACGCCGGCGCCCGCACAGGCCGCGAATTCCTCGGGCTCGTCGGTCCGGAGTTTCATCAACACCGCGCCCGGATCGTCATAGGCTCGCAGCCCGTTGCCGACACCCCAGGCGATCTGGCGATCCAGGCCCTCGATCTGCTCGAGCATGGCCTGGGCTTCCGACCAGAACGTGTCATTGAGTCGCACGATCACTGCGCCCAGCAGCGTCACCTTGTCCGGGAAATGGCGGTAGAGCCACCCGCGGGACACTCCGGCGGCCTCGGCGACCTCCGAGACGGTGGTCGCACGAATGCCCTTGGTTCGCAGGCATTCCTCGGCAGCGTCGATCAGTCGATCTCGCACGCTGCGGGGTGCCGTGGTGCTGGTCAACTGTGGCGTCTCCTGAACTTCGGGGCGGTTGCGGGGCGTTAGGTACATGATTCTGCCAAGGGTGCTTCGTGTCGCGCCACATCCATGGTAGACAGTTTTTCTAATCTGTTCACTCTTCACCGAGCTTGGGGATCATTCCGATGGCCGAAACGCTGCAGCAGTTGCTCCGGGAACGCGAAGGGAGCGAGGCGGTCGCCATCAAGTACGGCGACCGGAGCTGGACCTGGCGTGAGCATATCGCCGAGGCGAAGGCCCAGGCTGCGACCCTGATCGGGGCGGCCGACGCGCTGCGTCCGCTGCATGTCGGCACCCTTTTGGGCAACACGCCCGACATGCTGACCGCGCTGGCGGCAGCGGGGCTCGGCGGCTACGTGCTATGCGGCATCAACAACACCCGTCGGGGCGATGCGCTGGCCCGCGACATCGCCCGGGTCGAATGCCAGGTCGTCCTGGTCGATGAACACCATCGGCGACTGCTCGACGGTCTCGACCTGCCGGGCGTCACCGTCATCGACGTATCGGACACCACCTGGTCACCGCAGGAACTCACCCCGCACCGCGAGGTCGGGCCCGACGACACCTTCATGATGATCTTCACCTCGGGCACCAGTGGCGAGCCCAAGGCCGTTCAGGTGGCGCATTCCATCGTGTTGTTCTCGGCGGCCGCGCTGGTGCAGCGCTACGACCTGACCGAGGCGGACACCTGCTACCTGGCCATGCCGCTCTTCCACTCGAACGGGGTGTACGCCGGATGGGGCGTGGCGCTCAGCTCGGGCGCGGCCATGGCGCCGGCACAGTTCTCCGCATCCGGGTTCCTCCCGGACATCCGCCGTTACGGCGCGACGTACATGAACTACGTCGGCAAGCCACTGGCCTACATCCTGGCCACCGCCGAGCAACCCGACGACCACGACAACACCCTGCGTGTGGCGTTCGGCAACGAGGCCGCCGACCGCGACATCGACGAATTCAGCCGCCGGTTCGGGTGCAGCGTGTGGGACGGATTCGGCTCGACGGAACTGGCGATCATCATCACCCGTTCCGAGGGCACCCCCGCCGGCAGTGTCGGCCAGGGCTTCCCGGGCGTGGCGATCTACGCCCCGGAGACCCTCGAGGAATGCCCGGCTGCACAATTCGATGACACCGGGGCCCTGATCAACGCCGAGGCCGCCACAGGCGAGCTGGTCAACACCAACGGCAGCGGGATGTTCCGCGGCTATCACAACGACCAGGGTGCGACCGATGAACGGCTGCGCCACGGCATGTACTGGTCGGGCGATCTGGCCTACCGCGATGCCGATGGCTGGATCTACCTCGCCGGGCGTACCGCGGACTGGATGAGGGTGGATGGCGAGAACATCACCGCGGCGCCGATCGAACGAATCCTGTTGCGGCAGCCGGTGATCAGCCGGGTTGCGGTCTATCCGGTGCCCGACGAGTTCGTCGGTGACCAGGTGATGGCCGCCGTCGTGCTGCGCGACGGTCAGGAATTGACGCCCGACGAGTTCAGCGTATTCCTGGCGCAGCAGCAGGATCTGTCACCGAAATCCTGGCCACGCTACGTCTGGATCGCCGACGACCTGCCCAGCACAGCGACGAACAAGATTCTCAAGCGTGAACTGGTCGTCCTCGGTACCGATCCGGCCGGCCGGGTGCTGTGGAAGCGCGACGGCACGGTCTACGCGGCTCTCTGACGATTAGCCTGGGGAATAGTCCCCGGTCATGCCGCGTTTAGGAGGTTGGCGGTTGACCTGGCATAATGGACCGCCGACCCTCGGTCCCGGTTCACGTCCATCCGAATTGCGGGCGACCCGGGCCAACGATTGAAGAGGAACCCATGAAAACAGGCATTCATCCTGAGTATGTCGAGACCACGGTGCACTGTGGTTGCGGCAATACCTTCAGCACCCGCAGCACCAAGCAGAGCGGCCAGATCGTGGTCGAGGTCTGCTCGCAGTGCCACCCGTTCTACACCGGCAAGCAGAAGATCCTCGACAGCGGCGGCCGCGTGGCCCGCTTCGAGAAGCGGTACGGCAAGCGCAAGCCTGCCGGTGATCAGGCTGCCGCAGCCGACAAGTAGCTACGTCAACGGCGCCCGATCTGTCGCATATGCGTCAGATCCGGGCGCTGTTCTCGTTTCCGGACCCATGTCGAGGAGGCTGACGTGACAGACATTGCTCCCGCGATCGAGGCGCTGTTGGCCGAACACGCGGACCTGGAGCGCCAACTCGCCGACCCCAACCTGCATGCCGATGCGTCAGCCGCCCGCAAGGTGGGCCGGCGCTTCGCCCAGATCTCACCCGTCGTCGGCACCTACCGAAAGCTCGAAGCCGCGCGCGGCGACCTGGAGGCGGCTCGTGAGCTCGCCGCCGACGACGCCAGCTTCGCTGACGAGGTGGACGAGCTGACCGCCAAGGTCGCCGAACTTGATGCGCAACTCACCGATCAGCTGGCCCCGCGGGATCCCCACGATGCCGATGACATCGTGCTCGAGGTCAAGTCCGGGGAAGGTGGGGAGGAATCGGCGCTGTTCGCTGCCGATCTGGCCCGCATGTACATCCGGTACGCCGAGCGCCACGGCTGGACCGTCACCGTGCTCGACGAGACCTGGTCAGACCTTGGCGGATACAAGGACGCCACCATCACCATCGCCGGCAAGGGCGATTCTGCCGACGGCGTGTGGTCGCGGATGAAGTTCGAGGGTGGTGTCCACCGCGTGCAGCGCGTGCCGGTCACCGAATCGCAGGGTCGCGTGCATACGTCGGCGGCTGGGGTGCTCGTATACCCCGAACCAGACGACGTCGAGCAGGTGCAGATCGACGAATCCGACCTGCGCATCGACGTCTACCGCAGTTCAGGCAAGGGCGGCCAGGGAGTCAACACCACCGACTCGGCGGTTCGCATCACGCACTTGCCCACCGGCATCGTCGTGACCTGCCAGAACGAGCGTTCTCAGCTGCAGAACAAGGCCAGGGCCATGGTGGTGCTCGCCGCTCGGCTGCAGGCCCTGGCCGAGGAGCAGGCGTCGGCCGACGCATCGGCCGACCGAGCCAGCCAGATCCGCACCGTCGACCGCAGCGAACGGATCCGCACCTACAACTTCCCCGAGAACCGGATCGCGGATCACCGCATCAACTTCAAGGCGCACAACCTCGACCAGGTGCTCGACGGAGACATGGACGCGCTGCTCGACGCGCTGGGCGCCGCTGACAAGCAGGCCCGGCTACAGCAGGAGACCTCAGCCGCCACACCGGCGAGGTCATGACCCCCGTGCGGCAGGCGATCGAGGCCGCAACGGCACGGCTGGCCGCCGCCGGCGTCGCCTCCCCGCGCATCGACGCCGAGCTGCTGGCCGCGCACGTGGCGGGTGTCGATCGTGGGCGACTGGCGTTTCTCGACGACGCCGGTGAGCAGTTCGAACAGACCTACGACGAACTCGTCGCCGCCCGGTCCCGCCGGATTCCCCTGCAACATCTGACCGGCACCGCACCGTTCGGTCCGCTGACGCTCACGGTCGGTCCCGGTGTGTTCATACCGCGGCCGGAGACCGAGGCGCTGCTCGAGTGGGCCTTGAAAACAGGTCCAGGCCAACGTCCTTCGCATCAACCACTGATCGTCGATCTCTGCACGGGCTCGGGTGCGCTGGCGCTGGCGCTGGCTGCGCAGTGGCCCGATGCGCGCGTGCTGGCCGTCGAGAACTCACCCGCGGCCCTGGAGTTCGCGCGCCGCAACGCCGCGGGGACGCGCGTCGAGGTCCTGGCCGCCGATGTCACCACGCCCGGTCTGCTGCCCGAACTCGATGACCAGGTGGACCTGCTGGTGTCCAATCCGCCGTACATCCCCGAGGCCGCGGTCCTGGAACCCGAAGTGGCCGAACATGATCCCGCGCCTGCGTTGTTCGGCGGACCCGACGGCATGTCGGTGATCCGGCCGATCGTCACCCTCGCCGCCCGGTGGTTGCGCGCCGGTGCGTCCTGCGCCGTCGAGCACGACGACACCACCTCCGAGCTGTCGGCCGGGGCCTTCGTCCGTGACGGGCACTTCACCGAGGTCACCGCACGCCGTGACCTGGCCGGACGACCCCGCTTTGTGACGGCGACCCGGATTGGGAGAAGCTGAATTGATGCGCGCACCGACCGGGGAGCCGACATGACCATCTTCGATTGCACCGATGCCGAGCAGCGTGCGACCGGTATCGCCTCGGCGATCAGCGCGGTCAAGGGCGGCCGGCTGGTGGTGATGCCGACCGACACCGTCTACGGGATCGGGGCGGATGCCTTCGATCGGGAGGCCGTCGGCAGTCTGCTCGCCGCCAAGGGGCGTGGCCGCAACATGCCGGTCGGTGTGTTCGTCGGTTCGTGGAACACCATCGACGGTCTGGTCTATTCGGTGCCGCCGGCTGCTCGCGAATTGATCCGCGCATTCTGGCCGGGTGCGCTGAGCTTGGTGGTCACACAAGCGCCGTCACTGCAGTGGGACCTAGGGGACGCCAACGGCAGCGTCATGCTCCGGATGCCGATGCACCCGGTGGCCATCGAGCTGCTGCGGGAAGTCGGCCCGATGGCCCAGTCCAGTGCGAACGTCTCGGGCCAGCCGGCCGCGACGACCGCAGCTGCGGCCCACGAGCAACTCGGCGACAAGGTCGAGGTCTATCTCGACGGTGGGCCGGCCGAACAACAGGCCGCGTCCACGATCGTCGACCTCACCGGCGTCCACCCCCGCATCCTGCGGACCGGCCCGATCAGCGCGGCGGACATCGCCAGGGTCGTGGGCGTGGAAACGTCCACGCTCACAACAACACCTACGGAGTGATCTCAGCTTGCTGCAGTACGGTTCATCGGTGATGTCGGCCGGTGACGCAGTGCTTCCCGCGGTCAATTCCGGGCTTCTCGCTCTGTCGGACCGGGGCGCCGGTGTTCCGCTGCGTGAACTCGCGCTTGTCGGGCTGACCGCCGCCATCATCACGTATTTCGCCACCGGCTGGGTGCGCGTGCTCGCCATCCGGATCGGAGCCGTCGCCTATCCGCGCGAACGTGATGTCCACGTACAACCGATACCGCGGATGGGCGGGTTGGCGATGTACATCGGGGTGGCCGCTGCGGTGCTGCTGGCCTCCCAACTGCCCGCACTCACCCGGGGTTTCGTCTACTCCACCGGTATGCCGGCAGTGGTGGTGGCGGGCGGGCTGATCATGGCCATCGGGTTGATCGACGACCGTTGGGGCCTGGACGCCCTGACCAAGTTCGCCGGGCAGATCACCGCGGCCAGCGTGCTGGTCACCATGGGTGTGGCCTGGAGCGTGCTCTACATCCCGATCGGGGGAGTGGGCACCATCGTGCTCGACCAGGTGTCGTCGATCCTGTTGACGCTCGCGCTGACGGTGTCGATCGTCAACGCGATGAACTTCGTCGATGGGCTGGACGGTCTGGCCGCCGGCCTGGGGCTGATCACGGCGCTGGCGATCTGCATCTTCTCGGTCGGGCTGTTGCGCGATCACGGTGGCGACGTGCTGTTCTACCCGCCCGCGGTGATCTCGGTGGTTCTGGCCGGCGCCTGTCTGGGCTTCCTGCCGCACAATTTTCACCGGGCCAAGATCTTCATGGGCGACTCCGGTTCGATGCTGATCGGCCTGATGTTGGGTGCGGCGTCGACCACGGCCGCCGGGCCGATCTCGCAGAACGCCTACGGTGCCCGCGACGTTTTCGCGCTGATGTCGCCGTTCCTACTGGTGATCGCCGTGATGCTGGTGCCTGCCCTGGATACGTTGCTGGCCATCGTGCGGCGGACCCGGGCCGGCCGGAGTCCGCTCAGCCCCGACAAGATGCATCTGCACCATCGGCTGCTGCAGATCGGGCACTCACATCGCCGAGCGGTCCTGCTGATCTACCTATGGGTTGGCATTATCGCCTTCGGTGCTGCGGCGACCATTTTCTTCGATCCGCGCTACACCGGAGCGGTGGTCGCGGCGGCCATTCTGGTGGCGATCGTGGTGACGCTGATACCGCTGTTGCAACGCGGAAATGAAGGGTCCGCCGACGAGCACGAAGGGGAGTACGACAAAAAGTAGTAGGCCCCGTTTTAGGGTGCCTACCATGTGGTACCGTGCTGCCAGAACCCGAAAAACCTCGCGGGTTGCCGGCCCGGCCCATCGGTTCGACGAACCGTCAGGTGCCGATCAACGACCGACAAAGGGAGCTACCCCGTGGGTGATTTCAGCCCGCCCGTTGCCCTCCGATATTCTCGTCGGGCACGCACAGGGTTTTGCCAGGCGGTATACGTCGCCGGCGCATCCGAGGGGACAGCTTTCCGTAACGGCGGGATTGGGGTGAAGCGGTGACGACACCAGCGCAGAACGCGCCGTTGGTGTTCCCATCGGTGGCCTTCCGGCCGCTGCGTCTCCTGATTGTTTGCGTAGTACTGACCGCGCTGGCCGTATTGGCCGCCGGATTCACCGGGCACATCTTCTTCGGAGTCTTCTTCGGTGTCGGCCTGGTCCTCGGTTTGGTCAACGCCTTGCTGGTGCGTCGCGCCGTCGAATCGATCACGGCCGAGGACCACCCGCTCAAGAAGAAAATGGCCGTGAACTCCGCGACGCGGCTGCTGATCATCACCGCGATCGCACTCGCCATCGCGTTTGTCTTCAAGCCCAGCGGCATCGCGGTGCTGTTCGGGTTGGCGATTTTCCAGGCCCTGCTGGTGATGAGCACCAGCATCCCCGTGCTGCGGAAGATCCGCTCTAACGGCCTGGATGTCTTGGATACGGAATCGAAGGGTTGAGCTGACCTATATGACTCAGACGACGACCGTGCTCGCTGCCGAAGAGGGTGGCGCCGCCATCCACGTCGGCCACCACACGATGGTGTTCGAGCTGTTCGGGATGACGTTCAACGGTGACACCATCCTGGCCACCGCGGTCACCGCGGTGATCGTGATCGCCCTGGCGTTCGTCCTGCGGGCCAAGGTCACCTCGACCGGCGTGCCGGGCGGTGTGCAGCTGTTCTGGGAGGCGTTGACCATCCAGATGCGTCAGCAGATCGAGGGCTCGATCGGTATGAAGGTCGCCCCCTTCGTGCTGCCGCTGTCGGTGACGATCTTCGTCTTCATCCTGATCTCCAACTGGCTGGCGGTGCTGCCGCTGCAGTACGGAGGAGCGGACGGCGCCGCCGCCGAGTGGTACAAGCCGCCGGCCTCCGACATCAACTTCGTGCTGGCCCTGGCCCTGTTCGTGTTCCTCGCCTACCACGCCGCCGGTATCTGGCGTCGTGGCATCATCGGGCACCCGGTCAAGGTGATCAAGGGCCACGTCGCGTTCCTGGCGCCGATCAACATCGTCGAAGAGATCGCCAAGCCGATCTCGCTGGCCCTCCGACTTTTCGGCAACATCTTCGCCGGCGGCATCCTGGTTGCGCTGATCGCGATGTTCCCCTGGTACATCCAGTGGGCGCCGAACGCGATCTGGAAGACCTTCGACCTGTTCGTCGGCCTGATCCAGGCATTCATCTTCTCGCTGTTGACGATCCTGTACTTCAGCCAGTCGATGGAGCTGGACCACGAAGACGGCCATGCGCACTGAGCTGATCCACTAAATCTCTACAACTGCACAACACGAACCTCTGGCGGCACAGCCACCAGTTATCAAGGAGGATAAAAGGAATGGAACTCGACCCCAACGCCCTCATCACGGCCGGCGCGCTGATCGGTGGCGGTTTGATCATGGGTGGCGGCGCCATCGGCGCTGGTATCGGTGACGGTATCGCGGGTAACGCGCTGATCTCCGGCATCGCCCGGCAGCCCGAGGCCCAGGGCCGGCTCTTCACCCCGTTCTTCATCACCGTCGGTCTGGTGGAGGCCGCGTACTTCATCAACCTGGCCTTCATGGCGCTGTTCGTCTTCGCCACTCCGGGCCTGCAGTAGTCCATCAGCATGGGTGAACTGAGCGCAACGATCCTGGCTGCAAGCCAGGCAGCGGAAGAAGGCGGTGGGGGCCAGAGCAACTTCCTGGTTCCCAACGGCACCTTCTTCGCCGTGCTGATCATTTTCCTGATCACGCTCGGTGTGATCGCGAAATGGGTTGTGCCACCGGTCGGCAAGGTGCTGGCAGAGCGCGAAGCGATGCTGGCCAAGACCACCGCCGACAATCGGAAGTCAGCCGAACAGGTGGCCGCGGCACAGGCCGACTATGACGAGGCGATGGCCGGGGCGCGTACCCAGGCATCTGCAATCCGTGACGAGGCCCGCGCAGCGGGCCGCGAAGTGGTCGATGCCAAGCGTGCCGAAGCCAACACCGAAGTGGCCGAAGCCGTGAGCCAGGCCGATGAGCAGCTTGCTGCCCAGGGTGCCGGAGTGCGGTCGGGTCTGGAGTCGTCGGTGGACGGGCTCTCGCAGATCCTGGCCGACCGAATTTTGGGCATCGACGTGAAATCAGGTGGGACGCAGTAGATGTCGATATTTATCGGGCAGCTGATCGGCTTTGCCGTCATCGCCTACATCATCATCAAGTGGGTGGTGCCGCCGGTGCGGAGCCTGATGCAGAAGCAGCAGGATGCCGTGCGGGTCGCGCTCGCCGAGAGTGCGGATGCGGCGAAGAAGCTCGCCGATGCCGATGAGATGCACGCCAAGGCACTCGCGGACGCCAAGGCTGAATCGACCAAGGTGACCGACGAGGCCTCGCATGACTCCGAGCGGATCGCCGCTCAGCTGGCCGAGCAGGCCGGCACGGATGCCGAGCGGATCAAGGCGCAGGGTGTTCAGCAGGTACAGCTGATGCGCCAGCAGCTCATCCGTCAGCTGCGGACTGGTCTCGGATCAGAGTCGGTGGCCAAGGCCGACGCTCTGGTGCGGGCACATGTCGCCGACCCGGCCGCGCAGGCCGCCACGGTCGACCGGTTTCTCGCCGAGCTCGACCAGATGGCGCCGTCGGCAGTGGTGATCGACACCGCCGCCACGGCGAAGCTGCGTGCGGCGAGTCGCGAGTCGCTGGCTGCCGTGGTTGGAAAGTTCGACTCTGTCGCGGGCGGTCTGGACGCCGATGGGCTGACCACGCTGGCTGAGGAGCTGACCTCGGTCGCCAAGCTGCTGCTGTCGGAGTCGACGCTGAACCGGCACCTGGCCCAGCCGGCCGACGAGACTGCCGCCAAGGCCGAACTGGTCGACCGTCTGCTGTCTGGCAAGGTCGGCAACACCACACTGGACGTGCTGCGGACTGCCGTCTCGCAGCGCTGGTCGACCGAATCGAACCTGGTCGACGCCATTGAACACACCGCACGTCTGGCCCTGCTCAAGCGCGCCGAGACCGCCGGTGAGGTGGACGAAGTGGAGGACCAACTGTTCCGGTTCGGTCGCCTGCTCGACGCCGAGCCCAAACTCTCGGCCTTGCTGAGTGACTACACCACCCCGGTTGACGGTCGAGTCGCCTTGCTGGACAAGGTTCTCGGCGGTAACGCGAGTGGAAACGGGACGGCAGCGGCGCTGCTGGCCCAGACTGTGGGACTGCTGCGCGGTGAGCGTGCCGACGAGGCCGTCATTGACCTGGCCGAGCTCGCAGTCGCCCGTCGCGGTGAAGTGGTCGCTCACGTGACCGCCGCGGCTGACCTGACCGATGCCCAGCGGACCCGGCTGTCGGAGGTGCTCACCCGCATCTACGGACACCCGGTGTCAGTGCAGTTGCATGTCGACCCGGAACTGCTCGGTGGCCTGTCGATCACCGTCGGTGACGAAGTGATCGACGGCTCGATCTCGTCCCGATTGGCCGCAGCGGCCAGCCAGCTGCCGGACTAACCCGAACCACGAACCACCCAAGAACAAGGTAGGAAGACGAAAAACCATGGCAGAGTTGACAATCTCGGCTGCTGATATCGAAGGTGCCATCGAGGACTACGTATCCTCGTTTTCCGCCGACACCGAGCGTGAAGAGATCGGCACCGTCGTCGACGCCGGCGACGGCATCGCTCACGTCGAGGGCCTGCCCTCGGTCATGACCCAGGAGCTCCTCGAGTTCCCGGGCGGTGTGTTGGGTGTGGCGCTCAACCTCGACGAGCACAGCGTCGGCGCCGTCATCCTGGGTGAGTTCGAGAAGATCGAAGAGGGCCAGCAGGTCAAGCGCACCGGCGAGGTGCTCTCGGTGCCGGTCGGCGACGCGTTCCTCGGTCGCGTCGTCAACCCGCTCGGTCAGCCGATCGACGGCCAGGGCGACATCGAGTCCGAGACCCGGCGCGCACTCGAGCTGCAGGCCCCGTCGGTGGTGCAGCGCCAGGGCGTGTCCGAGCCGCTGCAGACCGGTATCAAGGCCATCGACGCCATGACCCCGATCGGCCGTGGCCAGCGCCAGCTGATCATCGGTGACCGCAAGACCGGCAAGACCGCGGTCTGCGTCGACACCATCCTCAACCAGCGTGAGGCCTGGGAGACCGGCGACCCCAAGCAGCAGGTGCGCTGCGTGTACGTCGCCATCGGCCAGAAGGGCACCACCATCGCCAGCGTGAAGCGGGCGCTGGAAGAGGGCGGCGCGATGGAGTACACCACCATCGTCGCGGCCCCCGCCTCCGATCCGGCCGGCTTCAAGTGGCTGGCGCCGTACACCGGCTCGGCCATCGGCCAGCACTGGATGTACGACGGCAAGCATGTGCTGATCGTCTTCGACGACCTCTCCAAGCAGGCCGACGCCTACCGCGCCATCTCGCTGTTGCTGCGCCGCCCGCCGGGCCGCGAGGCATTCCCCGGCGACGTCTTCTACCTTCACTCCCGGCTGCTGGAGCGTTGCGCCAAGCTGTCCGATGAACTCGGTGGTGGTTCGATGACGGGTCTGCCGATCATCGAGACCAAGGCCAACGACATCTCGGCGTTCATCCCGACCAACGTCATCTCGATCACCGACGGTCAGTGCTTCCTGGAGTCCGACCTGTTCAACCAGGGTGTGCGACCGGCCGTCAACGTCGGTGTGTCGGTGTCCCGCGTCGGTGGCGCCGCTCAGATCAAGGCGATGAAGGAAGTAGCAGGAAGTCTCCGCTTGGATCTGTCGCAGTACCGCGAGCTGGAGGCCTTCGCGGCCTTCGCCTCGGATCTGGACGCGGCCTCCAAGGCTCAGCTGGACCGTGGTGTCCGCCTGGTCGAGCTGCTCAAGCAGGCGCAGTACAGCCCGCTGGCGGTCGAGGATCAGGTCGTCTCGATCTTCCTCGGTACCCAGGGTCACCTGGATTCGGTTCCGGCCGAGGACGTCACGCGCTTCGTCGACGAGCTGCTGGAGCATGTCAAGGCCAGCCACTCCGACATCCTCAAGGGCATCAAGGAGACCAAGAAGCTCTCCGAGGAGAACGAGGAGAAGTTGGTCTCGGTCATCAACGAGTTCAAGAAGGGCTTCGCCGCCACCGACGGCAGCTCCGTGGTCGTGAAGGAGGCCGATGCCGACGCACTCGACCCCGCGGACCTGGAGAAGGAATCGGTCAAGGTTCGCAAGCCGGCACCGAAGAAGGCCTAGGTAACCAATGGCAGCCACACTTCGCGAGCTTCGCGGGCGCATCCGCTCCGCCTCGTCGATCAAGAAGATCACGAAGGCACAGGAGCTGATCGCCACATCGCGGATCGCCAAGGCACAGGCCCGGGTTGATGCGGCCCGGCCCTACTCCACCGAGATCACCAACATGCTCACCGAGCTTGCGGGTGCCAGCGCCCTGGATCACCCGTTGCTCGTTCAGCGGGAGAACCCCAAACGGGCCGGTGTGCTCGTGGTGTCCTCGGACCGCGGTCTCTGCGGCGGTTACAACGCCAACGTGCTGCGCCGGGCCGAAGAACTGTTCTCGCTGCTGCGGGACGAGGGCAAGACCCCGGTGCTCTACGTCGTCGGCCGAAAGGCCTTGGGCTACTACAGCTTCCGTCAGCGCACCGTCGTCGAGTCCTGGACCGGCTTCTCGGAGCGTCCGGAGTACACCAACGCCAAGGAGATCGCCGACACCCTGGTGACGGCGTTCATGTCCGGCGCTGACGATGACGGCGATGATGCGGGGGCCGACGGCATTCTGGGCGTCGACGAACTGCACATCGTCTCTACCGAGTTCCGGTCGATGCTCTCGCAGACCGCCGTGGCGCATCGGATTGCGCCGCTGGTCGTCGAGTACGTCGGTGAGGTGGAAACCGGTCCGCACACGCTCTACTCGTTCGAGCCGAATGCCGAGGATCTTTTTGATGCGCTACTCCCTCGTTATATAGCCACCCGCGTGTACGCGGCGCTGCTGGAGGCGGCGGCCTCGGAGTCGGCTTCGCGCCGGCGCGCCATGAAGTCGGCCACCGACAACGCCGACGATCTGATCAAGGCACTCACGCTGGCGGCCAACCGCGAACGTCAGGCGCAGATCACCCAGGAAATCAGCGAGATCGTGGGCGGCGCGAACGCGCTGGCCGACGCGCGCTAGCCGGACCAAAGACGAAAGCCTCGTAGGAAAGCGAAGAGAGAATGACTGCTACTGCAGAAAAGACCGCGGGCCGCGTAGTCCGTATCACCGGCCCGGTGGTGGATATTGAGTTCCCGCGCGGTGCCGTGCCTGAACTGTTCAACGCGCTGCACGCCGACATCACCTACGGTGCGCTCGCCAAGACCCTGACGCTCGAGGTTGCCCAGCACCTCGGCGACAGCTTGGTGCGCTGCATCTCCATGCAGCCCACCGATGGCCTGGTGCGTGGCACCGACGTCCGCGACACCGGCGCCTCGATCTCGGTGCCGGTCGGCGATGGCGTCAAGGGCCACGTGTTCAACGCCCTCGGCGATTGCCTCGACGAGCCCGGCTACGGCAAGGACTTCGATCACTGGTCGATCCACCGCAAGCCGCCGGCATTCGCCGACCTGGAGCCCCGCACCGAGATGCTGGAGACCGGACTGAAGGTCGTCGACCTGCTCACGCCGTACGTGCGTGGTGGCAAGATCGCCCTGTTCGGTGGTGCCGGTGTCGGCAAGACCGTTCTGATCCAGGAGATGATCAACCGCATCGCCCGCAACTTCGGTGGCACCTCGGTGTTCGCCGGCGTGGGTGAGCGCACCCGTGAGGGCAACGACCTGTGGGTCGAGCTCGCCGACGCCAACGTCCTCAAGGACACCGCCTTGGTGTTCGGCCAGATGGACGAGCCGCCAGGCACCCGTATGCGCGTCGCCCTGTCGGCCCTGACCATGGCCGAGTACTTCCGCGACGAGCAGAACCAGGACGTGCTGCTCTTCATCGACAACATCTTCCGGTTCACCCAGGCCGGTTCCGAGGTTTCGACCCTGTTGGGTCGTATGCCTTCGGCCGTGGGTTACCAGCCGACGCTGGCCGACGAGATGGGTGAGCTGCAGGAGCGCATCACCTCGACGCGTGGTCGCTCGATCACCTCGATGCAGGCCGTATACGTGCCCGCCGACGACTACACCGACCCGGCACCGGCCACCACCTTCGCCCACCTGGACGCCACCACCGAGCTCTCGCGTGCGGTGTTCTCCAAGGGCATCTTCCCCGCTGTGGACCCGCTGGCTTCGTCCTCGACGATCCTGCACCCCAGCGTCGTCGGCGACGAGCACTACCGCGTCGCCCAGGAAGTCATCCGCATCCTGCAGCGCTACAAGGACCTTCAGGACATCATCGCCATCCTCGGTATCGACGAGCTGTCGGAAGAGGACAAGGTGCTGGTGTACCGCGCCCGTAAGATCGAGCGCTTCCTGAGCCAGAACATGATGGCGGCCGAGCAGTTCACCGGCCAGCCGGGTTCGACCGTGCCGCTCAAGGAGACCATCGAGGCCTTCGACAAGCTGGCCAAGGGCGAGTTCGATCACCTGCCCGAGCAGGCGTTCTTCCTCATCGGCGGTCTGGACGATCTGGCGAAGAAGGCCGAAAGCCTCGGCGCCAAGCTGTGATGAGCGCTTGCGCGAAGAACCAATGGGTTGAGCTGAGCGTTCCTATTCGAGAGGTGGTGTGACATGGCTGATTTGAACGTCGAGATCGTTGCCGTCGAGCGTGAGCTCTGGTCCGGCACCGCTACGTTCGTCTTCACCCGGACCACCGCTGGTGAGATCGGCATCCTGCCGCGGCACATTCCGTTGGTCGCGGAGCTCGTCGATGACGCCATGGTGCGGGTCGAGCGTGAAGGCGAGGACGATCTACGGATCGCCGTCGACGGCGGCTTCCTGTCGGTGACCGAGGAGACGGTCCGGATCCTGGTGGAGAACGCTCAGTTCGAATCCGAGATCGACGCTGACTCCGCCAAGCGGGATGCTGAGTCCGACGACGAGCGGACAGCGGCATGGGGTCGGGCGCGGCTGCGCGCCGTCGGCCAGATCGACTGACGACAGAGACGACGGATGAGCGCGCCCATGATCGGCATGGTCGCGCTCGTCTGCGTTCTGCTGCTGGCGGTCGGTGCCCTGAGCTACCGATTGTGGAAGTTGCGACAGGTCGGCGGAACAGCGGCCATCCTGCGCGATTATCCCGCCGACGGCGGCCACGGCTGGCGCCATGGAGTGATGCGCTACCGCGGTGGGGAGGCCGGGTTCTACCGGCTGTCCAGCATGCGGTGGTGGCCTGATCGGCGATTGAGCCGGCGGGGGCTGGAAGTGGTGTCGCGCCGCCCTCCGCGTGGCGACGAGTTCGACATCATGACCGATCAGATCGTGATTCTCGAACTGCGCGACATCAGCCCCGAACGCCGGCAAGGCTATGAGATCGCCTTGGACCGGGGAGCGCTGACGGCGTTCACGTCATGGCACGAGTCGCGGCCCTCGCCGCGAGCTCGGCGCCGGAATTACTGAGCCTGGCCAGGCTTCCAGAGGACATCTCCCTCCGGGTTCGCGACCCGCGACAGGATGAACAACAGATCCGACAGCCGGTTGAGGTACTTCGCCGGCAGAACGCTGACCGAGTCCCCGTGCTCGTCCACGGCAATCCAGGCCGACCGCTCGGCGCGGCGAGCCACAGTCCGGGCGACATGCAGGAGTGCCGACAGCGGAGTTCCCCCGGGAAGGATGAACGAGTTCAGTGCGGGCAGCGACTCATTGAACTCGTCGCACCACTTCTCCAGGCGGTCGATATAGGCCTGGGAGATCCGCAATGGCGGGTGCTCGGGGTTCTCGACCAGAGGAGTGGACAGATCCGCTCCCGCGTCGAACAGGTCGTTCTGAATCTGGCGTAGTGTCGCCAGGATTTGCTGATCGGGTCCGCCCAGGGCTACGGCGACGCCGATGGCCGCGTTGGCTTCGTCACAGTCGGCGTAGGCCGCCAACCTCGAATCATTCTTGGAAACCCTGCTGAAGTCACTCAGCCCGGTCGTGCCGTCGTCGCCGGTGCGGGTATAGATACGGGTGAGATGAACCGCCATAGCTGAACCGTACCGGGCTTGAGGACAAGCCCGCCGGGCTCGACGGATCTGTCCGAGCAGGCGGAAACTCGACGGCAGGCTGTCTACACTAACCGGCGTGAGCGAGCGATTCTTGGTGACCGGCGGAAACCGGTTATCAGGCGAAGTTGCTGTCGGTGGCGCGAAGAACAGTGTGCTGAAACTGATGGCCGCCTCGTTGCTGGCCGAGGGCACGAGCACGATCACCAATTGCCCCGACATCCTCGACGTGCCGCTGATGGCCGAGGTGCTGCGGGGGTTGGGCGCCACTGTCGAGTTGGACGGTGACACTGTGCGGATCACGTCGCCCGACGAACCCAAGTACGACGCCGATTTCGCGGCGGTCCGCCAGTTCCGCGCCTCGGTATGCGTGCTGGGACCTCTCGTCGGACGCTGCAAGAAGGCCAAGGTTGCGCTTCCCGGCGGTGACGCGATCGGGTCGCGGCCGCTCGACATGCACCAGGCCGGGCTACGGCAGTTGGGGGCGACCTGCAATATCGAGCACGGCTGTGTGGTGGCCGAGGCCGATCGTCTGCGGGGTGCCGAGATCCAGCTGGAGTTCCCGTCAGTGGGGGCGACGGAGAACATCCTGATGGCGGCGGTGCTCGCCGAAGGTGTCACCACGATCCACAACGCTGCGCGCGAACCCGACATCGTCGACATCTGCGCGATGCTCAACCAGATGGGCGCCAAGGTCAGCGGTGCGGGGACGTCGACGCTGACGATCACCGGTGTCGACCGGCTCTATCCCACACAACACCGGGTGATCGGTGACCGGATCGTGGCAGCCACGTGGGGGATAGCCGCGGCGATGACGCGCGGAGACATCTCGGTGACGGGCGTGGACCCGCAACACCTGCAGCTGGTACTGCACAAGTTGCACGACGCCG
Source organism: Mycobacterium sp. DL440 (assembly GCF_011745145.1). Taxonomy (NCBI): domain Bacteria; kingdom Bacillati; phylum Actinomycetota; class Actinomycetes; order Mycobacteriales; family Mycobacteriaceae; genus Mycobacterium; species Mycobacterium sp. DL440. The sequence goes on along the minus strand of NZ_CP050191.1, from coordinate 3,447,570 downwards.
GCGCGACCGTGACCCAGAACGATGACGGATTTCGGGTGGTTCAGTACGAGCGTCCCAAGGCGGTGAACGTGGCGACGCTGCCGTTCCCCGGTTTCCCGACCGACCTGCAACCGATGGCGATCGGGCTGGCGGCGGTAGCCGACGGGACGTCAATGATCACCGAGAACGTGTTCGAAGCCAGGTTCCGGTTTGTCGAGGAGATGATCCGGCTGGGAGCGGACGCTCGGACCGACGGACACCACGCGGTGGTGCGGGGGATTCCGCAGCTTTCGAGCGCGCCGGTGTGGTCGTCGGATATCCGCGCCGGTGCCGGCCTGGTCCTCGCCGGCTTGGTCGCGGATGGCGAGACCGAGGTGCACGACGTGTTCCACATCGATCGCGGTTACCCGTTGTTCGTGGAAAACCTGTTGAGCCTCGGAGCGGAGATCGAAAGAGTAGGGTCGTAGCCAGCACGTTCGAGCTGGTCCGTCCACCTCGAAATCGCGCTGACCAGCCGATTTGACCTTGGACCCTGGCTCGGGCTAATCTTTTGAAGTCGCCGCGGAGCGGGTGAAACACCCCGGACCGGAGCGACTTGACAAGCCAGCGGAGATCTTACTAAGCTGGCAAGGTTGCCTCAGACCGGATGAAATAAGCCAAAATGAGCAACTTGACTCGCTGGCAAGATTCCGATTAAGCTGGTGGGGTTGCCCCAAAACAGGGTGACAAAGAATAAAAAGTCTGTTGTTTGAGAACTCAATAGTGTGTTTGGTGGTTTTTGTTTGTTG
>NZ_CP050191.1:3266083-3446703 GCF_011745145.1 Mycobacterium sp. DL440 | reverse complement strand
TCCCGAGCCCTCCAATTTCGATTGGAGGGCTCGGGCATTTTTGTATGTAGGCAGGTTGTCAATTCCTATTGGGAATTGACAACCTGCCTAATTCAATTGAAAAGAGCCGGCATTGTGCGGCTCTTCTCCAAGTCCAACAAAGCGCGTTTACGGTCCAAGCCGCCGCCGTACCCGGTGAGGCTGCCATTCGCGCCGATCACCCGATGGCACGGCACGATGATGCCGATCGGATTGTGCCCGTTGGCCAGGCCGACCGCGCGGGAGGCGGCAGGTGAGCCGATCTGACGGGCGATCTCGCCGTATGAGCAGGTCTGGCCGTAAGGAATGGCCTGCAGGGCCTCCCACACGCGACGCTGAAACTGCGTCCCCACCATGTCGAGTTCGAGGTCGAATTCGGTCCGGTCACCCGCGAAATAGTCGGTCAGTTGGTCTACCGCTTCGACAAAGGCGGTCTCGTCGCTCTGCCATCCTTCGCGGCTCGGTTCATACGTCTGATCGACCATCCGGAGGTGCATGAGCTTTCCATCCCGGCCGGCCAGTGTGAGGAGCCCGACCGGGCTGTCCATGGTGCGGTAATGCAGTGTCGTCATGACTTCTCCTCGTGATCGTGCGGGGGCCATTCGTTCACCGCGTGGTCCAGTGTGGTCCACAGGTGTTGTGTCGCGTAGGCACGCCATGGACGCCATCGGATGCTGTGCTCCACCAGTCCATTGGTAGGCAAGCCCAAGTGATCGGCCGCGGCGCGCACACCGAGATCGGTGGCGGGGAAAGCATCTGGATCACCGAGGCCGCGCATGGCGATCACCTCCGTGGTCCATGGCCCTATTCCGGGAAGCGCAAGAAGCTGTGCGCGGGCCCGCTCCCAGTCGGATCCTGGATCGAGGATCAGATCCCCATCGGCGATGGCGGCTGCCAGAGCGGTGACGGTCCGCTTCCTGGATGTCGGCATCGCGAGGTGGCCGGGGTCCAGGCCGGTCAGATCGAAGACGTCGGGAAAGACGTGCGTCAGTCCGCCCGATTCGTCGGAGATCGGCGTTCCGTACTGGGCGACGAGGCGACCCACGTGTGTGCCTGCCGCTTTGATCGACACCTGTTGGCCGATCACCACCCGGAGCGCGAGTTCGGCTTCGTCCACGGTGCGGGGGATGCGCTGCCCCGGCGCCTTGGCCACCACCGCGGCGAGCCCGGGATCGGCCTGGAGCGCGTCCACGACCGCCTCAGGGTCGGCGTCGAGGTCCAATAGCCGTCGGCACCGTGCGATGGCGGCAGAGAGGTCACGGAAGTCGTCGAGCACCAACTGGCAGCGGACATGGTCGGGCTGCGGTGTCAGGCCGACCACGCCATGGCCGTGCGGCAGCCTCAGGGTGCGCCGGAATTGTCCGTCGCGCACCTCTTCCAATCCTGTTACTGCACTGGCGGCCAGATGGCCGAACAGCCCTTCGTAGGAGAACGGGGTCCGTACCGGCAGCCGTAGCGACAGCACGCCGGGAGCGGCCGAAACCTCGGTGGCGAATCGGTTCCGGGCGCGTAGCCGGAGCTGGGTGGGCGTCAGGTCGCACACCGTGCGGACGGTGTCGTTGAACTGTCGGATGCTGGCGAAGCCGGCGGCAAACGCCACGTCCGCGAACGGCAATTCGGTGGTTTCGATCAGAACACGAGCGGTCTGGGTGCGCTGGGCCCGGGCCAGTGCCAGGGGATTGGCGCCCAGCTCGGTCTGCATGATGCGTTGTAACTGCCGGCTCGTGTAACCCACCCGAGCCGCCAGTCCCGTCACTCCTTCGCGATCCACGATGCCGTCGGCGATGAGCCGCATGCACCGCGCCACGATGTCGCCGCGCACGTTCCATTCGGGGGAGCCTGGTGAGGCGTCAGGACGGCAGCGTTTGCAGGCGCGGAAGCCGGCTGCCTGGGCGGCCGCGGCGGTCGGATAGAACCGCATGTTCCGGGCAAAAGGTGGGCGCACGGGGCAGCTGGGGCGGCAGTAGATGCCTGTGGTGAGCACGGCGGTGACGAACCAGCCGTCGAACCGTGCGTCCTTGGACTGGACGGCCCGGTAACAGCGGTCGAAATCTTCGTGCATGCGTTCCACGATGACACGGCATCCAGCGCTTCACTAGCGGAAAAACGACATGGTCGTGATAGGCGGCTCGCGGCTAGACTCCGACCTGTGGCCGAGCTGGTGCAGCACTACCTGGACCGGATTCGTGCCGAGCAGCTCGACGCGCGCGACGGCGCCCTGGCAAATTACATCCCCGAGCTCGCCAACGTCGACCCCGAGGGTTTCGGACTCAGCTTGTCTTCCTCGGACGGCTATATCTACGAATCTGGCGATGCTGCAATCGAATTCACCATTCAATCGATTTCGAAGCCGTTCACCTATGCCCTGGCCCTGGACCAGATCGGCCAGGATGCTGTCGACGCCAGGATCGGCGTCGAACCCTCCGGTGAAGCGTTCAACGAAATCAGCGTCGACGACGTCACCAAGACGCCGAAAAACCCGATGATCAACGCGGGTGCGATTGCAGCGGTTTCGCTGATACCCGGAGCGAGCCCCGACGAGCGGTTCGACCGCATCCGCGAGTTCTACTCGGCATGTGCGGGCCGACGGCTCGAGATCGACATGGAGGTGTACGCCTCGGAGAAGGCAACCGGCAACCGGAATCGGGCCATCGCCTACATGTTGGCCAGCTTCGGCGTGCTGGACGGTGATCCGGACGAGGTACTGGACGTGTACTTCCGGCAGTGTTCGGTCAAGGTGACCAGTACCGACCTGGCGCGCATGGCCACCACGTTGGCGCGGGGCGGGCTCAATCCGTTGACCGGCCGGCGGGTGATCGACGGGAAGGTGGTTCGCCGCACTCTCAGTGTGATGGTGACCTGCGGGATGTATGACGCGACCGGCGATTGGGTCAGTGCTGTGGGCATGCCCGCCAAGAGTGGGGTCGGTGGCGGCATCGTGGCGGTGCTGCCCGGCCAACTCGGTATCGGCGTCTACTCGCCACGTCTGGATGCCCGCGGTAACAGTGTGCGCGGCGTACGGGTGTGCCGAAACCTGTCGTCGCAGCTGGGATTGCACTTCCTCAGCGTTACCCGTGAGTCGTCGTCGACGCTGCGGGCGGTGTTCGAGGTGCACCCCGGCATTCGGGTCTACGAGGTCCAGGGGGATCTGTTGTTCGCCGGAGCTGAGCAGGTGCTGCGGACCGCCGAGCGCGACCGCGGTGGGTATGCCGTGGCCGTGCTGGACGTCACCCGGGTCGATGACATCAACGACGCCGCGCGCGGCATGCTGACGGGAATGCGGGCCAGCCTGGCCGCCGCAGGCAAGGAGGCCTACCTCGTCGACCCCGACGGCCGTGTGGTGCCTGCTGGCCGGCGCGACGACTATGACGCGATCGTGTTCCGCACCCTCGACGAGGCAGTCGACGCGGCGCGACAGTGGAGCGCCGGTTAGGCCGGTACGGCCACGCGGGTCGGCTCGCCCAGGCCCCGCAGGGCCACCGATTCGCCGAGCGACCAACGGGCTCTTTCAGTTTCGGACGCGTTGGCGATGGTGTCCGATGAGGCCACCAGGTGTCCGGGCACCTGCTTGGAGAAATCGCACAGCCGCGCGGCCTCGTTGACCGGTCCCCCGATCACGGTGTACTCGAAGCGTTGCTTGGCGCCGACGTTTCCCGCCACCACCTGGCCGGCCGCGACCCCGATGCCTGCCTCGAGCTCCGGCACCTCGATTCGGAGCCGCCGCGCGATCGCCCGAGCGGCTCCCAATGCTTCGTCCTCGGGGTTGGGGAGCGACACCGGGGCACCGAACACCGCCAGTATTGCGTCGCCCTCGAACTTGTTGACCAGCCCGCGGTGATTGTCGACCTCGTCGACGATGACCGCGAAGAACCGGTTGAGCAGATCGACCACCTCGACCGCGGGCCGTGTGGTCACCAGCTTCGTCGAACCGATGACATCGACGAAAATCACTGCGGCGTGGCGTTCCTCGCCGCCGAGCACGGGCTTCTCCTGCTCGGCAAGTGCGGCGACCTCGCGGCCGACATGTCGGCCGAACAGATCGCGGACGCGCTCCCGCTCGCGCAGGCCGTGCACCATGGAGTTGAATCCGCGTTGCAGCTGGCCCAGTTCGGTGCCGTCGAACACCACCAGGTTGGTGTCCAGATCGCCCTTTTCGACGCGGTTGAGGGCGGCGCGCACGACCCGGATCGGGGTTGCGGTCAGATAGGTCAGGATCCACATCAACAGGAAGCCGAAGATCAACGCGAAGGAGCCCAAACCGATGACCGCGTAGGCGAACTGGGTCGGGGTCAGGTTGTTGAGCGTCACCGCGAGCACCGCGGCCAGCATGATGCCCACGATGGGAACCCCCGAGCTCAGTGCCCACACCACCATGGTCCGGCCCATGATGCCCGGGGCCAGCCGGACCGGCGGTGGTCCGGCTTCCAGCGCCTGTGCGGCCACCGGCCGCAGCGCGAACTCGGTGAACAAGTGACAACCGACCGACACCACGATGCCCGGAAAGCTGATGCCCAGCAGGAACTTCGGAATGTAATTGGTGTCGACTAGGCCGTAGAGCGTCGTCAACAGCGCGGTGCCCACACCCCACAGGAACAGCAGCACCCGGGTGAGCCTGAAGGGGGCGAAGAACGTGTTCCGTTGGTCGGCGACAGTAGGTGGGCGTTCTTCGATGGCCCAGCGCACGTTGTCGATCACCCGGGTCGTCGCCCAGAACACCCCGACGATCAACGCCGAGGCCATGTAGATGGGCGCCACGATGAAGGTGATCCAGCGGACCTGAGGATCGAACACATCCGGAGTGGGGAACAACAGCGTGACGATGATCAGCGAGATGGCGATACCGAGGAGGTTCACGAGGATCACGAAGCTCGTGAGGATCACCTGGATGCGTACTCTGCGCCGGCGTTGGCTCTCCGATACCCGGCCCAGCACCCACGATCCGTATTCCGGGGTGATCGGGATCCGGCTGTTCTGGCGGGTGACACCTTCGAGCACTCGGCCCAGCCGTCGTGCCAGCGATTTGTCGGAGTTCATTGTGGCGTCAGCCTAGTTCGTCCGACATGCCCTTAAGGTGGATCGGGTGCGCCTCGTGATTGCCCAGTGCACCGTCGACTATGTCGGGCGGCTGACCGCCCACCTCCCATCGGCCCGCCGGCTGTTGTTGTTCAAGTCCGACGGTTCGATCAGTGTCCATGCCGATGATCGCGCCTACAAGCCGCTGAACTGGATGAGCCCGCCGTGCTGGCTCGTAGAGCAGGACGGCGAGGGAGCACCGGTGTGGGTGGTCGAGAACAAGGCCGGTGAGCAGTTGCGCATCACGGTCGAGGACATCGAGCACGACTCCAGCCACGAGCTCGGTGTCGATCCCGGTCTGGTGAAGGACGGCGTCGAGGCGCACCTGCAGGTGCTGCTGGCCGAGCACGTCGAGCTCCTGGGCGCCGGTTACACGCTGGTGCGCCGTGAGTACCCCACCGCGATCGGCCCGGTCGATCTGATGTGCCGTGACGAGCTGGGCCGTTCGGTGGCCGTGGAGATCAAGCGCCGCGGCGAGATCGACGGGGTGGAACAGCTGACGCGTTACCTCGACCTGCTCAACCGCGACACGGTCCTGGCTCCGGTGGCGGGCGTGTTCGCTGCCCAGCAGATCAAGCCACAGGCCCGAACATTGGCCACGGATCGTGGAATCCGTTGCGTGACTTTGGATTATGACCAGATGCGGGGCATGGACAGCGACGAATACCGGCTGTTCTGATGCGCCGCCGGCGTCGCGAGGACCGGCGGTTCGCACCCCTGCCGCCTACGCGGCGCGTCGAGACAGGCCCAGACGGTTACGACTACGAGGTGCGGGTGGTCACCGCATCACGGGCGGTGAAAGTCTATCGATGCCCCGGATGTGACCAGGAGATCCGCGTGGCTACCGCACACGTGGTGGTGGTGCCGGTCGATGTCGGCGATATCGATGACCGCAGGCACTGGCACACCGCCTGCTGGGCGAACCGGGCCCATCGCAGCCCGACGAGAAAGTGGTCCTGAGCGGTCAGTGCTCGTCGGCGGCGGGTTCCACCAGCTCGATCAGCACACCGCCGGCGTCCTTGGGGTGGACGAAGTTGATGCGAGAGTTCGCCGTGCCCTTACGGGGGGCGTCGTAGAGCAGCCGCACGCCGTTGCTGCGCAGCCGCTCGGACAGGGCATCGATGTCGCTGGTCCGGTAGGCCAACTGCTGCAGGCCCGGGCCGCGGGTGTCGATGAACTTGGCGATCGTCGACTTCTCGTCCAACGGAGCCAGAAGCTGGATCTGGGCACTGCCCTTGGGGGCGCCGCGCACCGAGAGCATCGCCTCGCGGACGCCCTGCTCTTCGTTGATCTCCTCGTGCAGGACGATCATCCCGAGGTTGTCGTGGTACCACTTGGCGGTGGCGTCCAGATCCGCGACCGCGATGCCGACGTGATCGATCGCCGTCACCAGCGCGCTGGCGAGCAGTGGACGGGCATCAACCTGATCGGCGGTCATAACGTAACGGTAACCTTTACCTGAACGTTTGCGTATGTGTGATCGCCCACACAGCTCTTGGACCTGGCATTGGAGGTAGGAAATGACTGCGGAAAATCGCACGTCGGTGATCGTTGCTGGAGCGCGTACTCCGGTCGGCAAGTTGATGGGTTCGCTGAAGGATTTTTCCGGTAGCGACCTGGGTGCGGTCGCCATCCGCGGTGCCCTGGAGAAAGCGAACGTAGACGCTTCGCTGGTCGACTACGTGATCATGGGTCAGGTGCTGACCGCGGGCGCCGGACAGATGCCCGCCCGTCAGTCCGCGGTGGCCGCCGGCATCGGCTGGGACGTGCCCGCGCTGTCCATCAACAAGATGTGCCTGTCGGGCATCGACGCGATCGCACTGGCTGACCAGCTCATCCGGGCCGGTGAGTTCGAGGTCGTCGTCGCCGGTGGCCAGGAGTCGATGAGCCAGGCCCCGCACCTGCTGCCCAAGAGCCGTGAGGGCTACAAGTACGGCGATGCGACGCTGGTCGACCACCTGGCCTACGACGGTCTGCACGACGTGTTCACCGATCAGCCGATGGGCGCGCTCACCGAGCAGCGCAACGATGTCGACAAGTTCACCCGCGCCGAGCAGGACGAGTTTGCCGCCCAGTCGCACCAGAAGGCTGCCGCGTCGTGGAAGGACGGGGTGTACGCCGACGAGGTGGTGCCGGTGTCGATCCCGCAGCGCAAGGGCGATCCGATCGAGTTCGCCGAGGACGAGGGCATCCGGGCCAACACGACCGCTGAATCACTGGGTGGCCTGCGTCCGGCCTTCCGCAAGGACGGCACCATCACGGCCGGCTCGTCGTCGCAGATCTCGGATGGTGCGGCTGCGGTGGTGGTGATGAGCAAGGCCAAGGCGCAGGAGCTGGGCCTGGACTGGCTGTGTGAGATCGGTGCTCACGGTGTGGTGGCCGGTCCGGACTCCACACTGCAGAGCCAGCCGGCCAATGCGATCAAGAAGGCTGTCGAGCGTGAGGGCATCAGCGTCGACCAACTCGACGTGCTTGAGATCAACGAGGCGTTCGCTGCGGTGTCGCTGGCCTCGACGAAGGAACTGGGCGTCGACCCGGCGAAGGTGAACGTCAACGGCGGCGCGATCGCCATCGGCCACCCAATCGGGATGTCCGGCGCCCGCATCACGCTGCATGCGGCGCTGGAACTGGCCCGTAAGGGGTCCGGCTACGCGGTTGCCGCGCTCTGTGGTGCCGGTGGCCAGGGTGATGCGCTGATCCTGCGTCGCCCGTAGCTAACCGGCGACTCAAAAACGACAGGGTGTAGTAGCTGGCGTTCCGCTCCGGCACAATGGCGGCCATGACACGCTCCTTCGACCTGCGCACGATTGCCGGCTGGTTCCGGCTCATCGCCCTCGCCGAGGCGGTGAGCTGGGCCGGTCTGCTGGTCGGCATGTACTTCAAGTACCTGGGCAGCCCGCGCACCGAGATCGGTGTGAAGGTGTTCGGCCCGATCCACGGTGGCGTTTTCGTCGCCTTCGTGGTGGCCGCCGTGTTGGTCGGGATCGCCCACAAGTGGGGCGTGGGCACCTGGATTCTGGCGTTGCTGGCCAGCATCGTGCCATTGGGCAGTGTGATCTTCGTCATGTGGGCTGATCGCACTGTCCGCCTCGCGCCGGTGGACGGTTCGGCGCTGGTGTCGCAACCGGCCGGCGCGGTGCCCGAATCAACGTGACAGACTTGGTGGCGTGACTCGTCCACGACCTTCTGTCGGCCCGGCCTTGGCCGGCGCGGTTGACCTCTCGGCACTCAAGCAGCGGCCCGCGGCGGCCGGTGGCAGCCCCAGCGCGGCCGGCGGCCCGAATGTCACGGAGGTCAACGAAGCCAACTTCGAAGCCGAGGTGTTGGTCCGCTCGGGCCAGATACCAGTGGTGGTGCTGCTGTGGTCGCCGCGTAGCGATTCCAGTGCCGTCCTGGGGGACGCCTTGGCGGGTCTGGCTACCGCCGACAACGGCAAGTGGTCCCTGGCGCTGGTCAACGTCGACACCACCCCGCGGGTGGCGCAGATGTTCGGCATCCAGGGCGTGCCCACCGTCGTTGCGCTGGCCGGCGGCCAGCCGATCGCCAGCTTCCAGGGCTCGCAACCGGCAGACGAACTCCGTCGCTGGGTCGACTCGCTGCTCGAGGCGACCGCGGGCAAGCTGCCCGGATCCGCTGAAGGTGACGATGAGCCGGAGCAGGTCGATCCCGAGTTGGCTGCGGCCAGGGCTCACCTGGACGACGGCGACTTCGACGCCGCAGCAGCTGCCTACCAGGCGATTCTCGATGCCCAACCCAATCATTCCGAGGCCAAGGGCGCGGTCCGACAAATCGCGTTCCTGCAGCGGGCGAGCGCGCAGCGCCCCGATGCGGTGGCCGCTGCCGACGCCGCTCCTGACGACATCGAGGCGGCATTCGCCGCTGCTGACGCCGAGCTGCTGGCTCAAAACGTGCCGGCGGCCTTCGATCGGCTGATCGCATTGATCAAGCGCACGGCGGGCGACGACCGGACCGCGGTGCGCACTCGGCTCATCGAGTTGTTCGACCTGTTCGACCCGGCCGATCCCGAGGTCGTCGCGGGCCGTCGAAACCTGGCCAACGCGCTGTACTGATTTCTTTCGCCGAGCAGTCCCCCGCAAGCGGGAGGGGCCCCCAGTAAAACTGCCCCTTTTCGAGCGAAAAGAAGCAGTTTTACGTCTGCTCGCGGGCAAACTAGGCGGGCTCGAACCACAGCATCGCCAGCGGCGGCAGCACCATCACCGCCGAGGCCGGGCGGCCGTGCCACGGTTCGTCAGTGGCCTGCACCGCACCGAAGTTCCCGATACCCGACCCGTTGTAGATCGTCGCGTCGGTGTTGAGCACCTCCTGCCAGTCGCCGGCATGCGGCAGACCCAGCCGGTACTCGCTGTGCTCACTGCCGGCGAAGTTGACCACGCAGGCCAGCACCGAACCGTCGGCACCGAACCGCAGGAAGCTCAGCACGTTGTTGGCCGAGTCGTTCGCATCGATCCACGAGTAGCCCTCGGGGCTGGTGTCGCGGCTCCACAACGCCGGGTGCCGGCGGTAGATCCCGTTGAGATCGCGCACCAACCGTTGCACGCCGCCGGAGAAGCCCTGCTCGTCGAGCTGGAACCAGTCCAGCCCGCGTTCCTCTGACCATTCGGCCCGCTGTCCGAATTCCTGCCCCATGAACAGCAGTTGCTTACCCGGGTGGGCCCACTGATAGGCCAGCAGGCTGCGCAAGCCGGCGGCCTTGGCGTGATCGTCGCCGGGCATCCGGCCCCACAGCGTGCCCTTGCCGTGCACGACCTCGTCGTGGCTGATCGGCAGCACGTAGTTCTCACTGAAGGCGTACAGCATCGAGAACGTCATCTCGTGATGGTGATAGCTGCGGTGCACCGGATCATGGCTGACGTAGTCCAGCGTGTCGTTCATCCAGCCCATGTTCCACTTCATCGAGAAACCAAGGCCGCCAAGGTTGGTCGGGCGGGTGACACCGGGCCAGGAGGTCGACTCCTCGGCGATGGTGACGATTCCCGGAGTCACCTTGTGCACGGTGGCGTTCATCTCCTGCAGGAACTGCACCGCTTCCAGGTTCTCCCGGCCACCGAGGATGTTCGGCGTCCAGCCGCCCTCTGGGCGGGAGTAGTCGAGGTAGAGCATCGAGGCGACCGCGTCCACGCGCAGGCCGTCGACGTGGTACTCCTGCAGCCAGTACAACGCGTTGGCGACCAGGAAGTTGCGCACCTCGGGCCGGCCGAAGTCGAAAACGTAAGTGCCCCAGTCAAGCTGCTCGCCACGGCGCGGGTCGGAATGCTCGTAGAGCGGGGTGCCGTCAAAGCGCCCAAGGGCCCAGGCGTCTTTGGGGAAATGGGCCGGCACCCAGTCGACGATCACCCCGATCCCGGCGCGGTGCAGTGAATCCACCAGGTACCGGAAGTCGTCAGGGCTTCCCAACCGGGAGGTCGGGGCGTAGTAGGACGTGACCTGATAGCCCCACGATCCGCCGAACGGATGCTCCGCCACCGGGAGCAGTTCGACGTGGGTGAAACCCTGTTCCACAACGTATTCGGTGAGCTCGGTGGCGAGCTGCCGGTAACTGAGCCCGGGACGCCAGGACATCAGGTGCACCTCGTAGGTGCTCATCGGTTCGAATACCGGATTCTGTGCCGCGCGCCGGGTCATCCACTTGCCGTCGGACCAGGTGTAGGAGCTGGCGGTGACCCGGGATGCGGTTTGCGGCGGCACCTCGGTAGCGAACGCCATCGGGTCGGCACGGTCTGCGGTGACGCCGCCCGCGCCGTGGATTCGGAACTTGTACAGGCCGTCGGGCGGAAACCCGGGCCAGAACAATTCCCAGACGCCTGACGAGCCCAGCGCCCGCATCTGCGCCTCGTTACCGTCCCAGTGATTGAAGTCACCGATCACGCTGATGCCCTTGGCATTCGGTGCCCACACTGCGAACGACACGCCTTCGACGACCCCGTCGGGGGTGGTGAAGCTGCGCCGATGTGCGCCCAGGATCTCCCACAGGCGTTCGTGGCGGCCCTCGGCGAACAGGTGCAGGTCGAGTTCGCCGAGCGTGGGCAGGAAGCGGTAGGCATCGGCGGTGGTGTGGGTGAAGATCGATTCGTCGGCGCCCGGATAGCCGATCTCCAGCCGGTAGTCGGCCAGTTTGGTGAACGGAACGGACACCGCGAAAAGCCCGGAGTCGATGTGCTGCAAGGGGAATCGGTCACCGCCGATCACCGCGACGACCTTGGAGGCGTGTGGCCGGAAGGCCCGGATCACGGTGCGGCCGCTGTATTCGTGGGCGCCGAGCACCGAATGCGGATCGTGGTGCTGCCCGATGAGCAGCCGCTGGATGTCCGATGGGTCGGGCCGCAGATGCCTGTCGGCGAGGTGGTTACTTCTAGTCATCGTGTTCTCATTCCCTGCGTAGCAAGCCCAGTCGTTGCTCATAGGGTACGAGCGGCATGTTCAGCACATGCGCCACCGCCTTGGCGGGATCGATGCGAACGTAATTCGACTGTCCCCACTGGTATTCCTCGCCGGTGATCTCATCGCGTACCCAGAACCGGTCATGCGATTCCATACCCAGTGCCTCCATGTTCAACCACAACATGGCTTCTTCCGGGCCGAACGCGTTGAGCGTGACCACCACGAGCACGGTGTCTCCGGTGATCGGGTCGAACTTGCTGTAGGCGAGTAGTGCGTCGTTGTCGACGTGGTGGAAGGTGAGAGTACGGAGCTGGCGCAGGGCCGGGTGCAGGCGCCGGATCTCGTTGAGGCGGGACACGAACGGTTCGAGCGAACGGCCTTCGGCTATCGCCGCCGCGAAGTCACGCGGACGCAGCTCGTATTTCTCGGAGTCCAGATACTCCTCGCTGCCCTCTCGGACGGCTCGGTGCTCGAACAGTTCGAAACCCGAATACATGCCCCACGACGGGCTCATGGTCGCGGCCAGCACCGCGCGGATCGCGAACATGCCGGGACCACCGTGTTGCAGCGACTCGTGCAGGATATCGGGGGTGTTGACCCACAGACTGGGCCGTGCGCTGTCGGCGTTGGCGGTGATCTCGTTGCCGAATTCGGTGAGTTCCCACTTGTTGGTGCGCCAGGTGAAATACGTGTAGGACTGGGTGAAACCGCGTTTGGCCAACCCGTAGAGCCGGGCCGGCCGGGTGAACGCCTCGGACAGGAACAGGACGTCCGGATCTTCGTTCTTCACCTCGGAAATCAGCCAGACCCAGAAGTTCGGCGGTTTGGTGTGCGGATTGTCCACACGAAAGACCTTGACGCCGTGCGAGATCCAGAAGCGTACGACCCGTAGTACCTCGTGGTACAGCCCGGCGGGATCGTTGTCGAAGTTGAGCGGGTAGATGTCCTGGTACTTCTTGGGCGGGTTCTCCGCGTAGGCGATGGTGCCGTCGGGCAGCACCGTGAACCACTCCGGATGCGTTGCGGCCCATGGATGATCAGGCGCGCACTGCAGCGCAAGATCGAGTGCCACCTCGACGCCCTGCTTCCGGGCGGCGGCCACGAAGGCGTCGAAGTCGTCGATCGTGCCGAGTGCGGGATGCACCGCATCGTGGCCGCCCTCGTCGCTGCCGATGGCCCACGGCGACCCGACGTCGTCCGGCGCGGCGGTGACCGCGTTGTTGGGTCCCTTGCGATGCACCTTGCCGATCGGATGGATGGGCGGCAGATAGACGATGTTGAAACCCATGCGGGCGATCCGGGGGAGCTGCTCGGCGGCCGTGGCAAACGTCCCGTGTACCGGATGCCCGGCCTTGTCCCAGCCGCCGGTGGACCGCGGGAACATTTCGTACCACGAGGAGAACCGGGCCAGCGGCCGATCCACCCAGACACCGTATTGCTCACCGCGCGTGACCAACTCGCGTAGCGGGTACTGCTCGAGCAGCTCGGTGACCTCTTCGGACAGGGCGACCCCGGCGCGCCGGAACGGGTCCCCGGGGGTGCGCAGTGCCGCGGCGGCCTCGATCAGCGGATCGCGCAGTTTGCGGGGCACCCCGGCGGCGGCACGCTCGAGCAGGCGCGCCCCGACCAGAAGGTCGTTGGACAACTCGGCCTCGCTCTGACCGGCGCCGAGCTTGGCTTCGACCGAATGCCTCCAGGTGGCCAGCGGATCGCCCCAGCCGTCGACCCGGTAGGTCCACAGGCCGACGGTGTCGGGCGTGAACTGGCCGTGGAAGACATCGGGGGTGTGTCCGGTGGACATGGGCAGGGCCTGCGGCTTTATGCGTTGTGGCTGGCGCACCGCAGGGTTGGCCGGCAATACGGTGTCGATCGACATCGGTACTGGCGCGGTGCCGGGTCCGGTGGCCAGCCGCGGGTATTCGGTACCGAGATACCGCACCACCAGGGTGGCCGCGACCGCGTCATGGCCCTCGCGCCAGACGGTGGCTTTTACCGGCACCACCTCGCCGACGACGGCTTTTGCCGGGAACTGTCCGCCGAAGATCACAGGCGCGACATCGTCGATTCCGATACGACCGGCCACCCATCCACTCCTCACGTCGTCTCGATCAAGCGGCTGTCTCTCGTTCGCTCACCTTGTCGCGTCTGATACCCACCGTAGTGGGCTGCCCAATCTCGCGGGCGTTAAGCGCGGCGCGACCGCCGCTTGTAGGGGGATAACACCGTCCGTGCGGGTATCGCTCATCGCTGCACGAAACGGAATTGTCAGTAAGGTTGGGTCGCGTGAAAGCCCTCAGAAGGTTCACCGTCCGCGCGCACCTTCCCGAGCGGTTGGCGGCGCTGGAACGGCTGTCGATCAACCTGCGCTGGTCGTGGCACAAGCCCACCCAGGATCTGTTTGCTGTGCTCGATTCCGAGCTGTGGCAGCAGACCAACGGTGACCCGGTCGCGTTGTTGGGGGCGGTCAGTCCGCAACGGCTCGACGAGCTGGCCGGCGACGAATCGTTTCTGGGCCGGCTCGACGAGCTGGCCGCGGATCTGGACGACTATCTGAGCCGTCCGTTGTGGTACCAGCAGCAGGACGGAAGCGGCGAGATGGAGGCGCCCCTACCAAAGGGCATCGCGTACTTCTCGATGGAGTTCGGTGTCGCCGAGGTGCTGCCCAACTATTCGGGCGGTCTGGGCATCCTGGCCGGAGACCATCTGAAATCCGCGTCGGATCTGGGACTGCCATTGATCGCGGTGGGCCTGTACTACCGCTCGGGTTACTTCCGGCAGTCCCTGACCGCCGACGGGTGGCAGCACGAGACCTACCCGTCGCTGGACCCGCAGGGGCTGCCGTTGCGCCTGCTCACTGACGCGTCCGGAGCGCCGGTACTGGTCGAGTTGGCGTTGCCGGACGCCCGTGAACTGCGGGCCCGGGTCTGGGTAGCCCAGGTGGGCCGGGTGCCGCTGCTCCTGCTCGATTCCGATGTTCCGGAGAACGAGCACGACCTGCGCGGGGTCACCGACCGGCTCTACGGCGGCGACCAAGAACACCGGATCAAGCAGGAGATCCTGGCGGGCATCGGCGGAGTCCGGGCGATCCGCGCGTTCTCCGAGATCGAAAACCTTCCTGCCCCTGAGGTTTTCCACATGAACGAGGGTCACGCCGGCTTCCTCGGCGTGGAACGTATCCGCGAGCTGGTCGCGGCGGGGCTGGGTTTTGACACCGCATTGACCGTGGTGCGTTCCTCGACGGTGTTCACCACCCACACCCCCGTGCCCGCCGGGATCGACCGGTTCCCGGTCGAGATGATCAGGCGCTACTTCGGCAGCCCAGCCGATGAGCGCTCGCGCGAAGAGCATCAATGGAGCGGACCGCCCGACAGTCGCCTTCTGCCCGGGGTTCCGCTGGAGCGGGTTGTCGCCTTCGGTGCCGAGGACGATCCGTCGAAGTTCAACATGGCGCACATGGGTCTGCGGCTGGCGCAGCGGGCCAACGGGGTGTCGCTGTTGCACGGTCGGGTCAGCCGGGGCATGTTCAACGAGCTGTGGCCGGGATTCGACCAGGCCGAGGTGCCGATCGGCTCGATCACCAACGGTGTGCATGCCCCGACCTGGGCGGCGCCGCAGTGGTTGGCGCTGGGCCGCGAGCTGATCGGTTCCGAGGCCGCGGAGCCGGCGGTGTGGGAACGCCTGCAGGAAGTCGACCCGGGCCACATGTGGTCGATCCGATCGCAGTTGCGCGAGACGCTGATCGCCGACGTGCGCGCCCGGTTACGACGTTCCTGGCTGGAGCGCGGTGCGTCCGAAGCTGAACTGGGCTGGATTGCAACGGCTTTCGATCCTTCGGTGCTGACAGTCGGATTCGCCCGGCGGGTGCCAACCTACAAGCGGTTGACGCTGATGCTGCGCGACCCGGAGCGGCTGGAGAAATTGCTGCTCGACGAGTTGCGGCCGGTGCAGCTGATCGTGGCCGGCAAGTCGCATCCGGCCGACGACGGTGGCAAGGCGCTGATCCAACAGATCGTGCGGTTCGCCGACCGCCCGGAGGTACGCCATCGCATCGCGTTCCTGCCTGATTACGACATGTCGATGGCCCGGTTGTTGTACTGGGGCTGCGACGTGTGGCTCAACAATCCGTTGCGGCCCTTGGAGGCGTGCGGCACGTCGGGAATGAAGAGCGCACTCAACGGCGGGTTGAATCTGTCCATCAGGGACGGCTGGTGGGACGAGTGGTACGACGGCGAGAACGGATGGGAGATCCCGACCGCCGACGGGGTGGACGACGAGGGCCGCCGCGACGATCTGGAGGCCGCCGCCCTGTACGACCTGCTCGAGCTTGCGGTCACGCCCAAGTTCTACGAGCGCGACGACGAGGGCGTCCCGACCCGCTGGGTCGAGATGGTGCGCCACACGCTGCAGGTTTTGGGTCCGAAGGTGCTGGCCTCACGCATGGTGCGGGACTACACCGAGAAGTACTACGTGCCGGCGGCCCTGTCGCTGCGCGCGACCGTCGAGGCCACCTCGGGTGAGCCGTTCGGCGCGGCCCGGGAACTGGCCGAGTACCGGCGTCGTGCAGAGGATGCGTGGCCGAAGATCCAGATCACCGATGTGGACAGCTACGGTCTGCCCGACACCCCGTTGTTGGGATCACAGCTCACACTCACCGCCACTGTGCAGCTGGCCGGCCTGCGGCCCGACGAGGTCACGGTGCAGGCGGTGCTGGGGCGGGTTGACGCCGGCGATGTGATCGTGAATCCGGTGACCGTGCCGATGACGCACACCGCGTCTGCCGACGACGGGACCGAGGTGTTCTCCACCAGCACGCCGTTGCCGGTGGCCGGCCCGGTGGGTTACACCGTCCGGGTGTTGCCGCACCATCGGCTGTTGACCGCCGACAACGAGCTGGGCCTGGTGGCACTGGCTTGAGTAACGCGCTCAAAGTTCGGCTCGACGGCGGACCGTACGCGCTGGCAGCCGGAAGCGACGGCGCGATGTGGGTGACCCTGGTGCACAGTGGCGCCGTCGCCCGGGTCTCGGCCGCCGGCGAGGTGACCACATACCCGGTCGGAGAGTGCGCGCGTCCGTCGATCATCGCGGCAGGACCGGACGGAGCCCTGTGGTTCACCCGCTCCGGCGACGATCGCATCGGTCGGATCACCACGGCCGGCGAGTTGAGTTCGTTCGAATTGCCCGAGGGCAGTTCGCCGTTCGGCATCACCGCGGGACCCGACGGCGCCATGTGGTTCACCACGATGGCGTCGGGCGAGATCGGCCGGATCAACACCGATGGTGAGATCAGCACCGCGGCCACGGTCGGCGGAATGCCGTCGATGATCACCAAGGGGCCCGACGATGCGTTGTGGTTCACGCTCAACGAGACCGGCTCGGTGGGCCGGCTGACCGCCGACGGAGCCCTCTCGGTGCGCGAATTACCCACTGCCGCAGCAGGTCCGGTCGGCATCGCGGCCACCCATGACGACGCCGTGTGGTTCACCGAGATCCGCGCGGACAAGGTGGGCAGGATCCCGGTCCGCGACGCGATCCAGGAGTTGGACCTGCCGGGCAAACCGCACGCGGTGGTTGCCGACCCGACCGACGGAGTGTGGGTCAGTCTGTGGGGCGCCGACCAGATCGCGCGGATCAGCGGCGACGGCGAGGTGGTGACCATCGACCTGCCGTCCGGCAGTGAACCGCACGGGTTGGCGATCGGTCCTGACGGCGCCTGCTGGGTGGCGCTCGAGTGTGGATTCGTCCTGAAAATGCCCACCTGAGTGCCGGTCTGCTGCAACGGTCCGGTAAGTACATAGGCAGTCTTGTTCCCGCGGGGGACTGCAACGAGAGGCCGCCTGTGTTGATTCGCTCGTTGGGACTGCTCACCGCCGTGTCTGTGGCCTGCGCGGCGTCGGTCGCACAGGCCTGGGCCGATCCCGTCGTCGCTCCCGTGGTCGAGGTCGTCGCCGATGTGGTGCCCGCACCGGGTGAACCGGCCGCCGCCGACCTGGTCGAGTCGACCCCGCCGGCCCACCTCAAGACCCCGGACGGCTGGAACCTGACGGCGTCGGCCTCCGACGAGACGCAGGCCGTGGTGCCACCGCTGACCACAGCGATTTCGTCCCGCGAATACGTCGTCGGCGGAACCTACCGCGGAGCCATGGCCGGACCCGGCGGTGACGAGCCGCAGGGCAAGCTGGAGGCCGGCTACCAGATTGGCTGCGGCATCGACATGAGCACGTCCAACGGTGTGTCGTTGAGCGGCACCGCCGGCATCAACAGCTCCATCGGGATTCTCGGCACCGATATGGTCTCGCCCTGGCCCGAGGGCATCCTGCCGGGGGTCGGCGCGAACATCGGCGGCGGCATCACGATCGGTCTCAAACCCGGGATCATCAACCTCATCCCGGTGGCCAAGAAGGAGTTCAAGGGCACCGAACCGTGGGTGATGATCAGCAACTTCCGGGTGAAGATCGACGGCTGTGTGGGGCAGTCGTTCATCCGGTCCTATGCGGTGCTGACCCGCTCCACCGACGAATCCGAGGCGGTACTCGCCTGGTACGGCACCACGAAGGTGGTCTGAGCGGTCACGCGAAGCGCTTGAGGCAGCGTTCCTCGTCGCCGAGAATGCCGACCCGGAACGCATCGATGCGAGCGAAGCCCGAGGGCACCGACTCTCCGTTGACATCGCTGGCCGCCAACCCGTTGGTGAGGATGCCCGACACCGCCTCGTCGACGTCACCAGCGGTCAGCAGAATCGTGTCACCGTTGGGTACGGTCACCGGCTTGATCATCTTCGCCGTCGCCACCCCGGTGAGGCAGGCGGTGCGCAGCGCGGCCTCGGCGTTGTCCAGCACCAGGCCGCGGGCGTGCTGCAGCGCCACCATGTAGCGCGAGATCAGTACCGAAAATGCGGTGTTGTCGCCGCCGGCCAGACCGCTGCCGCCGACATCCTCAAGCGGTTCGGCCAGCAACTGCAGCTCGGCCAGGTCGATCACGATGGTGTTGGTGTCAGGGCAGTAGGAAACCGGGGGGCTGGGTCGTGCGCTCGGACAGTCCACCGCGGAGTCGGACCGGAAATTGAGCTGCGGTGGCCTGGCTGGTTTGAAAAGGATGTTGAGCGCGTCGACCATCGAGCGGACCCAGGGTTCGGTGATGTCCAGATCGCCGCTCTGGTCCTCGGCCAGCAGCACCGGAAGTTCGCCGCGGCGCTGATTGATCTCCTTGACGTCGATCGCGGCACACGCCGCCGGACCGTCGGTGAAGCCGAACTGAAAAGCCGACACCCGCTCGAACGCCGACCCGTGCTCGTCGATCCCGCGCTGGGCCTCGGACTCCGTGAGCAGAGGATCCCGGAACGCGATCACCGCGGCCAGCAGGTTGTTGAGTCCGTCGGCGGTGCTGAGGGTGAAGCGTGGGGAATCGCCTTGGGCCACCCATCGCATGTAGGTTCCAGCCAGGCAGTCTGCCTGCTGCTCGGCGACCAAAGTGGGCGTCTTGCGGTTGACCAACCCGGCCTGCTGCTGGATCGCGTGGCCGTACTCGTGCGCGAGCACCATGACGGCGCCCATGTCGCCGTTCTGCCGGCGGAGGCCGGGTATCAGCACACCCCGGTCCCAGCCGATGGTCCGGTCGGGCTTGCAGAACGCGGCATTGACCAGTCCGTATGTCTCCATTCCGCAGAATCGGCCGTCGAAACCCTCGGCGTCCCAGGAGATTAGCGAGCGGACCGGTTGGAACTCGCCGTCGAAAGCCTCGGAGTAGGCCTCCGACCAGAACTCCTCGAGGTCACTGACGGCGCTGGCGGCGAGATTGTCGCTCTTGCCGCCGTCAGTGTTCTTGACCGTGCGCGAGGGCTCCTCGGCATCGGGACGCAAACCGCTGGAACCGTCGGTGGCGGGCATGCCGGCAACCGAGAAGGGATCGCTGAACACCGACACCGGCGCGCCGCCGACCAGAGATGAGCAGGCGGCCAGCGGCAACACGGTGCATACCGCAAAAGCGATGCCGAGCAGGGTGCGTCGGCTCATGTTGCCGCCTTCCGGTGCACTCTGGCGGCCACAACCGTCCGCGCGGGGTCATTGCCGCACACACTAGTTAACCGAGCGAGCACAGGTTGCGATATCAACCTTCGCCGCGCAGCCGCTTCAGCGACTGTCGCACCCGGTCGGGGTCGGTGGTGGACCAGAACGGCGGCAACGACGAACGCAGGTAACCGCCGTAGCGGGCGGTCGCCAACCGCGAGTCCAGGACGGCGATGACGCCGCGGTCGTCGGTGTGGCGTAGTAGCCGGCCGGTGCCCTGGGCGAGTAGCAGCGCGGCATGGTTGGCGGCGACCGCCATGAAGCCGTTGCCGCCGTGAGCGCTGATCGCCCGCTGCCGGGCGGTCAGCAACGGATCGTCGGGGCGTGGGAACGGAATCCGGTCGATCAGTACCAGCGACAGCGACGGTCCGGGCACGTCCACGCCCTGCCAGAGCGACAGGGTGCCGAACAGCGATGTCTCCGGATCATCGGAGAACTTTTGCACCAGAGCCGAAGTGGTGTCCTCACCCTGGCACAGGACGGGGGTGGACAGCCGCCCGCGCATGACTTCGGCAGCGGCCTTGGCTGCGCGCATCGAAGAGAACAGGCCGAGGGTGCGGCCGCCGGCCGCGGTGATCAGTCCTTCGATCTCATCCAGTGTCCGAGTGTCCGTGCCGTCCCGCCCGGGAGGTGGTAAATGCTTGGCAACGTAGAGGATTGCGGATTTGGCGTGATCGAAAGGTGATCCGACATCGATGCCGCGCCAGCCGGGTTTGGCCGGCTCGCCGGCCCCGCCCGGTTTGGCCGGCTCGCCGGCCCCGTCGTTGCTGGAGAAGCCGCCCAAACCCCAATTGCGCGCCATCGCGTCGAAGTTGCCACCGAGGGTCAGCGTCGCAGAGGTCAGTACCGCGGTGGTGTTGGCGAACAGCCTGGTGCGCAACAGGCCCGACACCGACATCGGCGCCACCCGCAGCAGGCTGCGCCCGGGGCGGGGGGCCGCGTTTCCGGCGTTGGCGGCGGCCGGGCCGTCGGACTGTTCCACCCACACCACGTCGACGCGGTCGGGGATGGCTGGGACGAACGAGGTGAGAATCCGGGTGGCGGTGTCGCTGACGTCGCTCAGTGCGGTGACGGCCTCGGTGCGGGCTGAGGCGGCCTGGGGGTCGCTCGGGGTGGTGTCGATGGCTGTGCGCGCCGCATTGGCGGCGTCGCGCAATGCGGTCAGGTAGGTGCCCAATTCCTCGTCGAGCACATCGATGCGGCCGGCGTCGAATTCGTGCAGCAGCGAGGACAACGTCGCGACCGCGGCCTCGAACCGTTGCGCCAGTTCGTCATCCACCAAACGGGACAACCTGCGGTGCGCCACGGCCATGGAGGTCGCCGACAATTCGGCGGTGGCCACCCCGGTCACCCGGTCGGCCAGTTCGTGGGCCTCGTCGACCACCAGCAACTCGTACTCGGGTAGCACCGAGAAATCGGAGAGCGCGTCGATGGCCAGCAGTGCGTGATTGGTGACGACGACGTCGGCGGCCCCGGCCTTCTCCCGCGCCCGCTCGGCGAAACAGTCGGTACCGAACTGGCAGCGCGACACCCCGATGCATTCGCGCGCCGAGACACTGACCTGCGACCACGATCGGTCCGGCACGCCAGGGACCACCTCGTCGCGATCCCCGGTCTCGGTGTCCGAGGACCACTCCGTCAGCCGTTGCACATCCCGGCCCATGGCGCTGACAGCCATCGGTGAGAACAGTTGGTCTTGGGGGAGGGCGCTTGGGTCTTCTGTCGCTCCGTTGTGAATCTTGTTGAGGCACAGATAATTTCCGCGCCCCTTGAGTAACGCGAAAGTGGGTGTGCGGGGCAGTGCATCGGCTAGCGAGTTCACCAACCGGGGTAGGTCCCGGTCGACGAGCTGACGCTGCAGGGCGATGGTGGCCGTCGAGACGACCACCGGTTGCTCGGTCTGCAACGCCCGGGCGATCGAGGGCACCAGGTAGGCCAGCGATTTGCCGGTGCCGGTCCCGGCCTGTACCGCCAGGTGTTCACCCGACTCGAAGGCGTTCGCGACCGCCTCGGCCATCTGGACCTGGCCCGGGCGACCGGCGCCGCCGAGCCCTTTCACGGCGATCTTGAGGAGATTGGTCACCACATTGGCCACCTCGCGGGATGGCTTGGTTCCAGTCGGCTTCGAAGTGGAGGGCACAGTGCGGGACTAACGAACCTGGGCCGATGCCACGACCCGGGTGGGGATGGCCGGCTCCCCGCGGGACAGTTTGAGGCCGTCCCACGGCAGGCTGTGCAGCCCCGCGGCCACCCGCTCGCGCGCGGTGGTCAGGTCGGCAGATGGGTGGTGCCCGTCGACGGGCGCGCCGCCGGTGACCAGCGGCACGGTGAGTCGGCGTGCGGTGAGCCCCGAGGGCTCCGGCGGAGCCTGGCCGCACGGGTGGACCACTTCCTCGACGATCGTGCCCGAGGACTTGGCCAGCCGCAGGGCCTGCTTGCGGCCACCGTGGGATTCCTTGCGGCTACTGCGCTTGGCCACCGGGATCCCGTCGACCTCGACCAGCTTGTAGACCATGCCCGCGGTCGGTGCGCCCGATCCGGTGACCACCGAGGTACCGACGCCGTAGCTGTCGACCGGCTCGGCGCGCAGGGCGGCGATCGCGAACTCGTCGAGGTCACCGGAGACCACGATCTGGGTTCCGGTGGCGCCCAGGTCGTCGAGCTGCTGGCGCACCTGGCGGGCCAGCACCCCGAGATCGCCCGAGTCGATGCGGACGGCGCCCAGCTGCGGGCCGGCCGCCGCTATCGCGTTGGCCACTCCGGCGGTGATGTCATAGGTGTCCACCAGCAGGGTGGTGTCGATGCCCAGCGCTGCCACCTGGCCACGGAACGCCGCCTGCTCGTCGGGGCCGGACGCCGTGGTGTGCAACAGCGTGTAGGCGTGCGCCGCGGTGCCCAGCGCGGGCACGCCGTAGCGCTGCTGGGCGGCCAGATTGGACGAACCGGTGAACCCGGCCAGGTAGGCCGCACGTGCTGCGGCCACGGCGGCCAGCTCGTGGGTACGCCGTGAGCCCATCTCGATCATCGGCCGGCCGTGAGCGGCGCTGGTCATCCGGGCCGCTGCCGAGGCGATCGCGGTGTCGTGGTTCAGGATTGACAGCACCAGGGTCTCGAGCACCACGCACTCGGCGAAGGTTCCGTGGACCGAAA
The DNA here is from genome assembly GCF_011745145.1 of Mycobacterium sp. DL440. Taxonomy (NCBI): domain Bacteria; kingdom Bacillati; phylum Actinomycetota; class Actinomycetes; order Mycobacteriales; family Mycobacteriaceae; genus Mycobacterium; species Mycobacterium sp. DL440. Next base: position 3,424,000 of record NZ_CP050191.1, on the reverse strand, counting down.
GCACCGGCGAACCCGGGAAATAGAGCTCGCCCTCGGCGTAGCCGTCGATGTCACCGCTGAACCGGTAGGCCGACAGGAAGTCCAGCGTCGCGGAATCGAGGAACTCGGACAGCTCGGCCAATTCCTCCGGAGAGAAGCTGAACTGTGCCAACGCTTCCACAAAGCGTCCGGTGCCGGCGACCACGCCGTACCGGCGTCCTTCGGGCAGCCGGCGGGCGAAGACCTCGAACGTGGTGCGGCGGTGTGCCGTGCCGTCGCGCAGCGCGGCGGCGAGCATCGTCAGCTCGTACTTGTCGGTGAGCAACGCGACGGTCACACCAGCAACCGTAGCTGTTTCGGGTATCAGGGTTGCCGCCGGTATTGTGGCCCCATGGTTACACCGGCGAAGGCCCGACCGGGGACCCGCGAGGAGCGCAGTGCCGGGGCCGCGCCCCAGGAAGATACCGCCACCGAAAGCCCGTGGGTGACCATCGTCTGGGACGATCCGGTCAACCTGATGACCTATGTCACCTACGTGTTCCAGAAACTGTTCGGATATACCGAGCCGCACGCCACCAAACTCATGCTGCAGGTGCACAACGAGGGCAAGGCCGTGGTGTCGGCGGGCAGCCGCGAGTCGATGGAAACCGATGTGACCAAACTGCACGCCGCAGGGCTGTGGGCCACCATGCAACAGGACCGCTGATCGACTGTGCGCAAATGGAAACGGATTGAGACCGCTGACGGTCTACGGTACCGCTCGGCATTGGAGGGCCACGAGGCCTCGTTGTTGTCCAGCCTGGGCACCTCGATGCTCGGGATGCTCGACGAGCGTGGATCCTCCGGGCCCACAGACGAACTCGAGATGATCACCGGCATGAAGACTGGTAATCCTCAGCCGCCGGAGGACGCCACGATGAAGCGTCTGCTCCCGGATTTCTACCGGCCGCAGACCGAACATCCTGCCGGCTCGGGCACCGCCGAGAGCCTCAACAGTGCGCTGCGCGGGCTGCATGAGCCGGCCATCATCGACGCCAAACGGGAAGCGGCCCAACGTTTGTTGGACACCATCCCAGAGGGCGGCGGGAAGCTCGAGCTGACCGAGGACGACGCTGAGGCATGGGCCGCCGCGGTCAACGACATCCGGCTGGCGCTGGGCACCATGCTCGACATCGACTCGCAGGGGCCCGAGCAGTTGCCCGCCGAGCACCCGATGGCCGGGCACGTCGACGTCTACCAGTGGCTGACCGTGCTGCAGGAGTACCTCGTCCTGGGCCTGATGGGGAGGTAGATCTGATGGGTGCGATCACCGACGTCGGCGGCATCCTGGTCGGCCACCATCACCGCATCGACCCCGATGTGTCGTTGGGGTCGGGGTGGGCGTCAGGGTCGACAGTGGTGCTGACGCCGCCGGGGACCGTCGGTGCCGTCGACGGTCGAGGCGGTGCGCCCGGTACCCGCGAGACCGACCTGCTCGACCCGATCAACACTGTGCGCCATGTCGACGCCGTGGTGTTGACCGGTGGCAGTGCCTACGGTCTGGCGGCCGCTGACGGTGTGATGACCTGGTTGGAGGAGCAGGGCCGCGGAGTGGCGATGGACGGTGGCGTGGTGCCGATCGTGCCCGCCGCCGTGATCTTCGATCTACCGGTGGGCGGCTGGGCGAACCGGCCGACCGCCGAATTCGGTTATGCGGCCGCCGCCGCGGCCTCCACCGACTTCGCGCTCGGCACCGTCGGCGGCGGGGTCGGCGCGCGGGCCGGGATCCTCAAAGGCGGCGTGGGTACCGCCTCGGTGACGCTGGACTGCGGGGTGACGGTGGGTGCCCTGGTCGTGCTCAACGCCGCCGGTGACGTGGTCGACCCGGCCACCGGTCTGCCGTGGATGGCGGCGCTGATCGAGGAGTTCAGGCTGACCGCCCCGCCCGCCGACCAACTCGCGGCCTACGCCGAACTTCACACCGAGCTGAGCGCGTTGAACACCACGATCGCGGTGGTGGCCACCGATGCGGCGCTGAGCCCCGCCGGGTGCCGCCGGGTGGCCGTCGCCGCCCACGACGGATTGGCCCGGACCATCCAGCCGTGTCACACCCCGGTCGATGGCGATACGGTGTTTGCGCTGGCGACGGGCGCGGTGACCGTCGAGCCGGACGAAAAGACCCCGGTGGCGATGTCGCCGGAGACGGCGCTGGTGACCAAGGTCGGGGCGGCCGCGGCCGACGTGCTGGCCCGCGCCGTGCTGGTCGGGCTGCTGGCTGCCGAGCCGGTGGCCGGAATACCGACCTACCGTGACATGTTGCCCGGAGCGTTCGTGGTGAAGGAAGTGCGATAGGAGTGATGAAGTGCTGGTGATCCGCCGGGATCTCGTCGAGGCAATGGTGGCGCATGCGCGCGCCGACCACCCCGACGAGGCGTGCGGGGTGATCGCCGGGCCGGAAGGCTCTGATCGGCCCGAACGCTTCGTCGCGATGGCCAACGCCGAGCGTTCGCCGACGTTCTACCGGTTCGATTCGGGCGAGCAGCTCAAGGTGTGGCGGGCGATGGACGAGGCCGACGAGGTGCCCGTCGTCATCTACCACTCGCACACCGCGACCGAGGCCTACCCGAGCCGCACCGACATTTCGTTGGCCTCCGAACCCGACGCCCACTACATATTGGTGTCCACCCGCGACCCCGACGAGCATGAGCTGCGCAGCTATCGCATCATCGACGGCGTCGTCGCGGAGGAACCCATCGACATCGTTGAGCAGTACAACTAAGGAGCGACATGGCTGAGCCCATTTCTGTAACCGTCTCGATCCCGACCATCCTGCGTCCGCACACCGGCGGACAGAAACGCGTCAGTGCGTCCGGCGACACGTTGGCGGCGGTGATCAGCGACCTGGAGGCCAACTACTCCGGAATATCGGATCGCCTCATCGACTCGGACAACAAGGGCAAGCTGCACCGCTTCGTCAACATCTACGTCAACGACGAGGACGTGCGGTTTTCCGGCGGACTGGACACCACCATCGCCGACGGCGACTCGGTGACGATCCTGCCCGCGGTGGCAGGCGGATAGCCGATGGCACGGCACGACTCACTGCTGCAGGCCCTCGGCAACACCCCGCTGGTGGGGCTGCAGAACCTCTCGCCGCGTTGGGACGATGGTGAGGACGGGCCGCATGCGCGGTTGTGGGCAAAGCTCGAGGACCGTAACCCGACCGGGTCCATCAAGGACCGGCCCGCGCTGCGCATGATCGAACAGGCCGAGCGTGACGGCTTGCTGAGCCCGGGCGCCACCATCCTGGAGCCCACCAGCGGCAACACCGGCATCTCGTTGGCCATGGCCGCGATGCTCAAGGGCTACAACATGATCTGCGTGATGCCCGAGAACACCTCGATCGAGCGGCGTCAGATCCTGGAACTCTACGGCGCGAGGATCATCTTCAGCGCGGCCGAGGGTGGCTCCAACACCGCCGTGGCGACGGCGAAAGAGCTTGCGGCAGAAAATCCTTCGTGGGTGATGCTGTATCAGTACGGCAACCCGGCCAACTCCGACGCGCACTACTACGGGACCGGCCCTGAGCTGCTTGCCGACCTGCCAGAGATCACCCACTTCGTCGCCGGCCTCGGTACCACCGGAACCCTGATGGGCACCGGCCGCTTCCTGCGCGAGCAGGTGCCGGGTGTGCAGATCGTGGCCGCGGAACCGCGCTACGGCGAGGGTGTTTACGCACTGCGCAACATCGACGAGGGGTTCATCCCCGAGCTGTACGACCCCGACGTGCTGACCACGCGGTTCTCGGTGGGCTCCTACGACGCAGTCAAACGCACCCGTGACCTGGTCACCCGCGAAGGCATCTTCGCCGGCATCTCGACGGGCGCGGTGCTGCACGCCGCGCTGGGGATGGCGGCCAAGGCGATCAAGGCCGGCGAGCGCGCCGACATCGCATTCGTGGTCGCCGACGCCGGTTGGAAGTATCTGTCGACCGGTGCCTACGCCGGTAGCCTGGATGACGCAGAGGATGCGTTGGAAGGGCAGCTTTGGGCATGACGAGCCCGTACGGATACCAAACGACACCGACGCCGGAGCCGAAGAAGCGGCCCGGCTGGATGGTCGGCGGCGTGACGATCATCAGTTTCGTCGCGCTGTTGTACGTGATCGAGTTCGTCGATACCGCGATGGGTCACCGGCTCGACCAGGACGGCATTCGGCCCCTGCAGACCGACGGACTGTGGGGCATCCTGTGGGCGCCCCTCCTGCACGGCGGCTGGCCGCACCTGATCGCCAACACCGTGCCCGCGCTGGTGCTCGGCTTTCTCATGACGCTGGCCGGGATGGGGCGATTCATCGCCGCGACGGCGATCATCTGGATCCTGGGCGGCTTCGGCACGTGGCTGATCGGCAACATCGGCCTGCACTGCCCCTACGTGAGCGTGCAGTGCACGAGCACTCACATCGGCGCATCCGGCCTGATCTTCGGCTGGCTGGCGTTCCTGATCGTGTTCGGCTTCTTCACCCGCAACGTGTGGGAGATCGTGATCGGCGTCGTCGTGCTGTTCGTCTACGGCGGTGTGCTGTTCGGCGTGCTGCCCGGTAATGCGGGCGTGTCCTGGCAGGGCCACCTCAGTGGGGCCCTTGCGGGCATCATCGCCGCGTACCTGCTGTCCGGACCGGAACGCAAGGCGCGCGAAGCGAAGAAGAGTTCCGCCCAGCCGCGTCTGAGTGCATGACCATATGAACGACCGCCTGGCACCCGTCGGCATCTTCGACTCCGGCGTCGGTGGTCTGACCGTGGCCCGCGCGATCATCGACCAGCTGCCCGACGAGGACATCATCTACGTCGGAGACACGGGCAACGGTCCGTATGGGCCGCTGACCATTCCCGAGATCCGGGCGCACTCGTTGGCCATCGGTGACGACCTGGTGGCCCGCGGCGTCAAGGCTCTGGTGATCGCCTGCAACACCGCGTCCTCAGCGTGCCTGCGCGACGCGCGCGAGCGCTACTCACCGGTGCCGGTGGTCGAGGTGATCCTGCCCGCGGTCCGGCGCGCGGTGGCCGCCACCCGCAACGGACGCATCGGCGTGATCGGCACCGCCGCCACCATCGCCTCGGGCGCCTATCAGGACGCGTTCGCCGCGGCACGTGACACCGAGGTATTCGGGGTGGCCTGCCCACGGTTCGTCGACTTCGTGGAGCGCGGGATCACCAGTGGTCGTCAGGTGCTGGGGCTGGCCGAGGGTTATCTCGAACCGCTGCAGCGGGCCGAGGTGGACACCCTGGTCCTGGGCTGCACGCACTATCCGATGCTGTCCGGGCTCGTCCAGTTGGCCATGGGCGACAACGTCTCCCTGGTGTCCTCGGCCGAGGAGACCGCCAAGGACCTCCTCCGGGTGCTCACCGAGCTCGATTTGCTGATGCCTCACGAATCCGGCCCGGCCCAACGGGTGTTCGAGGCCACCGGCGATCCCGAGGCGTTCACCGCGCTGGCCGCCCGCTTCCTGGGGCCGGGGCTGGACGGGGCGCGGCAGGTCCGGCGTCACGTGGGCGTCGGAAAATGATCTCCGTCGCCCAAACCGGCGATGTCTTGGCAACGCGCACAGCAAGCATGGCAAGCTAGACACTGTGCGATTGACCATCCTGGGATGCTCCGGCAGCGTCGTCGGCCCGGATTCGGCAGCCTCCGGCTATCTCGTCACCGCACCTGACACGACTCCGATGGTCGTCGACTTCGGCGGGGGCGTCCTGGGTGCGCTGCAGCGCTACGCCGATCCGAATTCGGTCAACGTGTTGCTGTCGCATCTGCATGCCGATCACTGTCTGGATCTGCCCGGCCTCTTCGTGTGGCGGCGCTATCACCCCATTCCGGCCACCGAGCGTGGGCTGATGTACGGGCCAGTCAACACCTGGGCCCGGCTCGGTGCGGCGTCGTCGCCCGAGGGTGGTGAGATCGACGACTTCACCGACATCTTCGAGGTGCGCAACTGGGAGGACGGCTCCGCGGTGCAGCTCGGCACGCTCAGCGTGACACCGCGGCTGGTGTGTCACCCCACCGAATCCTTCGGCATGCGTTTCACCGATCCGTCCGGGGCAACCCTGGTCTACAGCGGTGACACCGGGTACTGCGACGCGCTCGTCGAACTGGCCCGCGGGGCCGACGTCTTCCTGTGCGAGGCATCGTGGACGCACGATCCGTCCCGACCGCCGCACCTGCACCTGTCGGGCACCGAGGCCGGGCGGGCAGCCGCCGAAGCCGGCGTCGGTGAGCTGCTGCTTACCCACATTCCGCCGTGGACGTCGCGCGAGGATGTAATCAGCGAGGCCAAGGCCGAGTTCGACGGCCCGGTGCACGCCGTGCTGAGCGGCGAGACCTTCGACGTCACCCGGCGCTGACCCGCTAGGGTTGGCGGGTGTCCAAGCGAGAAGACGGTCGTCTCGACGACGAGCTGCGCCCGGTAACCATCACCCGCGGTTTCACATCGCATCCCGCCGGCTCGGTACTGGTGGAGTTCGGCCAGACCCGCGTCATGTGCACCGCCTCGGTCACCGAAGGTGTGCCCCGCTGGCGTAAGGGTTCCGGGCAGGGCTGGCTGACCGCCGAATACGCCATGTTGCCTGCCGCCACCCATGACCGCTCCGACCGGGAATCGGTCAAGGGGCGCGTCGGCGGGCGGACCCAGGAGATCAGCCGGCTGGTCGGGCGCTCACTGCGCGCGTGCATCGACCTCGGCGCGCTGGGCGAGAACACCATCGCGGTCGACTGCGACGTGCTGCAGGCCGACGGCGGCACCCGCACCGCCGCCATCACCGGCGCGTACGTGGCGCTGTCCGATGCGGTCACGTATCTGGCGGCGGCCGGACGGCTTTCCGATCCGCGCCCCCTGTCGTGCGCCATCGCAGCGGTGTCGGTGGGCGTCGTCGACGGTCGCGTGCGTCTGGATTTGCCCTACACCGAGGATTCGCGCGCCGAGGTGGACATGAACGTCGTCGCCACCGACACCGGCACCCTGGTGGAGATCCAGGGCACCGGCGAGGGCGCGACGTTCCCGCGCTCCACCCTGGACAAGATGCTCGACGCGGCGCTGGCGGGTTGCGAGCAGTTGTTCGTAGTCCAGCGCGAGGCACTGGAATTGCCGTATCCGGGCGTGCTGCCGGAGGGGCCAGCGCCCAAGAAAGCGTTTGGAAACTGAGTGCCCTCGCTTCTGGTAGCCAGTAGTAACGCGAAGAAGCTGGCCGAGCTACGGCGGGTGCTGGACGCGGCCGGGGTGGTTGGTCTGGAGCTGTTGTCGCTGGCCGACGTGGCGCCGTTCGACGAGGCACCAGAGACCGGCGCGACCTTTGAGGACAACGCGCTGGCCAAGGCCTTGGACGGGTTTCACGCCACCGGATTGCCTTGTGTGGCAGACGATTCCGGGATCTCTGTTTCGGCGCTGAACGGGATGCCGGGTGTGCTCTCGGCCCGGTGGTCCGGGAAGCACGGGGACGACGCCGCGAACACTGCTCTGCTCCTGGGGCAGCTGGCCGATGTACCCGATGAACGACGCGGCGCCGCTTTCGTGTCGGCGTGTGCGCTGGTCTCTGCGTCGGGTTCGACTGTGGTGCGCGGCGAGTGGCCGGGCACGGTTGTGCGCGAGCCCCGCGGCGACGGGGGATTCGGGTACGACCCGGTGTTCCTACCTGACGGATCTACCCACACCGCAGCCGAATTGACGCCCGCCGAGAAAGACGCGTCGTCGCATCGCGGCCGGGCGCTGGCGTTGTTGGTGCCTGCGCTGCGGGAATTGGCCGGGTCTTAGCCAGCTCGCCACGGCGTGCGTTTGTCACACTGCTCGTTTGTCACGCTGGAGTGGCTGTCGCGCTCGAGTGTCACGTTAGCGTGCACAGAATCGACTGCGGCCCAGCCGTTGTCACGCCAGCGTGGATCCCAAGCTCGGGGGCCACGCTGGCGTGACAAACCGGGTCAATCGATGGCAACAACCTGACGCGGGCGAGTCAGCAGCAGTGCTCCCGCACCGATGCAGGCACTGACCAACATGGCCCCCGCCATGGGCAGCGCGGTGTGGTCCCCGCCGAGCCCGACGATCGGTGACACCACCGCCGCCAGGCCGAACTGCAACGCGCCCAATACCGCAGAACCGGTGCCCGCCGCATGGCGGACCTGATCGAGTGCCAGCGATGTCGCATTGGCGGCTACCAGGCCGAGGCTCGCGACCGCACCCCACAACAGCAGCAGCGACGCCCACAGCACCGGACCCAGCATCGCGTCCACCAACAGCAGGGCCGAAAAGAGGACGAGCAGACCGACGCCGAGGTGCAGCAGCCGGCGCTGCCCGAATCGGCCGACGATTCTGGCGTTGACGGCATTCATGATGACGATGCCCGCGGCGTTCGCGGCGAAGGCGAACGAATAGTGCAGCGGGGACAGTCCGAGCACGTTCTGAAGCACGAACGGTGAAGCCGCGATGTAGGCGAACATCACGGTGAAGCCGAACGCGAACGCCAGTGTGTAGCCGAGGTAGCCGCGATTGGTCAGCACCGACCGCGCATCGCTGAGCATGGCGGCCACGCCGCCGGTGTGACGACGGTCTTTCGGATGGGTCTCGGGGAGTACGGCGACGACGCCGATGAACATCGCCACGGCAAGCCCGGCAAGGATCCAGAAGACTCCGCGCCAGCCGATCACACCCATCAGCGATCCACCGATGAGCGGTGCCAGCACCGGTGCGGCACCGTTGATGATCATCATCAGGCTGAACGCCCGTGCGGCCACGGCGCCGTGCGCGCGATCGGCCACGACAGCACGGCTCAGCACCACGCCGGCTGCGCCGCTGAATCCCTGCACGAAGCGGAATGCAGTCAGTACGGCGATGTTTGGAGCCACCGCGCAGGCGACGCCGGCCAGGATGCACACGAAGGTGCCCGCGAGCATCAGTGGGCGCCTGCCGAATCGGTCCGAGAGCGGACCGATGATCAACTGCCCGCTGGCCAGGCCCACCATGAACGAGGTCAGGGTGAACTGAACGGCGGAGGCCGATGTTCCGAACTCAGCCGCCATTGCCGGGAAGGCGGGCAGATACATGTCGATCGACAGCGGTGCCACGGCGGTCAGCAGGGCCAGCACACCCAGCCAGCTCAGCGGCAAGGCAGGTGTCTGGGATGTCGTCTCGGTTTTTGTGGTTTGAGTACTCATGCGACCTTAGGTTCAAGATTTATATATAAAGTTATATGTAATATAGCTGATATGACGGCCCCCCGAGTACCCAGGGCGATGCGTGATGTTCGTGACACTGCGGCCGCCGTACGGACGCTGGTCTGGTCGCTACGGCGGTTCGGTGAGAAGCAAGTCGGTCTGGAACCGTTGCCACACTCGGAGTTCGAACTCATCCGCACGGTGGGCGACCATCCGGGCATCAGTGTGTCCGAGGCCGCCAATGTGCTGGCGCTGCAGCCCAGCAACGTGAGTACCACGGTGCGGAAACTGGTTGAGCGGGGCCTGATCGACCGCGCGCCCGACGAACACGACCGCCGCTGCATTCGGCTGCAGGTGACGCCCAGGGCCGCCGAGCACAAGAAGATGATCGACGCGGCGTGGACCGCCGGCGTCCGCGAACAGTTCGCTCAGATGACCGACGAGGAGGTGGCGACCTTGGTCAAAGCCGGGCCGCTGCTTCAGCGGTTGGCTTCGATGGGATAGCTACAGTTCGAAGCGCTTCTTGAGATCAAGGGTATTGAAGTGCTCGACGATGATGCCCAGCAGCGGGATCGTGCCCGCGAGCAGCACGCCGATGGTCTTGCCGATGGGCCAGCGAACCTTGACTGCGAGGTTGGCCGTGAACAGCAGGTAGATGAAGTACACCCAGCCGTGCACGATGCCGATCCAGCCCGGAGGATTGTCCACCTGCACGATGTACTTGAGCACCATCTCGTAGCACAGCGCGATGAGCCAGATGCCCGTCGTCCAGGCCAACACGCGGTAGCCCAGCAGCGCCTTACGGAGGGTCTCCTTAGGAGTCGAAACCGCCGGCGTGACCTCGGCGCCCGGTTCTGGTGCGGTCATCTATCGGTCCTGTCTTTCTTCTCGGGCTGGTCGGACTTGGCCAGCTCGGCGAGGTAGGCGTTGTATTCGGAAAGTTCGCGGTCGCCGGCGTCGGTGGCCGCGGCCTTGGGACGTTCGGGCAGCAGGCCCGCGGGAATCTCGGTGACGTCGCCGCTGGGGCGCTCCGGTGGGGCGTCTTCGTAGCGGACGAACTTGTAGTACGCGTAGAAGCAGAACCCGGCGAACATCGGCCACTGCAGGGCGTAGCCCAAATTCTGGAAGGTGCCGGAGGCGGATTCGTAACGCGTCCACTGCCACCATGCCAGCGCCAGGCAGCCTGCGGCGCCAAGGCACACCAGCGCGATGAGGGCTGGTCTCCTACGCCGTGTAGTGGACATTCGTCCATGGTACGGCGCGGGTCGCGGGCGTCGAAAATACGTGCCTGGAAGGGTGGTTAGCGCCACTTAGGCTTTTCGGGTGCTGCTCTATGACCTGCTTCTCGATGCCGCGATCGTCCAAGCCGAGACTCAAGCCCACCTCTCCGACCTCATCGGCGAAAATTCACCGTACGACGGGGACTGGAGCCTGGACCTCGGCGCCGGCGTGTTCTCGAAGGCCTCGACGAACGGAGCCGACCCATTTGTTGCTCGGGCTGAATTGCTCGGCTCCTCGGCGCAGGGACCTGGCACCTGGCTGTGGGCATGGGCCAACTCCGCCTACCCGCCCTCGATCGTCGAGAGCAGCGCACTGATCCGTAACTTCGGAGAGCAGTACGAAGTCGCCGAGTTGCGTGACCCAGAAGTTCCACTCGGTGAGGCTGAGCCGCGTGAGTTCGCGTGGTGGATGGGTGGGGTCGCGGCGCTCCTTCTCGGGCAATTGCCCACCTACACCTTCGACGCCGACGGCTCCACTATCGGCGCAATTGTGCTGGCGGACGATCGGCTGCGGTTGCCCGAGCCGACCGTGCCCCGTCTGATGCGCAGCGTGGGAGAGGCGTTACAGGCACTACCGGTCGCGCCCCGCAGCGTGTGGGCATGGGGTGATGTGCGTGGGGTCCAGGTCGACGAGATTCCGGCAGGCCTGCGGATCGCATTGCCCGACGGGCATGCCGAGTTCCGTTTCGACGAACAGGACAGGCTGATCGACATGTCTGGTCAGGCGCGACCGTCCGACTAGACCTTGGGGCCGATGAATTCGTCGAGGCGAGCGGTCGCGGCCTTGCGGTAGATCGAGACGACGTACTTGGTGGAACGTGTCCACGGGATGCCGAGGTGATCCAGCGCCGCGGTGAACAGGTTCAGGATGTCCTCCGAGTGATTCGTGAAATGGTATCGGATGCTCTTGACGCCGCGGTCGTTCGCGACCACCCGGCAACCGTCGCTGTGGATCAGGCCGCGCACGAACTCTTCAGTGGCTTGGTCCACGAGATCCTGCTGCCAGGGCTCGAGCCGGATTGGTCTGGTGTGCTTCCTGCCCGGACCGTGCTGAGGGAACAGACATGGCCAATGATTCGAGCACAGAACGACGTCGACGCAGTTGTCTTTGCGGCGGACGACGGCTGCGTGCTGCCCGGGCAAGAGGATGTCTATGGCTTCACGGCAGCCGTGGACGATTCCCGGGTACTTCGTGTCCAGGGTGATCCTCAGGTGCCACGTCCGGGTTCCTCGAGAGATGCAACCATCACCGAGGTACATGCCGAGGACGTAGCAATACGCCTTGGCGGGAAGCGCAGAGAAGTCATGGACGGTGCAACGGCCTGAAGAATCGGTTGTAGATCTCGGCCTTACCCCGGGTTTGCGGCGCCATTGCCAAACGGTCTTTCGGGGTATGCCCGTTCGGCGCGAAATCTCGCAGTCGTTCATGCCAGTCGCGATGAGCTGGAGCACATCGCTGAATTCGTCGGCCGACCGCATGGTGCATCCTTTTTGCTGGGGTGTCTCGACGATATTGGCGCCCACCGACAGATTCGGCAGTCACCGGACATGTAGCATCGTGGCTCTGCGGGCGTGGCGGAATTGGCAGACGCCCGGGCTTTAGGTGCCCGTGTTCGAAAGAGCGTGTGGGTTCGAGTCCCACCGCCCGCACTCTTCAACTCAGCTGTGATCTCCAACCCTGGTACCGCATGCGGTACCAGGGTTCACGGTCGGTGGTCGCCTCCAGCGCCCTCGATGGCCGGAGCCCTCCGCAGTTCGTCCCGTAGCGACGCGATCTCGGCCCGCAGGTCGTTGATGTGCTCCGCCGTCACCGCCGCCGCGGCAGCGTCGTCTATCGCCACGGTCTGCACGATCCACGATGCGATCGTCGCGGTGATCGAACCGACCAGGCTGATCCCGCCAATCATCAACAGCGCGGCGATGACTCGTCCCGTTGTCGTCACGGGATACATGTCGCCGTAGCCGACGGTGGTGATGGTGGTGATGGCCCACCAGATCGCATCGCCGAAGTTGGTGATGTGAGCGTCGGGTTGGCCGCGTTCGGCCTGCAGCACGGCCAGCGATGCGACGTACACCAACAGGACCGCGCCGGAGATCGTGTAGAGCACGACCTTGCCGCGGATGGCGTGGCCGACGGCTTTCTGGATCACGCCGATCAACACGACCAGGCGTAACAGTCGCAACGGCCGCAGCAGCGGCAGCACCACGATCGCCAGGTCAACGAGATGGGTGCGGAACCAGTGCACCCGGTTGTCGGCCAGATACAACCTGGCCACATAGTCCGCGGTGAACACCGCCCAGGTGAGTAGGGTCGCGAGTTCGACGACCCGGGCTGCCAACCCGTATGGCTGGACCAGGACTTCCACCGTGTAGGCGGCGAGGAATATCGCTGCCACCGTGGCCAGCGGCCACTCGGCGCGTGCCTCCCACCTGTCGAGCCGCTGCTGTGTCGTCACCGCAAAAGTGTGCGACACAAATCTGCAACGAGTTCAGGCAACCCCGTCGGCCGGGACGGCATTTCCCTTCACCGTGTTGAGAATCTGCACGATGTTGTCGGCGTCGGCGTCGGCGCCGACGAAGGCGAAGTTGGTCACGAGTTCCCCCTGCGGTCAGTACGTCCAGGACCCGCGGCGCGAAGAATCGGCGCCTGTATGCGTCCGCGTCCACTACGTCGAGAGCACCGAGATCCATGAGCTGTCCGATGAGCTTATTAGCTCGACCGTAAGAAACTTCGAGCCCGGCCTCGACGTTGCGGACGGTGAACGGCGAATGCGCGACGGCGAAATCGACGAGAGCGCCAGATTGCTCGTTTACAAACATGGTCACGGCCACAATGTCTCTCTACTGGCACTTGTGTGACATTGTCTGCGGATTGATGTCATTAGGACCGACTGAGCCTTCGTCCGAGAATGCCCTCTGGATGTGATTGGCCGTGTTGGAATTGTGGCCATGACGCAGCACGAGGCCTTGGCCATGCCACTCGAAGAGGCGATGCGTACTCAACGGGCGATCCGCCGGCTCAAGGCTGATCCCATCGATGACGCACTTCTCCTTCACATTCTGGAACTCGCGATGAAGGCGCCGACGGGCTCGAACGCTCAGAACTGGGAGTTCATCGTCGTCAAGGACCGCGAAGTCGTCGCGAAACTCGGCGGCTTGAATCGCCGAGCCGTGAAGTTCGGCGGCCCGATCTACAAGCGCGTCGTCGTACGCGACATGAGTGACCAGATGCTCCGGATCGAGAAGGCGGTGCAATGGCAGGCGGATCATTTCGACGAGATCCCTGTCGTAGTCGTTGCCTGCCTCAAGGGTGTCATTCCGCTCTGGCCGTCAGTGGCGGTGAGCAGTGCCTACGGTTCTATTTTTCCCGCGGTGCAAAACCTCTTGCTGGCGGCCCGTGCGGCTGGGTTGGGCGCAGCGCTGATCACCTTGCCGTTGTGGAGCAAGCTGTTGGCGAGGCGCGCCCTGGGCCTGCCGTGGAACGTCACTCCGTGTGCGGTCATCCCGTTGGGTTGGCCGAAGGGCAAGTACGGGCCGACGACACGTCGGCCGGTCGGAGAATTCGTCTCACTCGACCGCTACGGCAATCGAGCTTTTCTGTAGGCAGCGAAACTACGTGTGCCGCCGTCAGCCGATGGGGTCGCTGGTAGGGACGCTGACCCAGCTGGGTGCGGCGGGGTCGATGTTGAGATGTTCGGGGTAGAAAGTATTGCTCCGGTCGAAAAGCAGTGCCACGTCGCGGACGTCATACGGTGGCGGGGTGAGGCCCGCGGCGATCATCATCGGCATGGGGGGTACCGCCGACGGATAGTTGCTGCTGTAGATGCTCACCCGCAGCCGGTGTCCCGGCTGCAACACCGCATCCAGCGGGTAGGTACCGAAATCGATGGTCGTGGGCTTACCCGGGACGACGGGGGAGTAACCGCTTTTGAGGTCCAGGGTTTGGATGGGGTCGACGTAATCGCCGTTGGGCCCGCGCTTGCTTCTGGCTTCATCAACCTGGCGCATTGACGACACCACCCAGCCGGTGCTGAGCGGAAGTGAAGTACCCGAGGTGTCATCGACATCACTGACGGTGGCCATCCAGAATCCATCGGTGCCTTCATGCTGCGTATTCAGGTGCACCGCAACAGGCCCCGACATCACCGTCGGCACCGATACCGGTTCGCTGGTAAAGGTCAGGCCGTCGATCTCATGCGTGTTTTCATTTTGGGCGCACTCCATGAGAATCGCGGTGATACCGAGGTATTGGGTGTTGGTGATGTCCGAACACAGGCTGGCCACACCGACTTTGACGGTGAGTTGATCGGGCGCGGTGGGCGGCTGAGCAGACAGCGAACCGTCATGCTGGGTGCGTACCGCGGTATGGCTGTTCTCGCTGCGGAGGTACACCCGCTGATTGCTCATCCCTGGGCGTGGCAGCTGCGAAATTCGTTGCCACCCTTGGGCGCCCGGCATGTGCTCCAGGATGGGTCCGAGGTTCCGCACTCCATTGTCGATGCCCTTGATCCAGTGGTCGAACCATGCCTTCTGTAGGACATCCGCCCTCGGTGGAGCGTCCCGTTTGCCGTATCCGCCGGTGGTGGTGACATGGTAGCCCGGTCCGATGATCAGTTGCTTCTCGCCGGGTTTGAGCCCCGTCAGATCCTGGAACGATCGGAATTCGGCGTTCCGGAACAGGTCGCTCCATCCGCCGGTGATCATGGTCGGCACGTTGATGTTGGCCAAATCGGTTCGAGTTGCCTTGCGCCACGGGCCTTGTGCGTCGTACAGCATCATCGCTTCGGGGGAGTTGTAGACCTCGTTCATGGATCGGGCGTTCAGTGCGGTGTACATGGCGTCGGACATCGATGTCGGATCTTCGGCGCGGTCGTCGATCCACTTCTGATACTCCTGCTGGTAGGTGCCCAATGCCATGGACTGCACGTCGGGAACACGCTTGAGTCCGTTGACCAACCAGAGCCAGAACGGCAGGAAGCCGACGTTGATACCTCCGCCGCGCAGCGCCACATCCTGCACGAGGTCGGTGGCGGGCTCGACGGCGAACACCGCCTTCAGCGCCGGCGGGCGATGCGAGGCGGCCTGCAAGGCGGTGATGGCGTCGTAGGACACGCCCGTCGCGGCGACTTTGCCATCGCTGAAGTCCTGCTTGCTGATCCAGTCGATCACCTCGACGGTGTCCTGCTGCTCCCGAGGACCGGTCAATTGCCATTTCCCATCGGAGAATCCGGTACCTCGGATATCGAGATCGATCCAGACGTAGCCGCTCTTGATCAGCTGTTTGTCGGCCATCATGACCTGGGTCATGCCGCCATCCATCGTCTGCATCAGCTGCATCAGGTTCTTGAGGGCGGGGTCGGAGCTTTCCAGGCTGCCGATGCCGCGCAAGATGCCATCCTGGATACCCGGGGCGTTCATCAGCTTGGTGCCGATCGCCATCATCCATTTGGTGTACGGCGTTGCGTTGAGCACGGTGGGCAGCGGGTCGGTGACCACCACCCCGTTGTCCATCGGCCGGTAGACGTTGGCCTTCAAAACCACGCCGTCGCTCATGGTGATCGGAACATCCCAGTCGATGTGCACCGCGGAGTGCGGTTGCGGGCCGTCCTTCTCGGCCGTCCAGGCGCCCTCCATGCCGGTGAAATCATTCGAATACGGCTGGTAGTAGCCATCGCTATCGGCTGCGTGCGGAGCCGCGGGGTCGGCGTGTGTGATCGGTACAGCACCGCCGCCGACGATTACGGTCGAGATGGCAACAACGGCAGCAAATTTCTCCGCCAGCGACATTCGACGTTTCCCCCCGTTTTGTGCACCGAACTTCGAACGCACAGCAAGAATGCTGGATGAGTTTTCCACGAGTTGAGCTGCGGCGAAGGGTTTTACACCGTGGTCACCGTGGACCCGCCGGGGTTGGCGGTCACGACGACGTGAACTTCGGTTGCGTCATCCGACGCGATCACCAGTTTGGAGGCGTTGGGGGCGGAGACGACGTGCCCGCCGGTGATCGTCACCTGGTATCCGTCGGGGAACTGGACGGCGGGGGTGGCGATGATGGTCTCCGAACCTGCGGCGAAGTTGCCTGTACCGTCCGCCCTTTGGGTCGAGTACGTGTAGTCGAACGTACCGTCGTTGAACGACCATGACTGCGGGGTGCCGGACGTCACCTGCGGATACGGTTGCGCGAGCGTCTTCAGGTTCGCGGTGTTGACGTTATCCCCCTCCGGCGGGAGGCTCGGGTCGTACACCAGCGCCTCTTCCTCCGGTGGAGCGAACGTCGTGATGTCACCGACGCCCGTGTAGTTCCACTCGGTCCAGCCGAACATGTGCTGGTCGGCGGGATCCATGGATCCGATGATGCGTGCGCTGTCGGAGCTGCCGCCGAACTCGCTCATGAATGCCGGGATGCCGTGCGCTTCGGCATATGCCTGTGCGTTGTCGGAGATCAGTTGGGCGTTCGGGAAGGAGCCCAGCGGGCCCAGCGAGACGTAGTCGTACGCGTGATACGACAAGACGCTGTTCGGGTCGTCGACGGTGCCCAAGTGCACGGGGAAGCCCAGGTTGGTGTCAGCGTCGGGTTCGAAGTACACCGTCGTATTCGGATCGGCGGACCGGATCGCGGCATCCACCTGGTTGTAGAAAGGCGTCAGCTGCTGAGCCGAGAAGAACGGGCTGCCGAACATGGTCGGCAACATCTGTGAGGCGCCCGGGTAGGGCTCGTTCATGATCTCGTAGCCGACCACGCCGGTCTCGTCCTTGAAGTAGTACGCCACGTGCTGCCAGGTCTGGGCGTAGTGGTTCTCCAGACCGACCCCGTCGGATGCCTTCGAGTTGGACCAGAACGCATCCCAGGCGTGCTGCTCGGCGGGGTTGAGGAACTGGGTGAGTGGGAAGCCCAGAATGGGGTTGGGTAGTCCGCCGGTCTGCGTCGCCCACTCGGGTGCGCCTTCGCCGCCGAATTTGGTGCCGTAGGTGTCCTGATGCATGTCGAGGACGACGTAGACACCGTGTGCGTTCAGCGTCTGCACGGTCTGTTGGATCGAGGCCAGGTATTCGTCGTCGTAGACGCCGGGCTCGGGTTCCACAGCGGCCCAGTTGATGCCGAGTCGCACCACGTTGAAACCGTTATCCGCCAGGAACTGTGCATCGTCGTCGCTGAGGCCGGATGCGGAGGGCTCATACGGCGGCACCTTGTAGACCATGTTGACGCCGTGCAGGATGACGACCTGGCCGTCACTGTTGGTGATCCATTTGCCGGTGGTGTTCAAAGAGGTGTCGCCACTGGCCGGCGCATCGGTCCGGGTCCCGTAACGGCCGACCACGCCATGCGCGCCGAACAGGCCGCCGTCGCCACCGGCCCCGCCCAGTGCCGCGAGTCGTGTTGAAGCACCGCCTATTCCGCCATCACCTGCGTTGCCGCCGTCACCGCCACTGCCCAAGAGCGCCGCGCCGTCGCCGCCGTCACCACCTCGGCCGCCGTTGGCTCCGTTGCCTCCATCGCCGCCGGCACCACCGATGCCGAACGCCAAACCGGTAGCCGAACCGCCTTCGCCGCCGGCGCCTCCGACACCACCTGCGATACCGTCGCCACCATGGCCGCCGGCGCCACCCATGCCCATCAGGAACCCGCCGGCGCCACCGGACCCGCCGTCGCTCCCGGCGCCCCCGTCACCGCCGATCCCGCCGTCTCCCAAGAATCCGGCCGCGCCGCCGTTACCGCCGACGACACCGGCGTCCGCGCTGTCCCAGCCGTCTCCTCCGTCACCCAGCAGCCATCCGCCGACGCCGCCGTCAGGGTTGGTCGCCGTGCCGTCGGCACCGTTGCCGATCACATAGGAACCGGCCACGGTGTTGATGACGCCATCGACCTGCCGGCCCAGGTCACTGTCGATCCAGTTCTGGACACCGTCGTGCACCGGCGTGTAGACAGCATGCTGGAACCATGCCGATGCGTCAGTGGGTGTTGTCTGTGCCTGTGCGGCAGAGGTTTTCGCCGGACTTGAGGCACCGGAGAGCTCACGACGTGCCGCGGCCAGCATCACCCACGACAGTGGGGGATCGGCCGGAGCTGTCGGGGTGCTGCCGGCGGCCGGGCGGTTCACCGCCGCGAACAGGTGCGAAACCGCCGTTGCGACTGCCTTGATCGGATTGTCCGGGGTTCTGGTGGTCGACGTTGTCGTCATCCGTGGCTGCGTCGTGGATGCAGTCGCCGGTGTTGGGACGCTGGCCGGGGCACCCGTCTGGGCTGGTACGGAGGTGGTCTTCATTCGCGACGCGCGTCTGGAGGTGTCAGTCTCGGTGGACGTTGCCGCCGTGTTCGATGCCACCTCGGAGCGCGGGGCCTCAGGCCGGGTTGCGGTTCTCAGAGCCGACGGCTCAGTCGAGGGTCGGCCGGTGGTCTTCTTCTTTTTCGGCGTCGTCGCCGGGGCGTGCTTGCTCTTGCCGGAGGCCGCTTGGGCACGGTTCTGCAGCCCGTGCGTGAGGCCGGCGATGGTGCGCGTCGCCCGATCTTCGGCGCGTTTGATCCGGGCCTGCGGGCCGGGCTCGGTCGCACCTGCACCTACTGTGCCGGCGGTGCGGCTGCTCGTCGAACCCGCCGATGAATCTCTTGTTGTCGAGCCGTGTGGGTCGGCCCATGCCACACCGATTCCCGAGGTCAAGGCAACGCCGACCCCTAACGCGATAGCCAAACCGCCGACCCGACCGATGTACGCAGACGCTTTCACGCGCTCAGGTATACGTCGCCAGAACCGGCGGTGGAGGCGAATTCCAGAAATTTTTCCCGATACGGGGGAAATTATTTCGGCGAGGCGCCTCGAGATGCGTGACCCTGGCTGTGGCCGGAGAGTAACTACGCTGGCGGACGTGAGCGGTCATGATCTCGGCACCGGCACCGGCACCGGCACCGGCACCGGCGACGACGCCGCGTTGCGAGCGCGGCGGGGACGCCCGGCGCGGATCAACCGCCAGCAGATCGTGTCTGCCGCGCTCGGCGTCGCGCCGGAGGCTTTGACCATGCAGGCGGTGGCTGACGCACTGGGCGTCGACCGCAAGTCGGTCAAATATCACATCGGTGATCGTGAAACATTGTTGGCGCTCATGGCATCTGCTGTGTTCGAGGCTGAATTCGAGCGTGTCCCACCGCCGGCCGGCGGCGACTGGCGTGAGGTGCTGCGGTGGTATGCGCGCAGGGCACGCAATGCGATAGCTCAGCTAGGAGTCCATGACGCGTTCCCGATGGAGGGCGCCATCGGCCTCGCGGCCTTGGGACAGGCCGAGTTCGTCCTCCAGACACTTGTCGACGCGGGTTTCGACGTCGAGCAAGCGGGCCGGGCAGCCAACATAATCGCCGAGTTGGCGCTGTCCGCTGCACGCGACTCCCTGCTGCGCGCCGGGCGAGGTATCCATCCTCAACACGAAGAGGCCATGGCGGCCATAGGCATTGATGGCGGTAGCGACTACAAGATGCTGCGCCAGGTTCTGGTGGCGATGTCGGCAGAACCTGACGAAGACGCGCAGCTGGAGTTCAACCTTGATGCTGTCATCGCAGGATTGACGACGATGCTGGCGCGTGACGCTCGATGAGCTGCTGAACAAGTCGCTGGGGTAGTGATCGGCCGCGGTGGCCAGACCGTATCGTTCCCTCTCGTGAAGCGGCGAAGGCGCACGGCGCGCTCGTCAGCACCGAAGGGATCGATACATGGGCAAGCGGTTGATCGCAGTGATTCTGGCAGTAATGGCGATCGTCGTGGGCTGTGGGAATAGCGATGACGCTGCCGCTGCGATCGTCACCCCCGACCACGCCCAGGAGTCACCGTCGGGCACGTACACCGCCTTCGCAGAGCAGGGATCAGAGGAGGACGGGGTGAAGCCCTGGGTCGTGGTGGTTCGGGACAAGGCAGGCGAAGAGGTGTTCCATGACCATTCGTCCTACAGCCCCCGCAACGGCGTGATGATCACCTGGTTGCCCACGGAACCTGAACAGCTCTGGGTGTATTCGGGTGATTCAGGGGTCTACCGGATCGCTCCGGGCAGTCACGGCGGATGGACCAGGGCCGGCGTCAAATCCGAGAACGTGCCGTCGGAAATATCCAACCTCTGGGAGTCTTCCCGTTCTTGAGTCGGCAGGGGCAGACTTGAGTGTGAGACGGGAGGAGAACCGATGATCGATGTCCTTCCCGACATGCCAGAGGGTGTGTTCGGTATCCGAGTGTCGGGCCGGGTGCGCGGTGATGACCTGCGCGAGTTCCGGCCGACGATGGACGAATTGCTGGCGACCGGCGAGATCCGGATCGTCGAGGTCATCTCACCGGACTACGAGGGCTTCGGCCCTGGAGGTCTGGTCGAGGATCTGAAGCTCGGCTTCGGCGCGCTGCTCGGGCACCACTCGGCGTTCAAGCGGATCGCTGTGGTGTCCGATAGAGACTGGGTCGCCCATGCGATGCATGCGTTCGCGTGGATGATTCCGGGTGAGCTCAAGGTCTTCGGGCTGGGTGAGCTCGATGCGGCCAAGGAGTGGGCTGCCGGCTAATCGGCTTCCTTGCCGTCGGGCAGGTCGAATCGGATGTCCCACAGGTGGACGTGTCCGGGGATCTCTTGCTCCATGAAGGCTGACCAGTCCTCGTACTTGTCCGCGTCGGCTTGCCACTGATCTGCCTCGATATCGCGGCCGACGCCACGCAGGACCTCGGCTACCAGGCGCTGCAGTGCCTGGCTCTTGTCGTGGAAACAGATGTCGTCGAGCATCTTGATGGTGGGACGTGAGATCTCGTCGATCGCGTGATCCATCCGGTGCGGTGTCACCTCGGCGAAGTTCAGTTCGGCGATCGCACAGTGGTAAGCAGCGTCGGCCGCCCGCATCGGGTGGTACATGTCGCGGCGATCGATCAAATAGGCGGCCATTTCCTGGGCGAGGGTCACCGATTCCTCTGAGGGAGAGAGGAAATGGATCAGGGAAACGAACGCCGCCGAAATCAACTCGGGATCGTTCGCATCGACTTCCCGCGCGAGTACTACCGCGTGGCGGTACGCAGCCTCGGCATTCTCGCGGCCACCGAGATGCTCGAGGGTCTCGCCGAGCCGGAAACTCATGTGCGATGCATGAGCGAGGTCGCCTTCCTCCATGGCGGTGTCCGCCATGGCCCGCAGTTCCGCGGCCCGCGCGTCGAGTGACTTCGGCGTCGGCTCGTTCATCGAGCGACCTCCGTACCGTCCACACCGGCGGCCAGCACGATGATGTCATCGAGCGCCTCCGACAACAGGATTCGATCCTCGGGGCCATCGCACTGTGCAGCCATCCGAGCCTGGACGAACAGCAGCTGCATGAGCCGACTGAACACGAGGTCGTCGGTTGTGTGGCTCAGCGCCTGCACCGCCTGGTTGTCCCAGTTCACCACCAGATGCGGGAGGTCGCCGGACCCGGGTGATGCCGCGTCGATCTGGCCGCGGCCGATGAAGACTGCAGGCAGATCGGTTGACGGAAACCGGCGCACCACGACCCGACTTCCCGATGCCTGCAGCGCGTGACTGCCGCGCTGTTCCAGCGCCGCTACGGCACCGTCCGCATCAGCTGACGGCATCGTCAGCGCTGCCACCTCGGAGGCCGGATAGGCCCGCGTGACGGTGACCCCGGACATCACCTGCGGCAGCATGAGCAGCACTTCCTGGTCCAGAGCGTGGCCCGCGTTGACGACGATCCGCCCACCTGGGTTGAAACTCGCGATGGTGCGAAACTCCTTGACAGACAACGCGTAAAGGATGTTCGGGTTACGGCTGACGATGTCGACCAGGCGTAGGTGTCCTTCGGTTGTTTGCATGGTCAGCATCGGGAGCACGACTTCGGCCAGCTCCAGGTTCTCCGCGTCGATGCATTGCGTCGCAGCGGATCTGAGCTCAAGTTCGTTGTCGGTGACGAACTCGGCGAACCGCTCCGGATCGTTGTCGGCAAGGCAACGCAGCCACTTCAGCGCCGCTTGTGCGAGCGCGCGCCGAGTCCCGGCCTGTACCGCGTTGTTCATGATGGCCTCGCGGCTGGCGGTCGGCTCAAGCTTGGTGGAGTTGACCACGGCCCAAGCGAAGAACGCCCATGACGGCAGCAGTGCACCCTCGGCGTCATCGACGAGCATGTCGTTGACGTAGACGCGATTGCGGCGGACGGACGTGGCCCGGCGCGACGGAGTTCCGATGTACACCACGCCCTGTAATCCAAGGTCTTCGTCGGCAATCTCGATGGCATCGAACTGCCTACCCACGCCCATGCCGCCATAGACCGGTGAAACCCCTTGCAGCACAGTGGAACGATGGGCGCTAAAGTCGTTCTCCCATGGATATTTCCGCGAAACTTCCTTCGGGCCTTGGCTTGTGAGGACCTTGATGTTTACCGGAAGGAACTCGGCGTACTTCTGCACCAGAGGGCGCACCTGCTCGGCACGGGCCCATCCGATCATGTCGGGACGAGGCCGCAGTCGTACCGTCGTTCCGACTGCGATGTCCTCGGTTGTGGCGCGGAGCGTGTAGGTGCCGTCGCTCCTGCCGACCCACTCGATCGGTTCCGTGCCCGTCGCGCTGCGGGAGACGACGGTGATCTCGTCGGCGATGAGAAAACAGCTCAACAGGCCGATGCCGAACTGCCCGATGTACGTCCGACGGCTGCGCTGTAACTCGTCACCTTTGGAGCTGGCGCCGACGGTGGCCAGGAACTGCTCGACCTGCTCGGGGCTGACACCGATTCCGGCATCGGTGAGTGCGAACTCGTCGGCAGGCGAATTCGGTGACGCGACCCCGTAGGGCGAGATCGTGATGGTGCGCGGGGCAGTGGTGCCGCCGAGGGCGTCGCGCACTGCGATGGCATCCACCGCGTTCTGGATCAGCTCCCGCACATAGACGCCGGGACTGGAATACAGGTTCTTGCTGAGTAGTGCGATCACCCCGCCGAGGTTCACTCGGAAGTTCTGCTGCTGAAGGTCGTACATCTCCGGCGCTCCTATGTCGGTTCGTTTGAGAACCGGACAGCGTCGCATGGGGTACTGACATGTCGAGGCGCCCCGAACTGGTGCCGAGCGGGTGCCCGCGGCGGTGGGATCATGGCTGAGTCGACCAGCACCACTACGGGGGGGTCAGCATGGGGGAGTCGTGGATGAGTGGGAACGAGCCGACCGTCAGCACCGACGATGAGCGGCGTCGGTTCGTGCGCCGCCTGGCGTTGGAATCATTGGAACGTCGTGGAGTGCGGGTGCGTCCGGCCCCGCAGGACGCGCTGGGTGATGACTGGTTCATGGACCCGGCGGGAAATCACTACCGGCTGTACAACCTTCAGCTGCAATGTGCGCAACGTCCGCCGGCCGAGTGGGTAGGCGCCGTCGAGTTTCACTTCGATCAGCAGTTCACCAGTCGCTCCGAACCCGAGCCGGCCGAACTGTCGGACGCCGAGTTTCTGGCACAGGTGCGCACGCGCCTACAGACGCCGGACACCTCGAGCATGATCTCGATGCGATATGCCCGCCTAGTGTTCGACGGTCTGGTCGCCGAGTTGAGTCGTGACTTGCCGACGGTGGTGAAGACGGTGGGTGATGATGACGTCGCCGGCCGGGACCTGGATTTCCTCTATGAGGTGGGTCAGCGCAATACCGATGCCGAGCCTGTGACCGTACAAGCGTTGGACCGCAACGTGTTTGCGTTGACCGGCGATTCCTTTTTCATCGCCTCGAAAGCGCTGAACATGCCCCGAATGATCGAGACCGTGCTGGGTAGAGCCGCACCGCTGGGGGTGGTGTTCAGCGTGCCCCACCGTAGTCTGCTGTTCCTGCACGCCGTCGGCGAGTCCACGGCCGACGCGGCGGAGTGGATCGCTTCGGTGACGGTCGGGCGGACCGAGAATCCGCCCGGTGGGGCGGTCAGTCGCGACACCTACTTCTGGCACGGCGGCACAGTGCAACGCATCACCCACATCGACACACAGGCCCGTAGCATCAACCTGCTGCGCGACGGCGCCTTCGGTGAGGCGATGAGAGTCAGCTGTAGTCGAGAACAACACTAGGGTCGCGCCACGCGCGCCGGATCACGACCATAGCGTCGCATTCGGCGCGGCCAACCACGCCAAGGCGAGGGCTACTTGTCGAACTTCCCGCTCAAATATTCAGCGCGGCAAGCATTTCGGGCCAGCTTGCCGCTCGTCGTCCGGGGGATCACGCCGGCGGCGACCATGCGCACATCGGCGACCCGGATCTGGTGGTGGCGTGACACGGCGGCACGCACCGCGTCGACGATCGGACCGGGCTCGGCGCGTCCGGCCCCGGCGGCCCGCTCGGCGACGATCACCAGTTCCTCGCCGCGGTCCCCGTCCACCGAGAACGCGGCGACATAGCCCGAGCGCACCGCAGGGGAGGCCGCGCTGACGGTGGTCTCAATGTCGTGTGGGTAGTGGTTGCGTCCGTCGATCAGGATCATGTCCTTGATCCGGCCGGTGAGGTACAGCTCGCCGTCGATGTAGACGCCGAGGTCGCCGGTGGCCAGCCAATGCCCGTTGTCCGGCACTTCCCCGGCGTGGCTACCTGTCTCGAGTCGGGTCTGCAGCTTGTTGCCGAACACCCGCTCGCTTTCCTCGGCGCGGCCGAAGTAACCCTGGCCGACATTGTTGCCGTGCAGCCAGATTTCGCCGACCGTGCGATCGGCCAACTCGTCGCCATCGGGGCCCGCGATCACCGCCCACTGGTTCGGAATGGGCTGCCCGCAGGACACATGGGCCACAGCGCCTTCGTCGGTGGGAGCGACGGTCACGGCGCGCCCGGCGCTGAGCTGGTCGCGGTCGAGGTACACGACGCTGGCCGCGGCACTCGGTGCGATGCTGGCCACCGACAGGGTGGCCTCGGCCATGCCGTAGGACGGCTTGATCGCGGTGGCGGGCAGCCCATACGGGGCGAACGCGGAGGTGAACTTCTCGACAGCGGTCATCGTGACCGGTTCGGACCCGTTGAGGAGCGTGACCACGTTGGACATGTCCAGCGTCTCACCCTCGGGCGGCAGGCCGCGCTCGGAAGCCAGCTCGAAGGCGAAGTTCGGAGCCGCGGCGAAGGTGCGCCCGTGGGCAGCCTCTTCGGCCAACCGCTTGATCCAGCGGTACGGGCGGCGGACGAACGCCATCGGGTCCATCAGGCTGATGTGGCCACCGCACAGCGCCGGGAACATGACCATGATCAGGCCCATGTCGTGGTAGAGCGGCAGCCAGCTGACACTGCGGATACCGGTGTCGAGGTCGCCGGCCAGGACCATCTGGATGACATTGGTGCACACGTTGCGGTGGGTGATTTCCACACCGGCGGGCGTGCGGGTCGAGCCGGAGGTGTACTGCAGATAGGCGATGTCGTCGGTGTCGACCGTGGGGCTGACGTACATCTCGGCAAGCGTGTCCGGGACGGCGTCGACGGCGATCACGCGGGGCCGCTCGGCGGCGGGCAGCGTCTTGATGAAGGTGCGGACCGACTCGGCCGCAGAGGTCGTGGTGAGCACCACGGTGGGTTTGGCGTCGGCCAGCACGGCGGCCAGCCGCTCGGTGTGACCGGCCAGGGCCGGCGCGAACAGCGGGACGGCGACGTTGCCGGCGTGCACCGCTGCGAAGAACGCCGCGACGTACTCGACGCCCTGCGGGGCCAGGATCGCTACCCGGTCGCGGGGCTGGGTGACCTGCTGCAGTCGGGCGCCGACAGCGCACACCTGCGACCACAGGGCGTTCCAGCTGAGCTCGATGGCGCGGCCGTCGGGATCCGTCGAGTAGTCGAGGAATCGGTAGGACGGTTGGTCCCCGTAGATGAACCGATTGCGATCCAGGAACGACGTCAGGGTGACGCCGTCGGGTACGACAATCGTGCCGTCGTCGCGGACGTAATTTTCGATGTTCGACGTCGACGTATCAACAGCACTGGTTGCAGCGGGATCCCGACCCATAACCGGTAAGACTAATAGCGGCTCTAATAAAGCCTGGCAGCGCGGTCAGGTGTGGGTTGTCACGAGGCTCGGAAAATGTGTCGTGCGTCTCTATTTATCGAGGCCCGTCCACGGCATAAGTGCCGTTATCGTCGGTGAACTCCACGATCACCCTGCGCAGCGTGTCGTTGATCTCAACCGCGCATGTGAACGTCGCGCCGGTCCGCACGACCGGATTCTGGCCGTTGTTGCACGCCACTGCGACGACGCGGTTGGCCCCGTAGCCGTTGATCGGATCGGACAGGATCTGTGCCACCCCGGACTCGGCCTGATGGACGTCGAGTCGGGTGCTGTTGGTGTCCGCGCGGCTCCACACCCACAGTCCGGCGCCGATCACCGCGACTGTCACGACGGCGATCGCCGCCCCGATGAGCAGACGTCGGTCGGCGTGCTTGGGCCGGGGGTTGGGCTGCGGCCTAGACGGCGGCTGTGGTGCCGGCCGTGGTTGGTACTGGGGCGGCGGTGCGGGCCGCGCATGGTGCTGTGGCGGCTGGGGCGGCGACGGCTGCCGCGCGGGCGGGGGTGTCCATGCCGGCCGTGGCGGCGTGCCGCCCGGCATGGGCGCGCCACCCGGCCGCGCCCACCACGGCTGCTCGGGACCGTTCATCGTTTCTTCTCGACTGGACTCATCGGCTTACGGGAACCTCTGGTAGCACTGTGCGTCATCGCCTTGCAGGCCGGACCGGTAGGCCAGGATGCGGGTAAACCCCGCCGGCAGCACCCTGCCGTTGACGTCGCTGGCGGCCAGCCCGTTGGTGAGCAGGCTGCTGATCGCCTCGTCGGTGTCACCGGCTGACAACGTGATCGGCAGACCGGGCTCGGCCATCCTGGCCTGACCCACGCCGGTCAGGCAGCCCGTACGCATCGCGGCCACGGAAGTGTCCAGCGGGAGGCCCCTCTCGTGTTGTACCGCCATGGCGTACCGCGATGTCAGAACGGAGATCGCCGAGTTGTCGCCCTGCAGGAGCTCCTGTTCGTCGTTTTCGCTTCTGGCTTCCCCTAGGGCTTTCAGTCCATCCAGGTCGACCACGATGGTGTTGGTCGCCGGGCAGTAGGACGCCGGCGGAGACGGTCCGGCGTCGGGACACGCGCTCGGCTCGGTACTCAACGTGGGCGGGTTGATGGGTGCGTAGACCTGCCGCAGCGACTGCATGGTCTGGTCCAACAGATTCGCCGTGATCGTGCTGTTGGCGCTCTGCTGGCCGCCGAAGAAGTCGAGGAATTTCGGCAGATCACCGCGACGCTTGGTGATTTCATCGGAGTCCATGGCCGCGCACTGGTCGACGTTGCCGCTGAAGCCGATCTGGAAGGCACTGACCCGGTCCAGCGCGGACCCGTGCTCGTTGCCGGTGAGCGTGGCGTCGATCCGGGTCATCAGGGGATCACGGATGTAGATCAGCCCGGCCAGGACGTGGTTGAGCCCGTCGCCGGTGCTCAACTCGAAGCGCGGCGATTTTCCGGCGGCCACCCAGCGGAGGTAGACCCCGGCCAGGCAATCGGCCTGCTGCTCGGCCACCAGCACGGGCGTGCTCTCGTTGATCAGCCGCGCTTGTTGCTGGACGGCGTGGCCGTACTCGTGGGCCATCACCCCGACCACACCCATCTGGCCGAAATATTGCGCCGCCACCGGAATCGCGACGCCACGGTCCCACGCCATCACGTCGCTCTTGAGGCAGTAGAAGGCATTGGTCAGCCCGACCGTGTTCTGGCCGCAGATCTCGAGCCCGGGGGAGGCATCGGAGTTGAACGACACCAGCCGGGAAACGGGGGTGAAGGTTCCCGGCAGTGACCCACCGGTGTAGTTCTGCGACCAGAAGTCCTCGATGTCGTCGATGGCCAGCAGGGCCAGGTCGTCGATCTGCCCGCCGTCGGTGTTCTCGGCCCGGCGGGTCGGCGCGGGCGCCTCGGGTCGGGTGCCGCTGTGGCCGTCGGTCACCGGCAGGCCGCCTACCCGGTCGGGTAGGAACAGCATCGACGTCGCCCTGCCCCCGATCACGGTGGCGTTCCCGCAACCGGCCAGCAGCGCCGCACAACAGGCCAGACCGAGCCACCAGCGAAGCCTCGCCAACTGATCCGCCTTCCACGCGATACACCCCAGCCAGTTCTACCTGTTCGCGCCGACTTTGGGCATCGCCCGCCGATCTGGCCGGATCCGGTGACGGTCGTGATGCCCAGCTCACACTGATGTCGTTTGTGGGCATAATCACGGCTCAGTGAGTTGCTATAGCCATCGGCGGGGTCCAAGATTGAGTAGTAAATCTGGAATGATTCCAGAAAATCAGCGTGAGATTGGATAGCTTGCAATGGCACTTTTGTCGATTGGTTCTCAGTTCCCGGAATACGACCTGACGGCCGTGGTTGGCGGAGATCTGTCCAAGGTCGACGCCAAGCAGCCCGACGATTATTTCACCCGCGTCACCAACAAGGATGACGACGGCAAGTGGCGGATCATCTTCTTCTGGCCCAAGGACTTCACCTTCGTGTGCCCGACCGAGATCGCCGCGTTCGGCAAGCTCAATGAAGACTTCGAGGATCGCGACGCCAAGGTGATCGGTGTTTCGGTGGACAACGAGTTCGTCCACTTCCAGTGGCGCGCGCAGCACGAGGACCTGAAGAAGCTGCCTTTCCCGATGGTTTCGGACCTCAAGCGTGAACTCACCGCTGCGGCCGGCGTGCTCAACGCGGACGGCGTCGCCGACCGGGCCACCTTCATCGTCGACCCCAACAACGAGATCCAGTTCGTCTCCGTGACCGCCGGTTCGGTGGGGCGCAACGTCGACGAGGTGCTGCGCGTGCTCGATGCGCTGCAGTCCGACGAGCTGTGCGCCTGCAACTGGAAGAAGGGCGACCCGACGCTGGACGCCGGTGAGCTGTTGTCTGAGGCGGTCTAATCATGAGCGTCGACAACATCAAGGAAGCGCTGCCGGAGTACGCAAAGGATCTCAAGCTCAACTTCGGCAGCATCGTGAAGTCCACGGAGCTCAATGAGCAACAGCTGTGGGGTGCGCTGGTCGCTACGGCGGCAGCCACCAAATCGCAGCAGCTGCTGAAAGAGATCTCCGAGGACGCCCTGGACGTGCTGAGCGAGGAGGCCTACCACGCCGCCCTCGGCGCTGCCTCGATCATGGGGATGAACAACGTCTTCTACCGCACCAAGGGTCAGCTCGACGGCCGTTACGACGACCTGCGGGCTGGTTTGCGGATGAACATCATCGCGAGCCCGGGTGTGCCCAAGGCGGATTTCGAGCTGTGGTCGCTGGCAGTCTCGGCGATCAACGGTTGCGGGCACTGCTTGTCGGCGCACGAGACCGTGCTCCGCGACGCCGAGGTGTCCCGCACGACGATCTTCGAGGCCATTCGGTTGGCGTCGATCGTCTCCGGGGTGGCCCAGGCATTGCTCACCGCCGACGCGCTCGCCGGAGTCTGACGCCCAAGCCCGTAGGCTCCAGCCTCCGAGAACGAGGCTTATGCGCATAACCAAAACAGATAAACTCGCCTCTCGCGATCCGAGAGGCGAGTTTTCTGTTGACGGCACCGAAGCGAAACAACGGCATCGACCC
Organism: Mycobacterium sp. DL440; assembly: GCF_011745145.1. Taxonomy (NCBI): domain Bacteria; kingdom Bacillati; phylum Actinomycetota; class Actinomycetes; order Mycobacteriales; family Mycobacteriaceae; genus Mycobacterium; species Mycobacterium sp. DL440. The sequence continues at coordinate 3,394,033 of NZ_CP050191.1, read as the reverse complement.
CACCGTGCGCAAAGCGATCGTCGGCGCGTCCATCGGCAACGCGGTCGAGTGGTTCGACTTCGCCATCTACGGCTTTCTGGCGACCTACATCGCGGGGAACTTCTTCCCTGCCGGAAACGAAACAGCCGCGCTGCTCAACACTTTCGCCATTTTCGCCGCTGCATTCTTCATGCGTCCACTTGGTGGATTCGTATTCGGCCCGCTGGGCGACCGATTGGGGCGTCAGCGGGTGCTCGCCGTGGTGATCCTGCTGATGTCGGCCGCCACGCTCGGCATCGGCCTGCTGCCCACCTACGCCACCATCGGTGTGGCTGCGCCGCTGCTCCTACTCCTGCTGCGGTGTCTGCAGGGGTTCTCGGCCGGCGGCGAATACGGCGGCGGTGCAGTCTATCTCGCCGAGTACGCGAGTACCCGACGGCGCGGGCTCACCGTCACGTTCATCGCGTGGTCGGGGGTGCTGGGTTTCCTTCTGGGCTCCGTCACCGTCACGCTCCTGCAGGCTTTTCTACCGCCGGAGTCGATGGAGAACTACGGCTGGCGCGTCCCGTTCCTGGTGGCCGCGCCGCTCGGCCTGGTCGGTCTGTATATCCGGCTGCGGCTCGATGACACCCCTGAGTTCGCCAAGCTCGACGAGGCCGATCGGGTGTCCACCTCGCCGTTGCGCGAAGCCGTGGGCACGGCGCGGCGCGCGATCCTGCAAGTCATCGGACTGTTCATCGTGTTCAACGTCGGGTACTACGTCGTGTTCACGTTCCTGCCGACCTACTTCATCAAGGCGCTGCATTTCAGCAAGATGCAGGCGTTCGTCTCGATCAGCCTGGCCAGCCTGGTGGCATTGATCCTGATCCTGCCGTTGGCTGCGTTGTCGGACCGGATCGGGCGCAAACCGCTGTTGATCGCAGGCTCCGCCGGATTCGTGGTGCTGGCGTATCCGCTTTTCCTGCTGATGAATTCGGGCTCGGTGGCGGCGGCGATCGTCGGACACTGCCTGCTGGCCGCCATCGAATCGGTGTACGTCGCGACGGCGGTGACGGCCGGTGTGGAACTGTTCGCCACGAGGGTCCGCTACAGCGGTTTCTCGATCGGTTACAACATCGCGGTGGCGTTGTTCGGCGGGACCACCCCGTACGTGGTCACCTGGCTCACCGCGGCAACCGGCAACAACCTGGCGCCCGCGCTGTATCTGGTTGCCGCGGGCATCGTCTCGGTGGCCACCGTCCTGACGTTGCGCGAGAGTGCGGGGCAACCAATGCGTGGCGTGGACGACCCGTCGGATCAGCAACGTGCCACGATGACACCGTGAGTACGACACGAGGACGCCCGACGGGTTCGAAAGTCGGGCTGCGCCCGACGAAAGCCGACGTTGCCAAGCTGGCCAACGTCTCCACGGCGACCGTCAGCTATGTCCTCAACAACGTTCAAGGGCAACGCATCTCGGAGCAGACTCAGGCCGCGGTGCGCAAGGCGGCGGCCGATCTGGGCTATCGGCCCAACCTCGCGGCCCGCAACCTCGCCGTCGGGGGGAGCGGTGTGGTGCTCTACATCGTGCCGCGGACCGATCTGGGCGAACTGCCTCTCGAGGTCGGCAGCCGCCTCACCACCGCGCTGGGCCGGCACGGCATCGTGCTGTCGATGCAGCTCGAGACGGATGACGGCCAGAACATCGTCGACGCGGTGGCGAACCTCGATCCTCTGGCTGTTGCAGGGGTGTTCCCGCTCACCGGTGCTGCTTCCGCGGCTGTCGAGGCGGCGAGGATTCCGCAGATCTACCTGGGCAGCGAGAAGCTGCGCGCGCTCGGGTCGCTGCATCTGACCGTCGGAGCGATGCGGGTGGAACATCTCATGTCGCGCGGCCATACCCGCCTGGCCTTCGCCTATTCCGGCAGCGAGGTGCTGCGGCCGCTCGGTGACTACTGGTTGTCGGGCCTTCGGGTGGCTGCCGGCGAGCATGGCCTGCCCGAGATCGAGGTCGACAGCATGGCCACCGATGGGTCCGATGCGGCCGCGGTCGTCTCGAAATGGGTGTCGGCGGGCGTGACGGCCGTATGTGCGCAAAGCGATGAGACGGCGTTCGTGGTGCTGCACGGGATACGCCGGGCCGGCTTGCGCTGCCCCGACGATCTGGCGGTCATGGGGGTCGACGCGATACCGCTGGGAGCGGTGAGTTCCCCGCCGCTGACCTCCGTCGTATTCGACGCCAAGACCATTGTCGATGCCGCGGTGCCGGCCATGATGGCCGAACTCGGATATCCCACGGTCGCCGACATCGACGACAGCGACCCTGCCGGGCTCGTCGTTCGCGACAGCACCTGAGGCTTACAGGTGAACGGCATGCCGTAACCCCGTACGGTCTTGTCCGGTGGTGGCCCCGCCGTGTAACTTACGCGGGTAAGTAACTCTCCGCAGCCCTCAGAGAGGCGGACCGCCGTGAGTGTGAGCACCACCAATGACGTGTACTTCGATCCCTACGACGTCGAGATCAACGCCAACCCGTATCCGACGTTCGCCCGGCTCCGTGAAGAATTGCCGCTGTACTACAACGAGCAGTACGACTTCTATGCGTTGAGCCGTTTCGCCGATGTCAACAAAGCACTCGTCGACCACGAGACGTTCAGCTCGGCCCGCGGCGCGATCATCGAATTGATCAAGGCCAACATCGACATCCCTTCGGGCGCCCTCATTTTCGAGGATCCGCCAATCCACACCGTGCATCGCAAGCTGTTGGCTCGGATGTTCACGCCCCGCAAGATCAACGCGCTGGAGCCCAAGATCCGGGAATTCTGCGCCCAGTCGCTGGACCCGCTGGTGGGCGCAGGCAAGATCGACTTCATCAAGGATTTCGGCGCGATCATGCCGATGCGGGTGATCAGCGCGCTGCTGGGCATCCCCGAGGACGACCAGGAGATGATCCGCGACCACGGCAACGATCAGATGCGTACCGAGGCGGGCAAGCCGATGAAGGCGGCCCAGGACGGTCTGGTCGACGGCTCGATCTTCGAGACCTACATCGACTGGCGCAAGGACAACCCGTCCGACGACATCATGACCGACCTGCTCAACGTCGAGTTCACCGACGAGCACGGGGTCACGCGCAACCTCACCCGCGAAGAACTGCTGATCTACATCAACGTGGTGGCGGGTGCGGGTAACGAGACCACCACGAGGCTGATCGGCTGGGCGGCAAAGGTACTCGCCGAGCATCCGGATCAGCGCCGCCAATTGGTCGAGAATCCCGCGCTCATCCCGCAGGCGATCGAGGAATTGCTGCGCTTCGAGCCGCCGGCCCCGCACGTGGCCCGCTACGTCACCCGCGACGTGGAGCTTCACGGCCAGACGGTTCCCGAGGGAAGTGTGATGATGATGCTGATCGGCGCGGCCGTCCGCGACAGCCGCCAGTTCCCGCCCGACGGTGAGGTTTTCGACATCCACCGCGAGCAGCGCCAGCACCTGGCGTTCAGTGTGGGCACCCACTACTGCCTGGGTTCGGCATTGGCGCGGCTGGAGGGCCGGATCGCGTTGGAGGAGATGCTCAAGCGTTTCCCGGACTGGGACGTCGATCTCGACAACGCCATATTGTCGCCGACTTCGACGGTCCGCGGCTGGGATTCGATGCCGGCGTTCGTCCGGTGACCACCGCGCTGACGGTCCCCAAGGACTGGACCCAGGTCACGCCCGAGTGGTTGACCGCAGCGCTGGCCGACCACCACCCCGACGCGGTGGTGGACTGCGTGACCATCGATATGCGCGACGACGGCACCAACCGTCGGGCGCGCCTGGCAGTCACCTACTCGTCGGGGTCGGGGCCGGAGACCGTGTTCGCCAAAGCCGTCGATCCCGACCACAAGGAGATGATCAAGTACACCAGCGGCCTGCTACACGAGCCGAGGCTGTTCAACTCCAAAGTCGAGCTGCCGCTGGAACATCCGACGGTGTACGCGGCGCCGGTCGATGAGGGTGACGAAGACTTCATGCTGATCATGGAGGATCTGACCGCCCGCGCCGCCGATCCGCGCGATGCCACCAGGCCGTTGACCGTGGAGCAGGCAGCCCAGGGCGTGCGCGGTCTGGCCCGGTTGCACGGCGCGTTCTGGGGTGCGCGGGTGCGCCGTCCTGGGCTGGAGTGGCTGGAACCGTTCGAGCCGTGGGACGGTATGCAGTGGGCGCCGTTGCCCGCGGCTCTGGAACGTCTCGGTGACGATGCGCCCGCATCAGTGCATGGGCTGACGATCGACCATCTGGTGGAGGGGATCTGGAAGCCGTTCATCCGCACCCTCACTGCACCCGGTGTCTCGCAGACGCTGCTGCACGGCGACCCGCATATCGGAAACACCTATATAGTTCCAGGGCTGTTGCCCGACGGCGACGTCGGCTTCCTCGACTGGCAGGTGGCTCGCCGAGGCAACTTCTCGCTTGATCTCGGTTACTTCCTGCAGGGCGCTCTGACGACTGAGGACCGCCGCATCGCGGAGCGTCAGTTGCTCGAGGACTACCGGGAGGCATTGGAGCTTCCCGCCGATGAGCTGCCGTCGGCGGATGAGATCTGGCTCCGCTACCGGGCCTCGGTGGCGCACGGGTTGACCACCTGGCTGGCCACCGCCAGCGCGGGTGAGCTGTGGCAGCGCCCGGACATCGCCCTGGCACTGGCCCAGCGGTATTCGGCGGCCTACGAGGATCTGCAGACCGCGCAGGCCTTGGCCGATCTCATCGGTTAGACGGTATAACCAAAATCGCCCACGGATCGCAGCGGAGCCCCTAACCTGTCCGGCATGACAGGTGTGGTGGTGACGGGTGCAGCGTCAGGGATCGGTAGGGCCAGCGCGGAGGCGCTGATCGCGGACGGCCGGCGGGTTGCGTTGTGGGACATCGCTCCCGAGGTTCGCGATGTGGCCGGGGGTTTGGGTATGCCCTCCGCGGTGATCGACGTGTGTGACACCACTGCGCTGTCGGGCGCCGTCGAGGAGGCGGCTCAAGCGCTCGACGGCATCGACGGTCTGGTGCACGCGGCGGGCCGGGTGCTTCCCGAACCGGTGGGCGCCTACACCGAGGAGTCCTGGGACGCGGTGCTCGATGTGAATCTGCGAGCGCAGGCGCTGTTGATGCAGTTGCTGCTGCCATACCTGGAGAAGTCCGCGAAGGACGGCGGATCGCCCGCCGTGGTCGGTATCTCGAGCATCGAAGGCCTGGCCGCCAACCCCTTTATCCCGGCCTACTGCGCCTCCAAGGCCGGCCTGCTCGGCATGACCCGGTCGATGGCTGCACAGTTGGGCCCGTTGGGAATTCGCGTCAATGCGGTGTGCCCGGGCTTCATCCACACCCCGATGCTGCAGATCGCGTTGGACGTCGAGGAGATCCGCGCCGGCTTCGAACAGGCCGCACCGCTGGGCCGGCTCGGGCAGCCTGATGAGATCGGGGCTGCCGTGGCGTTCCTGATGTCACCGAAGGCGTCGTTCATCACCGGCGCGCAACTCGTCGTGGACGGGGGAGTGACCAGTCGTCACGCCTGAATGCGCGAGCAGACGCGTAGGTACCCCATTTCACGTCAAATGGGGTACCTACGCGCCTGTTCGGCAGAAAATATTCAGTCGCTGGCAGGAAGCGGCTTGGCCTCTTTGAGGCTCAGCGCGGTGGCCCCGACTGACAGTGTGCCGGCCCCGGCCTTGGTGACGAGCACCTCGGCGCCACCCTCGTCCACGTAGCGCTTGCCCATCAGATTGCCGTCGGAGAAGGCCCCGTCGATGGTTGCGCCCGAGTCCTTTTCGGCATCGAGGGGGACCATCGCGACGCCACCGGCGCGGAGATCATCGAGGCTGTCGGCGCTGCGCACCACGATGACCTGGGTGTCGCACACCTGGCTCTGCAGGCGGGTGCCGTTCTTGATCATGCTGACTCCTTGGAGATCGGTGCGAGTTCGTCGATGAGCTGGCGGCGCAGGACTTTGCCGGTCGGGTTGGTGGGCAGTTCATCGCGGAACACCACCCGATCGGGGGTGCGTGATCCGCGCAGTTGCTTGCGGACATGATCGCGCAGCGCATCCGGGTCGGGGGAGGCGCCCTCGACGGGCACCACGACGGCCACGATGATCTGGCCCCACTGGGGATCCTCGGGGCCGACGACGGCGACGTCGCGGACCTCGGGATGCTCGACGAGCACGTCCTCGATCTCGGCCGGGGCAATGTTCTCCCCACCGCGGATGATGGTGTCGTCGGATCGTCCGCCGATGAACAGGTAGCCGCCGTCGTCGAGCGTGGCGACATCCTTTGTCGGGAACCAGCCCTCGGCGTCGAGTACCGATCCGATGTCGGTGTAGCGGCCCGACACCTGCTCACCCCGCACGAACAGTTCACCGGTCTCACCCGCACCCAGCACAGTGCCGTCGTCGGCGCGGATCTGCACCTCGATACCCGGGACCACCTGGCCGACCGAGCCGAGGCGCCGAGCACCGGCCGCATCCTCGGCAGCCAGTGCTTCGCGGTGATCGTCGGGGCCCAGAACCGCGATGGTGGAGCTGGTTTCGGTCAATCCGTAGGCGTTGACGAAACCGACGTTCGGCAGTAGCTGCAGTGCCTTGCGGACCAGCGGCAGTGCGACCTTCGAGCCGCCGTAGGCGAGGTTGCGCAGGGTCGGTAGCTCGAGCCCGGCCGCTTCCAGTGCGGTGACGATGCGGTCCAGCATGGTGGGCACCACGGTTGCGGAGGTGACGCCTTCGGTGCGGACCAGCTCGACCCATTTGTCGGCGTCGAAGTGCCGCAGGTACACCATCTTCCGGCCGGCGTACAGGTTTGACATGGCCGCACTGACGCCGGCGATGTGATAGGGCGGTACGCAGATCAGGGCGGCGTCTTCTTCTGCAGCCGAGGCGAATTCGACGGTTCCGGTGATGTAGCTGGTGAGGTTGTTGTGAGTGAGCTCGACGGCTTTTGGCCGCGAGGTGGTGCCCGAGGTGAACAGGACGACCGCGACCGCGTCGGGATCGGCGAATTCGGCAGCGGGCTGGGCGGTGCGCGCCGCGCCCAGGAACTCTTCGGAGGTGATCACCCGCTTGCCGGCTCCGACGACCACGTCGGCGTACTCGGCGTCGGCGACCACCAGCGGCTCGGGCAGGCGCGCGATCAACTCGTGCAGACCGTCGCGGCTCAGGCGGTAGTTCAGCGGGGTGAACGGTACAGCGGCGCGGGCCGAAGCGAACAGCAGCAGCGGCAGGAGCGCTCCGCCGGTGCCGACATAGGCCACATGGGCGGCTCCGGCGGCTGCGATGACGCCGGCGCCGCCGTCGGCCAGGCCGCTGAGTTCCTCGGTGGTCAGGCGGAGATCATCGGAAACTATTGCGGTGCGGTCGGGTCCACCCGAGACCGCCATCTCGAGCAGTAGCGAGATGCTCATAGGCCCTGTCCCGGTGCGTCGATGAAGATGTCGATGATCGGATTATCCCCGCCGCCGTAGGGGGAGAGGTCGGTGACACCGGAAGAGGTGAGTACCTCAGAGTCGATGAAGGTCTGACCGTTGACCTCGGCAGCCGGGCGGGACAGGATCTCCACGGCCGCATCCGCCATGATCTCGGGCTTGCGGGACTGCGAGGCCATCGTGTCGCCATCCGCGAGATTGGTCACCGCGGCGGTGGCGATGTAGGTCTCGGGCCACAGGCAGCTGAATCCGATGCCGGCGTCCGCGTATTCGGCCGCCCAGCCCAGAGACAGCAGCGTCATGCCGTACTTGGACAGGGTGTAGGAGGGGTGTGCGCCCAGCCAGTAGGGGTTCATGTTCATCGGCGGGGCCAGCGTCAACACCTGGCCGTTGGTGGACTTGCGTAGGTGCGGCAGCGCTGCCTTGGTGAGCAGGAAGGTGCCGCGGATGTTGATGTCCATCATCAGGTCGAACTTCTTGGCCGACAGCGCCTCGGTGGGGTCGGTGGAGATGGCGCTCGCGTTGTTGATCACGATGTCGACGCCACCGAAGTGCTCGACCGCGGCCTCGACCGCGCGGGCCACGTCCTCTTCCTTGCGCACATCGCCCACGACCGCGACTCCCTTGCCTCCGGCGGCTTCCACCTCGGCGACGGCGGTGTGCACGGTGCCGGGAAGCTTGGGATGAGGTTCTGCGGTCTTGGCCAAGAGCACCACGTTCGCTCCGCGGCGGGCTGCGCCGAGCGCGATCGCCAGCCCGATCCCGCGACTGCCGCCGGATACGACCAGCGTGCGATCGGTGAATGACTCCTGCTGGCTGGACATGGTCCTCCTCGTCGAGCGCAGCGTCCGCTATGCGCCGTGTGTCAACCCTACCCAAATGGTATTGGCATTCTCATTTTTAGCAAGTGTCGTAATCATACGGTGCGGCGGTTGAAGAATCGGCGTCCACCTGACCTGTTCGTTGGTGTCGCCGGCAGTCCTCAGTGCGCAGGTCGGAGCACCCCTGCCCAGTACAGGCACCACATTTCCACCACGCGGTATTGGCATTCTCATTTTTAGCAAGTACGTTATCCACTGATGAGCGAGCAAGACGTCCCTCCGGTGGAGACTCCGTCCGGCATCCCGCTGGCGCCCGTTTATGGGCCGAGCGACCGCGCGGTCGAGCCGCCTGCCCCCGGGACCTATCCCTTCACCCGCGGCAACTTCGCCTCCGGCTACCGCGGGAAGACCTGGACCTTCCGGCAGTATTCGGGCTTCGGCACCGCTGAGGAATCCAACCGCCGGTACCGCTACCTGCTCGATCAGGGTGGGACGGGCCTGTCGGTGGCGCTGGACCTGCCCACCCAGTGCGGCTATGACTCCGATGACGAAGAATACGGTGAGGAAGTCGGCCGCGTCGGTGTTGCGGTCGACACCCTGGCCGACGCCGAGATCCTGTTCGACAGCATTCCGCTGGACAAGATCAGCACCAGCTTCACCATCAACGGCACTGCGGCCATCCTGCTGGCCTTCTACGTCGCTGCGGCCGAGAAGAAGGGCGTGCCCCGCGAGAAGCTCACCGGCACCATCCAGAACGACATCCTCAAGGAATACGCGTCGCGCGGCACCTGGATCTGGCCGCCCGAGCCGTCACTGCGGCTGATCGCCGACACGATCGAGTTCTGTGCGGCCGAGGTGCCCCGGTTCAACGCGATCTCGGTGGCCGGCGCGCACTTCCGCGACGCGGGCGCCAATGCCGTGCAGGAGATGTCGTTCACACTGGCCGATGGCGTCACCTACTGCGACACCGTCGTCGAACGCGGCCGGATGACGATCGACAAGTTCGCCCCGCAGATCTCCTTCTTCTTCTACACCCACGGTGACTTCTTCGAGGAGATCGCCAAATACCGTGCCGGCCGGCGACGTTGGGCCACGATCGTGCGGGAGCGCTACGGCGCGACCACCGACAAGGCCTCGATGTTCCGGTTCGGATGTGTGGCGGGTGGAGCGTCTCTGTATGCGCCGCAGGCACAGAACAACCTGGTCCGGGTCGCCTATGAGTCGTTGGCGGCGGTGCTCGGCGGCGTGCAGTCGATGTTCACTGCGGCGTGGGATGAACCGTTTGCCTTGCCGAGTGAGGAATCGGCGACGCTGGCCCTGCGCACCCAGCAGATCCTGGCCTACGAAACCGGTGTCACCAAGGTCGCCGATCCGCTCGGCGGGTCCTACTTCGTCGAGGCGCTCACCGACGCCACGGAAGCCAAGATCATCGAGATCATGGACGACCTGGAGAAGCACGGCGGCATGGTGAGGTGCATCGAGGACGGCTACCTGCAGGGCCTGATCGCTGACGAGGCCTACAAGATTCACCAGGAGACCGAATCGGGCGAGCGGCCGGTGGTCGGGGTCAATCGATTCGTCACCGACGAGCCGGCGCCGGACATCGACACCTACGAGCTCGACGCCGAGGGCCGCGATCTACAACTCAAGCGACTGGCGAAGGTCAAGGCCGAGCGCGACGACGTCGCAGTCAAAGAGACTTTGGCCGCGTTGGCCAGGGGTGCCGAGGGTGATGACAACCTGATGCACCGGTTGATCGACTGCGCGAATGCGTATTGCACAGTGGGGGAGATGGTGTCGACCTTGAAGTCGGTGTGGGGCGAGTTTCAGCAGCCGGTGGTGTTCTAGTTATGGCTACTCGCGTACTCGTCGCCAAGCCCGGTCTCGACGGTCACGACCGCGGCGCCAAGATCGTCGCGCGCACCCTGCGTGATGCTGGATTCGAGGTCATCTACACCGGCATCCGGCAGCGCATCGAGGACATCGTCTCCATCGCGCTGCAGGAAGACGTTGCGCTGGTCGGCCTTTCGATCCTGTCCGGCGCGCACGTCGCGCTGACCACCCGGACTGTCGAGGCACTGCGGGCAGCCGACGCCGGTGACATCGCCGTCGTTGTCGGAGGCACCATCCCGCAGTCCGATGTGCAGAAACTCCTCGATGCCGGTGCGGCAGCGGTGTTCCCAACCGGAACGTCGCTCGAAACCCTCGTGACCGATGTTCGTGCGCTGACAGAGAAAGCGAGCTGACATGCGCCTTGGTGTGATGATCGGGGCCGAGCGCGGCGATATGGCCCGCAAGGTCTCCAAGCTGATCTCCGACATCCAGTGGGCCGAATCGGCCGGGCTGGATAGTGCGTGGATGCCGCAGGTGCCCAACGACTTCGACCTGCTCAGCATGGTGGCGCTGATGGCGTCGAACACGTCGCGCATCGAACTCGGCACCGCGGTGGTGCCGCTGCAAGCGCAGCATCCGATCGCGCTGGCTCGGCAGGCGCTGTCGGTGCACGCCATCTCTGGTGGCCGGCTGGCCCTGGGCGTCGGGCCCTCGCATCACTGGATCGTCCGCGACATGCTGGGCCTGCCCTATGACAAGCCGGCCGCCTACACCCGGGACTACCTGCAGGTGCTGAACGCAGCCATCTCCGGACCCGGAGACGTTGACGTGGAGAACGATTCCTTCACCGTGCACAACCCGACGGTGCTTGCCGCCGACACCCCGATGCCGGTGCTGGTGTCGGCACTGGGCCCGGTGATGCTGCAGATCGCCGGCGAGCACGCCGACGGGACCTCGTTGTGGATGGCCGACGAGAAGGCGATCGGCGAGCACATCGCCCCGAAGATCAACAAGGCCGCCGCCGAAGCCGGTAAGCCCGCGCCACGCATCGTCGCAGGCATCCCGGTCACGCTGTGCGCCAACTCCGAGATCGAGGAAGCCAAGGACCGGGCCAACCGTGTCCTCGCCGAAGCCGAGACCTCGCCCAACTACCAGCGGCTGCTGGACCGCGGCGAGGCCCGCAACGTCGGCGATCTGCTCGCTGCGGGCGACGAGGAATCAATCCTGAAGCGATTCAAGCAGTTCGCCGATGCCGGAGTGACGGACCTGTCGGTGCGGTTGCTGCCGATCGGGGAGAACCGCGACGAGCTGATCGCGTCGAAGTACCGGACGCGTGAGGTGATCGCCGAGCTCGCCAAGGCTGTCCGATGAGCGCTTGCGCGAAGAGAAGGGTGCTTGAGTGAGCGGGCCTCTTTCCGGTATCCGCGTCATCGAGGTCGGCGTGATGCTTGCCGGTCCGTACGCCACCATGATGCTGGCTGACCTGGGCGCCGAGGTGATCAAGGTCGAACCGCCGGGCGGGGAGATCTCACGCCAGGTCAGTGACAGCTATTTCGCCAGCCTCAATCGGGGTAAGCGCAGCATCTGCCTCGATCTCGCCTCGGAGGCCGGTCAGGCGAAACTCGGTGAGCTGGTGGCTGATTCGCATGCGCTGCTGGTGAACATGAAGCCGTCGGTGATCCGCAGGCTGGGCCTGACCTATGCGGCGCTTTCGTGCTTCAACCCTGAGATTGTCTGTGTCGCGATGACGGGATTCGGACTAAACGGGGGAGACGACCCGGCGTTCGATTACGTCATCCAGGCCGCCACCGGGGTGGCCGCGATGACCGGCGATCCCGACGGCCCGCCCACGCTGCCGGGCTACTCGTCGGCGGACAACTCGACAGGACTGACCGCTGCGCTGGGCCTGTTGGCGATGATCGTCTCGGGCAAGGGCGGGCAGGTGGATGTCTCGCTGCGTGATGTCATGCTCTCGCAGCTGAACTACCGCGCTTCGGCATACCTCAACGATGGCGCCGAGCCGCGCCGCCATCCGTTTGGCGCACATTCCTATTACGTACCCGCGCAGCTGTTCCCGACCGCCGACGGCTATCTGGCATTGTTCATCACCCACGACGGGTTCTGGAAGTCGTTCGCCGGTGAAGCCGGGGTCGAGGGTTTCGAGACCATGGCCGAACGGGCGGCGCGGCGACATGAGGTGCTCGACGTGGTGACGGCGGCGCTGGCCACCGATACCGCTGCGGGCTGGGAGTCACGCCTCAAGCCGCTGGGGATTCCGGCGGCGGCGGTGCGCACGCTGCCGCAGGCGCTGGACGCGACGCCCGAGATGCTGGTGACGGCTGGGGATTTCCGGTTGGTAGGAAGCCCGGTGCACGTCGCCGGGTACACACCGGACTACCGGCCCGCGCCGGTGTTCGATGAGTACGGCCAACCTTCGTCGGTTTCTGCACCAGGGTCGTGACCGCTCGAAATTGGCAGCCCTGCGGTAGAAACCGGTGGCACTCTTGTCCGTCGGAACGGGCTCAATCCTCGTCGTAGGAGACCGTCACCGAGTCGCAGTCAGGCACCGCCTGGCAGGTCAGAACGTAGCCATCGGCCACCTCGTCGTCGTCGAGTGCGTCGTTGACCCGCATGGTTGCGGTGCCCTCGAGGAGCTTGGCCATGCACGTGCCGCAGTTGCCGGCTTCGCACGAGAATGGCGGTGTCATGCCGGCCCGGCGCGCGCTCTCCAGCAGCGTTTCGCCCTGCCGGCGCGGCACGGACAACTGCTCGCGATCGAACACGATCGTGACCTTGCCGTCCGCTTCGCTGCCGGCCATCGGTTCTGCGGTCATGTGACTCCCCTGTGCACGTACGTTCTGATATGAAGAGAATACCATTCTCGCTAAATGATAGTATCTTCTCGGCGTGCTCGACGCACAGCAGAGTCTCGGGAGAGGGGTTGTAGATCTTGACTGACCCCGCCGTGCTCGCGTTCGACGACCGTGAGTACACCCTGGCCGAACTCGACGCGCTGACCAGTGGGATGGCCACCGCGCTGGAGCACCGCGGCGTACGTCCGGGTGATCGCGTCGCCATGATGTCGTCCAACCGCCCCGAGTTCGTCGTGGCACTGCGGGCTATCTGGGGCCTGGGTGCGGCGGCCGTACTGATCAGCCCGGCATGGAAAGCAACCGAGGCCGCGCACGCCCTGGCTCTGACCATGCCCAGCCATGCGGTGGGAGATCACGAGGTGCTGGCCTCGCAGATGCCGATGCTGCACCTGGACGAGCCGATCACCCCGGGACTGCGGCAGTTCGACTCGCCCGATCTGGATGCCGACGCGCTGTTCGTCTTCAGCTCGGGAACCACCGGCCTGCCCAAGGCGGTGCGGCACACCCATCGCGGGTTTGCCGCGGCCATCGAGCATTGGCGCGACGCACTGGGTTTCACCTGTGCCGATCGCATGCAGATCATGACGCCGCCGTCGCACATCCTGGGCCTGCTCAACATCGCCATGGCGCTGGACACCGGGGCCTGGATGCGTCTGCACCGCCGATTCGACATCGATGCCATGCTGCGCCACATCGAATCCGACCGGATCACGATCGAAATGGCGGTGGCACCAATCGCTTTGGCGCTGGCCGCGCATCCCGATCTGGGCCGTTACGATCTGTCGTCACTGCGCTACGTGATGTGGTGTGCCACCCCGGTGACCCGCAGCGTCGCCGACGCCGTAACCGAACGGTCCGGGATCCGGTGGCTGACCGCCTATGGCACCACCGAGCTTCCGGTGATCGCGTGCAATCCGCTGGACGCCACCCACATCGACACCGTGGGTACGCCGGTGCGCGGGGTGGACGTACGCATCGGCGAGGACGGCGAAATCCAGGTGCGGTCGGATTCGGCGATGGCCGGGTATCTACCCAAGGACGCTACCGCGGGCGCATTTTGCGACGGCTGGTACCGCACCGGCGACATCGGCTACCTCGACGACGACGGATACCTGCGCATCACCGACCGCTCCAAGGAGATGGTCAAGGTCCGCGGCTTCCAAGTGGCGCCGGCCGAGATCGAAGCGGTGCTGCACGGACATCCGGCGGTCACCGACTGCGCCGTGTTCGGTGTGGCCGATGCGGCCGACGGTGAGGCCGTGGTGGCCGCCGTGGCGACAAGTTCTGCGGTGTCGGCCGAGGAACTCATCGATCTCGTCGGTGAGCGGCTGGCCTCGTACAAGCGGCCCAGCCGCGTGGAGTTCGTAACCGACATACCGCGGTTACCTTCCGGAAAGGTATTGCGACGAGTGCTGAAGGAGCGGCATGGACGTTCGTCTGACGTCTGAACAGCAGCAGCTGCGAGAGGCCGCAGCGAAACTGGCCGACGACCTGGGACCGGATGCGGTCCAGGAATTGTCGGATGAGAGCCGGATCGCCCGGTTGGAAAGTACGGTCGCTGCCACCGAGTGGCGCACCCTGCGTTCCGACGGCGCCTCCGGTGTGGAAGTGGCGATCGTCGCCGAAGAGTTCGGGCGCGGTCTGGTCGACGTGCCGTTCCTCGGGCCTGTGCTCGCGGACGATCTGGCTCGTCGGCTCGATCGTGAGGTGAAGGTGGTCGGCTTGCGAGAGTCTCGCGGGGGCGAGGCCGCCACCGCCGGTGTGGATCTGACCCGCAGCACCGCGGGCGCTGTCGAGTCGCCCGCCGAGCTCGGCGAACTGTCGGACGAGGACGCCCTGCGCTGGCGGGCGCTGGCGCTCGCCGCCACGAGCGCCGACCTGGTCGGTGCCGCCCGCGGTGTGCACGCGCTGGCCGTGGACTACGCGAAAGTCCGTGAGCAGTACGGCTCGACGATCGGCTCGTACCAGGCTGTCGCGCATCTGCTCGCCGAGGGGCTCGCCCTGATCGAGGGATCGATCAGCGTGCTACGTCATGCGGCGTGGGCTGTCGACGAGCTGCCGGCAGGCGAGGCTGTCCGCGCCGCAAAGATCGCCAAGGTCTACTGTGCGCGCGCCGCACGGACAGTGTGCGAGACGGCGATTCAGGTGCATGGCGGCATCGGAAACACCTGGGAATGCCTGGCGCACGTGTACTTGCGCCGGGTTCTGGTGGCCACCGAGTTGTGGCCCGTCAAGCTGAAGGACTTGGAGGTCAGTGATCTTGGACTTTCGTGATTCATCTGAGGAAGCCGCCTTCCGGGACCGGTTGCGGACCTGGCTGGCCGACAACGCCGCGTCCTTCAAGGCATCGGGCGACGATTACTGGGCGCGCATGGGGGAGTGGCATCAGGCCCTCTATGCCGCAGGGTTTTTCGGCACTTCGTGGCCCAAGGAGTTCGGCGGCCAGGACCTGGCGCCGGTTTACGACGTCATCGTCGACGAGGAGCTGGCCCGGGCCGGTGCTCCGCCCCGGCCCAGCCTCGGCTATCTGGTGGTGGGCCTTGGCCACCACGGCAGCAAGGAACTGCAGCAGCGGTTCCTGCCGGGCATGATCAATGGCACCGAGCGCTGGTGCCAGGGCTTTTCAGAACCCGGTGCGGGTTCTGACCTCGCGTCGTTGACGACGACGGCGACGCGCGATGGCGACAACTACGTCATCAACGGTCACAAGATCTGGACGAGCTATTCCGACGTGGCGGACTGGTGCCTGGTGCTGGCCCGCACCGACAAGGATGTCGCGCGACACAAAGGTATCTCGGCGTTCATCGTGTCGATGCACCAGGACAGCATCGAACAGCGGCCGCTGCAGATGATCAACGGTGTCACCACGGAGTTCGGGCAGGTGGCGTTCGACGGTGCGGTGGTGCCGGCCTCGAACATGGTGGGTGAGCCGGGCGACGGTTGGCGCCTCGCCATGACTGTGGTCAGCCATGAGCGCGAACCGTCGACCCTCGGCTATTCGGCGCGCTACGGAAAGCTCGTGCGGGAGATGGCCTCTCGGGTCGAAAGCGCTGGCGGCAATGTTCCCGAAGACCTCGCCTGGGCCGGAGTGCAGGCCGAGATGCTGCGCCTGCATGTGCGACGCCGGCTGTCCGAACAGCTCGACGGGCTCAAGCACGGTCCGGACGGCTCGCTGGACAAGCTGCTCATGACCTGGGTCGAGCAGTCCGTCGGGCACGCTGCACTCTCGGTAGCCGGAACCACGGACCCCGAGCTACTCAGCGCGTATCTGTACAGCCGGGCGCAGAGCGTCATGGGTGGTACGTCGCAGATCCAGAAGAACATCATCGCGTCACGAATCCTCGGGCTGGGAGTCTAGATGTACGGAATGCCAGAAGAAATCGATGTGCAGGCCGACGGTGCCCTGCGCATCATCACGCTGAACCGCCCCGATGCACTCAACGCGGTCAACGACAACCTGCATGTCGGGCTGGCGCGGCTGTGGGAAGCGCTCAATGAGGATGCCGACGCGCGTGCGGCAGTGATCACCGGTGCGGGACGGGCATTTTCGGCCGGCGGGGACTTCAATTACCTCGACGAGCTGCGTCGCGACGAGGCGTTGCGCCAGAAGACGATCAAGCACGGTCGTGACCTCGTCATCGGCATGGTGCGGTGCCGGATCCCGGTCGTGGCCGCGGTGAACGGCCCGGCAGTGGGGCTGGGATGCAGCCTGGCCGCGCTGTCCGACGTCGTCTACATGGCGGAGACCGCGCACTTCGCCGATCCGCACGTGCAGATCGGCCTGGTGGCCGCCGACGGAGGTCCTCTGGTGTGGGGCTCGCAGATCAGCCTGTTGCAGGCCAAGGAGTTTGCGCTGACGGGTGTGCGGATCAAGGCCCAGCGGGCACTGGAGCTCGGTCTGGCCAATCATGTGGTGGAGGATCCGCTTTCGGAGGCGATCGCCTGCGCCAAGAAGCTCATTGACCTGCCCAAGCAGGCGGTCGAGGCCACCAAACGGTTGATGAACATCCAGCTGGAGCAGCAGGTGATGGCGTCGCTGGACTACGCCAACCTTGCCGAGTACGTCTCGTTCGGCACTGCCGATTTCAATCGGATCGTTGATGGCCTGATCGCCAAGGACTGACACCAGCCCCGCGAGCAGACGCAAACCCGTACCTTTCCAAGCGAAAAGGTACGGGTTTGCGTCTGCTCGGCGTCAGAAGGTGAGGGCTTCGGAGCGCTGGACGGTGCCGGTGACACCACTGGCATCTTGACCGGCCAGTCGTACGGCCGCGCGGCCCATGGCTTCTGGCGGCTCGACCATCTCGTCCGGGATCTGCAGCCCGCTGCCGCCGGCCTGCCAGCCTTCGGTCAGCACCACCCGTGAGGGGCTCAGGCAGTTGACCGCGATGTTGTCGTCGCGCAGCTCAGCGGCCAGGCCGAGATACAAACGCTCGGCTGCGGCCTTGGACACCCAGTAGGCGTTGGCACCGTGCTCGACCATATCGACGCCGGTCGTGGTGATCGCGATGAGCGACCCGCCGCCACGCTTGCGCACCTCGGGGATGACGGCCTTGGTCACCAGGAACACACCGGTGAGGTTCACGTCCAGGCACAATTGCCAGCGCTTGAGCGGCGTCGTCTCGATCGGGCCGAGCCACAGCACACCGGCATTGGCCACGAGGATGTCGATACCGCCGAATTCCGAAACTGTGCGGGCGACAGCTTTGTTCACTGATTCCTCGTCAGTGACGTCGCAGGCGACCGGCAGAGCCCGCCCGCCCGCATCGTTGACGGCCGCGGCCACCGATCCGATGGTGCCGGGCAGCTTGCCCTGCTCCTTCGAACGGGCCGCGACCGCGACCGCGGCCCCTTCGGCGGCCAGTGTTCGAGCGATGGTGGCGCCGATACCGCGGCTGGCCCCGGCGACGAAGGCAACCTTTCCGGTCAAGGTCATCGCGACAGACTATTACTTGGGCTATTACTTGGGCGGGAAACGCAATGCCCCATCGAGGCGGATGATTTCGCCGTTGAGGTAGTCGTTTTCGATGATGCTCTGCGCCAGCTGGGCATACTCGGTCGATCGGCCCATCCGCTTGGGGAACGGCACCTGCGGACCCCAGTACTGCTCCAGCTGATCAGCGGCCTTGCCGTAGGCGGGGGTGTTGATGGTGCCAGGGGCGATCGTGCAGACCCGGATGCCCAGCGGCGACAGGTCGCGCGCGGCGACGAGCGTCATGCCGAGGACGCCGCCCTTGGCGGCCGAGTAGGGCAGCTGGCCGATCTGGCCCTCGTACCCGGCGATCGATGCGGTGTTGACGATGACGCCGCGGCCGCCTTCCTCCAGCGGTTCGGTCTTGGCGATCGCCGCGGCCGACAGTCGCATGACGTTGAACACCGCGGTCAGGTAGAACTCGATGGTCTTCTTGAAGCCGTCGAGATCCAGAGGGGACCCGTCCTTGCCGACGAGACGGCCGCCGGCGGCCGGGCCGCCGTGGGTGTCTACCGAGATACGGAGCGGGGCAAGGGCTTCAGCCTCAGCGATGGCCGCGAGCACGGACTCCTCGGAGGTGGCGTCGGTGGGCACATAGCGCACCCCCAACTCGTTCTCCAGCTTGGCGCCCTTCTCGTCGGCCAGGTCTGCGACGACCACCTTGGCGCCCGCTGCCTGCAGGCGGCGGACGGTCGCTTCTCCCAAGCCGCCCGCACCGCCGACGACGATCGCAGAACTCCCGGCGATTTGCATACGGTTCCCCTTCTTGCAACTGACACTCTCTGACTGCGAGAATAGCATTCTCTTACCGGGTGAACCAGGGAGCAGATCAATGCCTGAAGCCGTCATCGTGTCCGCGTTGCGTACCGCCATCGGCACAGCAAAGAAGGGCACGTTGCGCGATACGGATGCCTACGAGCTGGCCGACCACGTGGTGCGGGCAGCGTTGGAGAACATGCCTGCCGACCTCACCGGATCAGTGGACGACGTGATTCTGGGCGAAGGTCTGTACGGCGGCGGCGTCATCGCCCGTCACGCTGCGATCACCGCCGGCCTCACCACGGTCCCCGGTGCGTCGATCAACCGGCACTGCGCGGCCGGGCAAGCCGCCGTGCAGAGCGCCGCGGCCAGCATCCGCGCCGGGATGGACCAGTTGATCCTGGCAGGCGGGGTCAACTCGGCCTCCACCTCACCGCGGTTCATCCGGGCGGCCAGCAGTGCGAAGGATGCCGAGTGGGTGAACTGGTTCCCACCCACCCATCCGGACCGACCGGATGCGCCGAACATGGACATGTCGATCACGGTCGGCTGGAACGCCGCGGTGAAGGCCGGGGTGAGTCGCGAGGAGATGGATGAATGGGCGCTGGGCTCACACCTCAAGGCCGTCGCGGCGATCGACGAGGGCCGGTTCTCCGAAGAGATCGTCCCGATCAACACGCCTCACGGTCTCTTCGACACCGACGAGCATCCGCGCCGTGACACCACCGTGGAGAAGCTGGCCGCGCTCAAGCCGCTGCATCCCGAGATCGACGGATTCTCCATCACTGCAGGCAATGCGTGCGGCGCCAACGACGCGGCGGCACTGCTGACCATCGCCAGCGACGAACTCGGATTGCCGGCCCTGGCCACCATCAAGTCGTGGGCCTCGGTGGGCGTGGACCCGGCCTCGACCGGGCTGGCGCCCGTTGAGGCGATCACCAAAGCCCTTGGCCGGGCCGGTCTTTCACTGTCCGACGTGGACCTGTTCGAGATCAACGAGGCGTTCGCGGCGATGTGCGTCGCCACCATCAAGCTGCTCGACCTCAACCCCGAGATCGTCAACGTCAGCGGCAGCGGGTGCTCGCTGGGCCATCCGGTGGCCGCCACCGGGGCTCGCATGCTGGCCACCATGGTCCATGAGTTGCGCCGGCGCGGGGGAGGTATCGGCGTGGCCGCGATGTGCGCCGGCGGCGGTATGGGCTCGGCGACGGTCATCGAGGTGCCTTCGTCGTAGTGTCAACCGTGATGGCGAAGTACAACATCGAAGAACTCATCACCGCGGCGCGCGGCGGATCCCAGCGTGCCGTGGGGCGATTGCTGAGCTTGGTCGAAAGCGACCGTCGCGACGAGGTTCTGGCGGTGCTCGGCCCGGCATCTCCGCGCGTCATCGGGATCACCGGCCCGCCTGGGGCCGGAAAGTCGACGACGGTCGGCGCTCTCGTCGGCGCGTACCGAGAGCGCGGTCTGCGGGTCGCCGTGCTCGCGGTGGATCCGTCGTCCCCGTACAGCGGGGGTGCGCTACTGGGCGACCGGATCCGGATGGCTGCCCACATCAATGACCCCGACGTGCTGATCCGGTCGGTGGCCACCCGTGGGCATCTGGGCGGACTGGCCGCCGCGGTACCCGCGGCGATCCGCCTGCTGGCCGCCTTGTCCTACGACCTGATCGTGCTGGAGACCGTAGGTGTGGGGCAGTCGGAGATCGAGATCGCCGCGATCGCCGACCCGACGGTGGTGATACTCAATCCCGGTGCGGGGGACGCCGTGCAGGCTGCCAAGGCCGGGCTGCTTGAGGTCGCCGATCTGGTGGTGGTGAACAAGGCCGACCGCGAGGGGGCCGATCAGACCGCCCGCGACCTGCGGGCCGAGGCCAGCGTGCCCGTACTCAAACTTGTTGCAGCCCAAGGGGATGGGCTGACCGAGCTGGTCGAGGCCATCGACGCCCACCACCGGTCCGACACTGCGGCGCGGCGCGCCGCACGCGCCCGGACCCAGATCCTTTCGCTGGCCCAGACCTTGCTGCGCAACCACGGCGAGCTGGACGGGCTGGCCGCCGCCGTGGCCGACGGCACCACCGACCCGTACAGCGCTGCGGCGCAATTGATCGCGGATTCAGCCGGGTAGCGCCCGGACCCGGGCCGTAGCTGATCAGCTCACCGACTTGCCCGTCGCTGCGGCGCACCCTGCGCGATAACCGAACACCATTGCCGGGCCCAGGGTGCCGCCTGCGCCACCGTAGGCCTTGCCGGTCACCCCGCCCATCGCATTGCCCGCGGCGAACAGTCCCGGGATCGGGGCGCCGCTGACGTGCAGGACCCGGCCGTCCCGGTCGGTGCGCGGGCCGCCCTTGGTGCCCATCGCGCCGATCTTGACCGGAACCGCGTAGAACGGCGCGGTGTCGAGCGGACCGAGCGTCTGGCCGGCCGGGGTGGCCGCCGAATTGTCGCCCCAGTACCCGTCGTAGGCACTGGATCCTCGGCCGAAATCCGGGTCGATCTCGGCGGCGACGTTGTCATTCCAGCGGCCCAGGGTGGCGGCCAGGCCCTCGGCGTCGATACCGGTCTTGGCGCCGAGTTCGGCGAGCGAGGCGGACGCGCAGAACCAATCCGGTACCGGCTCACCGGGTTCCACGCCGAGGAAGCCGTAGCGCTGGAGGTGCACGGAGTCGAACACGATCCAGGCCGGATCGTTGGCGTAGCCGAGCTTGGGGTCGAGGTACTGGAATGCTCCGGCCATCGAGTTGTATTCGCCCGCCTCGTTGAGGAAGCGCTTGCCGGCCCGGTTGACGATGACGCTGCGGGGCCGGGTGCGTTCCATGCGCACGCTGCGGCTGCGGGGGTGACCGTCGATGGTGTCGCCGGGGAGTTGCACGATCGGAACCCACCACGCCTCACCCATGTTGGCCAGGTCGGCGCCGTGTGCCATGGCCATCCGCAGCCCGTCGCCGGTGTTGTTCGGAGGTGACACCGCGCCGCGCATTGGGCCGCGCAGGTAGGCCTCGACCAGCTTGGTGTCCCATTCGAAGCCGCCGGTGGCCAGTACCACGCCGTTGCGGGCGCGGACACGAACGTCGGTGCCGCCGGAGCTGCTGAGACCGATGAGTACCCCTTCGATGCCGTCGGCATCACCGATCAGCTCAACGGCCCGGGCCTCGGTGACCGGTTGGATGCCCCGATCGAGCAGGCCGCGCAGGAGGCCGGCGATCAGTGCGGTACCGGCGACACACAGGTCGGCGTCGGGATCGTCGTGCACGGCGTGAATGCGGGCACGGGTTTCCGCGTCGATGCCGACGTTGCTGAAATCCGCTGGAAAGGAGGTGATCCGGTCCCGCCAGTCACCGAGCTTGGCGAGGTCCACAGGGCCGGCGCTCAGCGACCGGCCACCGCCGGGCCGTCCACCCGGCAGTTCGGGCTTGTAGTCGGGAAATCCCTCGGCGACGGCGAATCGCAGTTCGCTGTGTTCCTCGACGAAATCGAGCATCGCCGGGCCGGTCCGCACGAAAGTGTCCACCAGGTCGGTATCCAGGTAGCCGAGCGATTGGGCGTGCAGATAGTCCACCGCGTCGGAGACCGGCAGCGGCCCGTCGGCGCTGCGGTCATGCGAGGGGATCCACACGATGCCGCCGGAGACCGCGGTCGTGCCGCCAACCGTGGGTGCCTTCTCGTAGATCGCGACCGACGCGCCGTTGACCGACGCGGTCAGGGCCGCGGTGAGTCCGGCGCCACCGCTGCCCAGTACGACGACGTCGACCTCGCTGTCCCAGTCGACTTCGTTGTTTCGGTGAGACTCGGTACGGGTCACAGTCATTCCCTTTCAGTACAGGATCGCCGATAGTTCGTTTGCCGCTCGGACCACCGCGTCTTTGCCGCCCAGCACGACGTCTTCGCGGTGCGAGATGAGGTTGATGCAGGTGGGCGGTGACGGCAGGCGTCGGCGCACGGGAACCGCCAGGCCATAGGTGTCAGGTTCGATCTCGCCGTGGGTGATCACCCAGCCTTGTTCGCGGGTTTGGCGGACGAGTTCGCGTTCGCCCGGGCGCGCCGGCATGCTCGCCAGCAACGCCACCCCGGCCGCACCACGCTCGAGCGGGTGGCGGCTGCCTTCGTGGAACGACAGTTGGTAGAACACCTGCGTCGGGACGATCACCGCGACGGCCACTTGTTGATCGCCTTCGGCTACCAGCAGTGACACCGTGCTGCCGAGTTCGTCGGCGAGTGCGCGCAGGGTCGGGACGCTGAGTTGGCGCATGTTGTTGTCGAAGGACGAACCGAGTGCTGCCAGCCCGGCGCCGGGCCGGTAGCGACCGTCCTCCCCCTTTGTCACATACCGGAATTGGCTCAGGGTGGCCAGCAGCCGGTAGGCGATCGTGCGGTGGGCGCCGACGTGGTCGGCGACCTGTTGCACGGTGAGCCCGGTCGGGGCTGCGGCGATCGCTGCGAGCGCGCTCAATCCGCGCGCCAGAGTTTGTGAACCGGGCACTCCGGTGGGAGAGCCGTCGGTCTTCGTTTGTGCCTGCGGCTGGGTTGCCTTGGCCGGCATCGCGCCCCTCCTTGACAGATAGAACCGCGAGAGTGATGCTCTGATAATAGTGCACTCACATGTGCGCTATATGAGCAAAGTGCTTACAAATTTGGAGAATATCATTCTCCCTACCTCCGGAGAGGGGATCATGACAAGCACTGCCGCCGGGCCGGCATCCGGTTCCGTTTCGGCCGCCGGGCACGAGAGCGTCTGGGCTGACCTGCAGGGCGTGGCGTTCAAGCAGGGCTACCTCGATGTGGGCGGGGTCCGTACCCGCTACCTGCATGCCGGTGACCCGAAACTGCCCGTGCTCGTTCTGCTGCACGGGTCGGGCGGACACGCCGAGGCGTATGTGCGCAACCTGGAATCCCACGCCGCGCACTTCTCGACGTGGTCGATCGACATGCTCGGACACGGCTACACCGACAAGCCGGGCCACCCGCTGGAGGTGTCGCACTATGTCGATCACCTGATCGGCTTCCTCGACACGATCGGCGCGCAGCGCGCCCACATTTCAGGTGAGTCGCTGGGCGGCTGGGTGGCGGCGCGGGCCGCTGCCGATCATCCGGATCGCGTCGACCGGTTGGTACTCAACACCGCCGGTGGCTCACAAGCCGACCCCGCGGTGATGAAGCGGATCATCACGCTGTCGATGGCGGCCGCGGAGAACCCGAGCTGGGAAACCGTGCAGGCCCGGATCAAATGGTTGATGGCCGACAAGACAAAGGATTACGACGACATCGTGGCCAGCCGGCAGGCGGTGTACCGCCAGCCCGGTTTCGTCGCCGCGATGAGCGACATCATGGCGCTGCAGGATCCGGAGATCCGGGACCGTAACTTACTGGGGGAGAAGGAATACGGTTCGATCACCGCGCCCACGCTCGTGTTGTGGACCAGTGACGACCCGACTGCCGACGTCAGCGAGGGACGGCGCATCGCCTCGATGATCCCGGGTGCGCGGTTCGAGGTGATGCCCGACTGCGGGCACTGGCCGCAGTACGAAGACCCCGAGACCTTCAATCGGCTGCATCTTGATTTCCTCCTCGGGAGATCGGCGTGACCGACCAAGAGGTCGACGTCGTCATCGTCGGGGCCGGGCCGGTCGGCCTGACCCTGGCGAATGTCCTTGGAATTCAGGGTGTCCGGACGCTCGTGGTGGAGGAACGCGACACCCTCATCGATTACCCGCGTGGGGTCGGTCTCGATGACGAATCGCTGCGTACCTTCCAGTCCATCGGGCTGGTGGAGGCGATCCTTCCGCACACCGTGCCCAATCAGATCCTGCGGTTCTACGACGGAAGTCGCCGGCTGCTGGCTGAAATGGCGCCTCCGGACGCACGATTCGGCTGGCCGAAGCGCAACGGGTTCGTCCAGCCACTGGTCGACGCGCAACTGCTGGCCGGGCTGGACCGGTTCGAACACGTGCAGGTGGCCTGGGCGCGCCGGATGGAATCGGCCGTCGAGACCGCCGACGGAGTGAATGTCGACTTCGGCCCCGATGCGCCCGCGGTACGTGCGCGCTACGTGATCGGGTGCGACGGCGGACGCAGCGCCACCCGCGCCATGATGGGCGTTTCGTTCGACGGCACCACCTCAGCGACCCGCTGGGTGGTGGTCGATTTGGAAAATGACCCGCTGGGGCACCCGAACAGCGAGGTCGGTGCCGACCCGGACCGGCCGTACGCCTCGATCTCGATCGCCCACGGTATCCGCCGGTTCGAGTTCATGATCCACGCCGACGAAACCGACGAGCAGGCCGAAGATCCCGAGTTCGTGGCACGGCTGCTGGCACCGTTCGTCCCGCATCCCGACAAGGTCGACGTGATCCGTCGCCGTGTCTATACCCACCACTCCCGCATCGCGGGAAACTTTCGCAAGGGCCGGTTCATGCTTGCCGGCGACGCCGCGCACCTGATGCCGGTGTGGCAGGGCCAGGGTTACAACAGCGGCATCCGGGACGCGGCGAACCTGGGCTGGAAGCTGGCCGCGGTGGTCAACGGACAGGCCGGCGACGCACTGCTGGACAGCTACGACACCGAACGCCGCAAGCACGCGCGGGCCATGATCGACCTGTCCACCTTGGTGGGCCGGGTCATCTCGCCCACCAATCGCAAGATTGCGATGTTGCGGGACAAGCTCATTCGCGGAGCATCGGTGGTCCCGGCGCTCAAGCGCTATGTGCTGGAGATGCGGTTCAAGCCGATGCCGCGCTACGACCAGGGCGCGGTCTACCACCCGAAGGCGCCGACGCCAGACGCCCCCGCCGGCACCTTGTTCATCCAGCCGCGGGTGGACACCCGCGAGCAGTCGAACGTGTTGCTCGACGATGTGATCGGGCTGAACTTCGCGGTGCTGTGCTGGAACAACAATCCGCGCGCATTGCTCGGAGAGCAGGCCTATCAGCGCTGGAAAGCCCTGGGCGCGAAGTTCATTGCAGCCCGGCCACAGACCCAGTTGTTCTGGACCGGGCACGATGCGGACGGAGATGACGGCTCGGTGGTGATCGTCGGTGACCGCACCGGTGCGCTCAAGTCCTGGTTCGACGGGCACGCCGAATCGGTGCTGGTGCTGCGCCCCGACCGGTGCATCGCCGGGGCCGACATCGCCCAACGTGCCCCGGAATTGAGCACCGCCCTGTTCGACGTACTGCATGTGGTGGAGGGAGGAGTGAACGATGCCGGTAGCCCTGTGCTGTATGTCCCACAGCCCACTGCTGAACCTTCCGGGACCGTCGGCTGATCTCCTCGACGAGATCGCTTCGGCTCTCGCCACCGCGCGGGAGTTTGTTGCCGACTACGACCCCGAACTCGTCGTCACCTTCTCGCCCGACCACTACAACGGGTTCTTCTACCGGTTGATGCCGCCCTTCTGCATCGGCACCGCCGCGGCAGGAGTGGGGGATTACGGGACGTACGAGGGTGCGCTCGACGTGGCCGGCGATATAGCTCAGCAGTGCGCCGAGGCGGTGTGGGAGTCCGGGGTCGACGTCGCGATCTCGACGAGCATGGACGTCGACCACGGCACCGTGCAGCCGCTGCAGGAGTTGTTCGGTGAGGCGACCGCGCGTCCCATCGTGCCGATCTTCATCAATTCCGTTGCCACCCCACTCGGTCCGCTGTCGCGGTCCCGGGCACTGGGTGCGGCAGTGGGTGCCTTCCTGGCAACCCTTGACAAGCGGGTGCTGGTGCTGGGTTCCGGTGGGCTGTCGCATGATCCGCCGGTGCCGACGCTGACCACCGCGCCGCGGGCAGCGCTGGACCGGATCGTGCACGGGGTCCCGATGACCGCGGAACAGCGCATGGCTCGGCAGAACGCGGTGAGCCAGGCCGCCCGAGACTTCGCCCGCGGAGACAGCGCGCTACGGCCGCTGAATCCCGACTGGGACCACAGCCTGCTGGAGATCTTCGACGAGGGGCGGTTGACCGATCTGGACGGTTGGTCCAACACCTTCATCGCCACCGAAGGGGGCAACTCGGCCCATGAGATCCGTACCTGGGTGGCCGCATTCGCGGCGCTTGCGGCCAACGGGCCGTACCGGACCGGAAGTCACTTTTACCGGGCGGCACCGGAATTGATCGCAGGATTCGCAATCAGGACGGCGGTAGGAATCGCAGCATGACTTCAGACACCACTGCACAGACGGCCGATGAAGGCTTCGACGAAACGGTCGACGTGCTCGTCATCGGTTCCGGGGGCGGCGGCATGACGGCTGCGTTGGCAGCCGACGCAGCCGGCCTCAAAACCCTCGTGGTCGAAAAGTCCTCCCACTTCGGCGGTTCGACCGCGCTTTCCGGCGGCGGCATCTGGGTGCCCGGGGCGCCGTCGCAGCGCCGCGCCGGCTATGTGCCCTCTCCGGACGGGGTGTTCGACTACCTCAAGCAGATCACCGAGGGCACCGTCAGCGATGCCAGGCTGCGCAAGTACGTCGAGGCGGCGCCGGAGATGATGGACTTCCTCGAGCACAACAGCGACTGGTTCGAGTTCGTCTGGAAGCCCGGCTACGCCGACTACTACCCGGAGCTGCCCGGCGGCTCCGCACAGGGCAGCACCATCAACGTCCCAGCCATCGACCTACGCAAACTCGGTGAGTACGAGCAGGAGCTGCTCGCCCCGCTGGCCCTCGCGCCCAAGGGAATCTGGTTTGCGCCCAAGGACCTTCGGCTGTTCTACCAGGTCCGGCAGAACTGGCGTGGCAAGGCCGTGCTGCTGAAGCTGATCTGGCGGATGGTGCGGGCCCGGGTGTTCGGTGACCGGATGGCAGCCATCGGCCAATCGCTGGCGGCCCGGATGCGGCTCGCGCTCAAGCAGCACGACGTGCCCCTGTGGCTGGATGCACCGATGACGTCGCTGATCACCGGTGCGGACGACGCAGTGCTCGGCGCGGTCATCGAAAGGGACGGCAAGGCGCTGCGGGTCCGGGCTACCGGGGGAGTGATTCTCGCCTCCGGCGGCTTCGACCATGACTTCGCATGGCGCAAGGAGCATCTGCCGGTGCTCGAGAAAGACTGGAGTTTCGGCAATCCAGCGGCCACCGGTGACGGTATCCGCGCCGGTGAGAAAGCGGGTGGTGCCACCGATCTGCTCGATGAGGCGTGGTGGTTCCCGGCCATCTGCTGGCCCGACGGCCGGCTGCAGTTCATGCTCAACGAGCGCATGATGCCGTCGCAGTTCGTGGTCAACGGTGAGGGCAAGCGGTTCATCAACGAGGCCGCGCCCTATATGGACTTCGCCCACGCGATGATCGAGGGCCAGCAGTCCGGGGTGGGTCACATCCCGTGTTGGCTGGTTACCGACATCGACTCGTTCCACCGGTATGTGGTGGCCGGGCACCTGCCCATCCCGAAGATCCCGTTCGCCCCGGTCCCCACCGGGCGCAAGGTGCCTCGGGCCTGGCTGGACTCCGGTGTCGTCGTCGAGGCGAACAACTGGGAAGAGTTGGCGCGCGAGATCGGTGTACCCGCAGAGAATCTGCGGGCCACCGCGGAGCGGTTCAATCAGTTGGCGCAGGCCGGTCACGACGACGATTTCAACCGCGGTGACAGTGCATACGACAACTACTACGGGGACCCGACCCTGCCCAACCCGAATCTGCGTCCACTCGGCAGGCCGCCGTACTACGCGTTCCAGATCATCCTCGGCGACCTGGGCACCTCGGGCGGACTGCGCACCGACGAGAACGCGCGGGTCCTGCGTGCCGACGATTCCGCCGTGGACGGGCTCTACGCGGTGGGCAACGCATCGGCGGCGGTCATGGGCCGCAGCTACGCCGGAGCGGGCGCGACCATCGGGCCTGCGATGACCTTCGGGTACGTGGCAGCCAGACACATCGCCGATCTCCAAGCTGAACAGCTTGTTGCACAACCTGTTTCACACGTCGCCAATCAAATCCAGGACAACGTCAGCAACACCCCAGGAGGAAACCGATGAAGATTTCGCTGTTCTACGAGTTCCCACTGCCCCGGCCGTGGTCGGAGGATGACGAACATCAGCTGTTCCAGCACGGCCTGACCGAGGTCGAGGCGGCCGACGAGGCCGGTTTCTCCACCGTCTGGCTGACTGAGCACCACTTCCTGGAGGAGTACTGCCACTCCACCGCGCCGGAGATGTTCCTGGCCGCGGCCAGTCAGCGCACCAAGGACATTCGGTTGGGTTTCGGTGTCATGCACCTGCCCCCGCCGATCAACCACCCGGCCCGGATCGCCGAGCGGGTCGCCACCCTGGATCACCTGTCCAACGGGCGCGTGGAGTTCGGCACCGGTGAGGGATCATCGGTGGCGGAGCTGGGCGGTTTCGATATCGATCCGGCCGACAAGCGCACCATGTGGGAAGAAGCCCTGGAGGTGTCCATCCGCTGCATGACGGAAGCCCCCTTCACCGGTTTCAAGGGCGAGCACGTCGAGATGCCTGCCCGCAACGTCATTCCCAAGCCGCTGCAGAAGCCGCACCCGCCGGTCTGGGTGGCCTGCACGCGGCCGTCGTCGGTGCAGATGGCGGCCCAGAAGGCCATCGGTGCGCTGAGCTTCGCCTACACCGGCCCCGAAGCGCTCAAGGAGCGGGTCGACGGCTACTACAAGGAATTCGAAGAGCAGGGTGCACCCATCACCCCGGCGATCAACCCCAACATCCTGGCCATCGGCGGCGACCTGTCGATGATGGTGGCCAAATCCGACGATGAGGCCCTCAAGCGCCTGGGCACCGGCGGCGGCTTCTTCTCCTTCGGGATCATGCACTACTACCTGACCGGCATGCACACCCCCGGCCGCACCAAGGTGTGGGAGCGCTACCAGGAGGCGGTCAAGGAGGATCCGACACTGGCGTACGGCCCCGGCCGCGGTGCGATCGGATCGCCCGACACCGTGCGTGAGTTCCTGCGCAGCTACGAGGCGAGCGGGGTCGACGAGATCATCCTGCTGCTCAACCCGCGCAGCCACGAAGGCACCATGGAGTCCATCGAGATCATGGGCAAGGAGATCCTGCCCGAGTTCATCGAGCGGGATGCAAAGGCGGTGGCGGACAAGGCCAAGCGCCTGCAGCCGGTGATCGAGAAGGTCGAGGCCCGTCGCCGTCCGTCGGACGCCCCGCTGTTTGACGAGACCTACTCCTTCGGTGGTCTGCCCACCGGGCGCGACAAGTTCACCGCCGGTGAGATTCCCGAGGCGATGGCCGAGATCAACGAGGGCCGGGTCAAGGCAGCGCAGGCGGACAAGGCAGCCCGAGAAACTGCCGGCTGAGCGTGACCTCTCTCGATGAGCTGGTGCGCTACGACGGTAAACACGTTGTGGTCACCGGCTGCGGGTCGGGCATCGGCGCCGAGGTCACTCGTGCGCTGGGAGAACTCGGCGCCCGGGTGACGGGCCTGGACATCCGGCCACCCGATCACCTGCCCGACACCTTCATCGAACTGGACCTGGCGGACCCGGCGTCCGTCGACCGGGCTGCCGGCGCGGTCGACGCGCCGGTGGACGCCCTGTTCAACGTGGCCGGGGTGTCGTCGGGCATCGGCAATCCGTTGTTGGTGGTGCGGATCAACTTCCTGGGCACCCGGCAATTCGCCGAGGCGTTGGAGGGCCGCATCCCAGCGGGTGGATCGATCACCTCGGTGTCCTCGCTGGCGGCGTCGGGCTACCGCGAAAACCGGGCGACCACGGTGGGGTTGGTCAAAACCCGGTCGGTGGACGAGGGACTGCGGTGGTGCGCTGACAATCCCGAGGCGCTGGCCGACGGGGGCTACCGGTTGTCCAAGGAGGCGACGATTCTCTACACGATGTTCCGGGCCACCGAACTCGGCGCTCGCGGGATCCGGATCAACTGCACGGCACCGGGGGTCACCGAGACGCCGATCCTCGACCAGTTGCGCACGGCGTACGGGAAGCGGTTCTTCGATTCGTTCACCACTCCGCTGGGCCGCAAGTCCGAAGCCGCCGAACAGGCTGCGGTGCTGGCATTCCTGGGCAGCGCGGCGGCCAGTTACGTGACCGGGCAGGTGATCTGGGCCGATGGCGGCATTCTCGCCCAGCGGGAGTCGGCGTTGGTCGATCCTGTAGAGGACACTGCAGACGAAGGGCAGAGGAGCTGAGCGTGGCCGGGACGATGCGCGACTTCCGCAAGGTCGCCGACGATGTGCGTAACTGGGGCCGCTGGGGCGATGCCGACGAACTCGGCACCCTGAACCTGATCACCGCCGAGAAGGTCGCGCAGGGGGCGTCGCTGGCCAAGCAGGGCAAGGTCTTCGCGCTCGGGGTTGACTTCTCGTCAGCCGGCCCGCAAGGGGCGTTCCAGTTCCGGCAGAACCCGACGCATGTGATGACGGTCGACGGCGGGGACGCTCACACGCTGGCGCAGTATGGCCCGCAGTGGCTGCGCAATTCGGTGGCCCACGAGGTCAGCGGGTTCTTTGTGGACAATCCGTTCCGCTTCAACGACGACATGATCGTCATGCCGCTGCAAGCGGCCACGCAGTGGGATGCGCTGAGCCACGTCTACTACGAGGACAAGCTGTACAACGGCTTTCCGGCCGATTCGGTCACGAGCTTCGGTGCCTTCCACTGCGGCATCGACAAGGTGGACAGCAAGGGCATCACCTCGCGCGGGGTACTGCTGGACGTGGTCCGCCACCGGGGTGCCGGGCAGTTCCTGGAACCGGGCAATCCGATCACCCCGGCCGAACTCGACGAGGTGGCCAGGGCGCAGGGCGTGGCCATCACCGCCGGTGACATCGTGGCGGTGCACACCGGCTGGTGGACAAGGTTTTTGGCCAACGGAGACGGGGCTGAGCCCGGATCGGGACTGGACTGGCGCTGTGCCTCGTGGCTGCACGACCACCAGGTGGCCGCGGTCGCCGCCGACAACCTGATGGTCGAGGACCCTGACCCGGCCAACGGCGTCAAGGGCACGTTCCTGCCGATGCACATGCTCTGCCTGCGCGACATGGGCCTGATGCTCGGCGAGTACTGGGACCTGGGCGCGCTGGCCGCCGACTGTGCGGCCGATGGCGTCTACGAGTTCCAGCTCATCGCCCCGCCGCTGCGGGTGACCGGAGCCGTCGGATCGCCGGTGAATCCCATTGCCATCAAGTGAGGAACGATGACGACAGCTGAGAAGGTCCCGTTCGTGGTCGGGCTCGGCGGCACCCTTCGCGCGAACTCGTCGACCGAGCGGGTGGTGCGGTACTGCCTGGAGTCAGTGGAGAGGCAAGGGGGCCGAACCCGGATGTTCGCCGGGCCGGACCTGGAACTGCCGATGTATGCCCCACATTCGTTGGAACGCACACCCGCGGCGCTGGAGTTCGTCTCCGCGCTACGGGACGCTGACGCCGTGGTGGTGGGCTCGCCCGGATACCACGGTGCGATCTCGGGTCTGGTGAAGAACGCGCTGGACTACATCGAGGATCTACGGGAGGACCCTCGGGTGTACCTGGACAACACCCCGTGGGGTTGCATCAGCTGTGCCTACGGCTGGCAGGCCGCGGTGGGGACGCTGGGGCAGTTACGCTCGATCGGTCACGCGCTGAGGGCCTGGCCGACGCCACTCGGGGTGGCGATCAACTCCGCCGATCAGATCTGGGACGAGGCAGGCGAATTGGCCGATGGGCCGGTGCGCGGCCAACTCGACATGCTGGCCACCCAGCTACTGACCTTCCGTCGATCCAAAGGAGCGGCCCAATGACGGCTCAGCACGCGTTCGCCCGCAAGACCATCGACGTCGACGGCCTGACCACCAGCTACCTCGAGGCAGGTGTAGGTGACCCCGTCGTCCTGCTGCACGGTGGTGAGTTCGGTGTCAGTGCCGAACTGAGTTGGGAGCGGGCCATCGACACGCTCGCCGGGCACTACCGGGTACTCGCCCCGGACATGCTCGGATTCGGTGGCAGCGCCAAGGTCATCGACTTCAACGACGGCCGGGGCATGCGGATCCGGCACATTGCCCGGTTCTGCGCCGAACTCGGGGTCGCCTCAGCGCATTTCGTCGGGAACTCGATGGGCGCGATCAATCTGCTGGTCGACGCGACCTCGGATGCGCCCCGGCTCCCCATGCTGTCGCTGGTCGCGATCTGCGGGGGAGGGGAGATCCAGCGCAACGAGCATTCGGCGGCGTTGTACGACTATGACGCCACGCTGGACGGGATGCGACGCATCGTCACCGCACTGTTCGCCGATCCGGCCTATCCGGCCGATGGGGCTTATGTGCAGCGGCGGTACGCGTCGAGCATCGCGCCGGGGGCCTGGGAAACCTTGGCCGCGGCCCGGTTTCGGCGGCCCGGCCTGGAAGCGCCGGCGTTGCCGTCGTCGCAACGGGCATATGACCGCATCGGTGTGCCGACCATGATCATCGAGGGGGATCGTGACAAGCTGCTGCCGTCCGGATGGGCCGCCGAAATCGCCGGCCAGATCGCGGGCGCCCGGAGCGCAGTGATCGACGGAGCGGGCCACTGCCCGCAGATCGAACAGCCCGCCGCGCTCACCGCGGTGCTGCTGGAATTCCTGAAAGAGGTGCAATGAGTAACGAGCTGGCCGGAAAAGTCACAGTGGTCACCGGCGGGGCCTCGGGTCTCGGCGAAGGTCTGGTGCGCCGATTCGCGGCCGAGGGCGCCCAGGTGATGATCGGTGACATCGACGAGGATCGGGGCAAGGCACTGGCCGACGAGCTCGGCGAGAACGCCCGGTTCCTGTTCACCGATGTCGGCGAAGTCGAGCAGGTCGGCCGTCTGGTGTCGGGCGCGGTGGAAACGTTCGGTGGCCTGGACGTCATGGTCAACAACGCCGGGGTCTCGGGCCGGATGCACCGTCGCTTCCTCGACGACGATCTCGCCGATTTCGACACCGTAATGCGGGTCAATGTCCGTGCAGCGATGGCCGGCACCCGCGATGCTGCGCGGTACATGTCCGAGCACGGCGGCGGATCGATCCTCAACCTGACCTCGATCGGCGGGATCCAGGCCGGCGGCGGTGTGATGACGTATCGCGCGTCGAAGGCCGCGGTCATCCAGTTCACCAAGTCCGCGGCAATCGAATTGGCCCATCACGAGATCCGGGTCAACGCCATCGCGCCGGGAAATATCCGTACGGCGATCGTGGCCAAGTCGGCCTCCCCCGATGAGCGTGAGCGCATCGAAGAGTTCGAAGCCGGGATCCGCGCCCAGATGCGCAACGACCGCCCGCTCAAGCGGGAGGGAACGGTCGAGGACGTGGCCGAGGCGGCGCTCTACTTCGCCACCGACCGGGCGCGGTACGTGACGGGTACCGTGCTGCCGATCGACGGGGGCACCGTCGCGGGCAAGGTCATCGTCCGCAAGCCCAAGCCGTAAGCTCCGGCGCCGACACTAGGTTTTCTGGCCGAAAAACCCGGTTACCCAGCCAAAAAGCGTGGTTTCGGCGAGCCGGCGGGCAGGTGTCGACCGGCCGCGGACAGATTTAAATCAACTGCTTGACTTAATTACAGCGAGGGCGTTGACTGTAACGGTGACAGCAGCCAATCGGACCGCTCGCGCCGACCGAGCCAGCAGCACCCAGGAGGCGATCCTCAAGGCGGCCGAGCGGCTGTACGCCGAGCATGGTGTGTTCGCGGTGTCCAACCGGCAGGTGAGCGAGGCTGCCGGGCAGGGCAACAACGCCGCGGTCGGCTACCACTTCGGCACCAAGACCGACCTGGTCCGCGCGATCGAGCACAAGCACCGCGGCCCGATCGAAGACCTGCGTGAGCAGATGATCGCCGACACCGGTGACGCGTCGGGACTACGGGACTGGGTCGCCTGCCTGGTGCAGCCGCTCACCGATCACCTTGCGGCGCTGGGGAACCCGACCTGGTACGCCAGGTTCGCCGCCCAGGTCATGACCGATCCTGCCTACCACAACATCGTGGTCCGCGACGCCCTGAGTTCGCCGTCCCTGGTCCAGGTCATCGACGGCATGAACAACTGCCTACCCGACCTGCCCGACGAGATCCGGGCGGAAAGAAACATCATGGCGCGCAACCTGTTGATGCACAGTGCCGCCGATCGTGAACGTGCGATGGCGCAGGGCGGCAACGTGCCGCGGGCGTCCTGGCAGGGCGCGGCATCGGGACTGATCGACGCAATCGTCGGCCTCTGGATGGCGCCGGTTACTCAAGAAAGCGACCTCATATGAAAGTCACTGTCGACCAGGACAAGTGCGTCTCGTCGGGGCAGTGCGTACTGAACGCCGGCGAGGTATTCGACCAGCGCGACGACGACGGCGTCGTGGTCCTACTCGATCCTGCCCCCGACCCGGACCAAACCGACAATGCCCGCCGCGCCGCAGCGGCCTGCCCAGCCCTAGCCATCGAGATCGAGGAATGACACCGAATGTCTGAAGCCCTTGCCGACTCCGTGACCACCACCGACATCCCCGACTACCCGATGGAACGCGACGTGCGGTGCCCGTTCGCGCCGCCGCCGCCCATGTTGGGAAGCCCCAAAGGCCTGTTCCGCGTGAAGATCTGGAATGGCAGTACGCCCTGGCTGATCACCGGCCACGAAGAGGCCCGCGCGCTGTTCTCCGACTCCCGAATCAGCGTCGACGACCGGATCTCGGGTTTCCCGCACTGGAACGAGCACATGCTCTCCACCGTCGACAAGCGGCCGCGCTCGGTGTTCACCTCCGATGCCGAGGAGCACACCCGGTTCCGCCGGATGCTGTCCAGGCCCTTCACGTTCAAGCGTGTCGAGGGCCTGCGGTCAGCCATCCAGAAGGTCACCGACGAGTGCATCGACAAGATTCTGGCCGGTCCGAAGCCGGCCGACATGGTCGCCGAACTCGCACTGCCGGTACCCACCGTGGTGATCAGCGAGATGCTCGGTGTTCCTTACGAAGACCACGAGTTCTTCCAGGAGCACGCCAATGCCGGCCTGGCCCGCTACGCTGCCGCGGACGCCATGCAGAAGGGCGCGATGAGCCTGCACCAGTATCTGATCGACTTGATCGAGAAGAAGCAGGCCGATCCTGCCGAGGATGCGGTGTCGGATCTGGCCGAGCGGGTGACCGCCGGCGAGATCAGCGTCAAGGAAGCCGCCCAGCTCGGCACCGGTCTGCTGATCGCCGGACACGAGACGACGGCGAACGTCATCGGCATCGGCATCCTGGCGCTACTGGAGAATCCTGAGCAGGCCGACTTCCTGCGCAACACCGAGGATCCGAAGGTCATCGCCAACGCGTGCGAAGAGTTGATGCGCTACCTGTCGATCATCCAGAACGGCCAGCGCCGCATCGCCACCGAGGACATCGAGATCAGCGGTGAGACCATCAAGGCCGGTGACGGCGTCATCATCGACCTGGCCCCGGCCAACTGGGATGCAAAGGCCTATCCGGAGCCCGACAAGCTGGACCTCAGCCGGGATGCCGGACAGCAATTGGGCTTCGGCTACGGCCGCCACCAGTGCGTCGGACAGCAGTTGGCGCGCGCCGAACTGCAGATCGTCTTCCACACCTTGCTGCGCCGCATTCCGACGATGCAGCTGGGCATCCCGTTCGATGAGGTGCCGTTCAAGCACGACCGCCTCGCCTACGGCGTCTACGAACTTCCCGTGACCTGGTAACCGACAGCCCTGATTGGAGTACCACCCATGACTGCTTCGACGACCCTCTATCCGCCGGAAGGTTTTGGTGCACCGAAGAATCGCCGCGGCCACGCCTCAGCGGACGGACTTGCCAACCTTCCACGAGGCACCACGATCTTCTCGGCCGACAATCACATCTCGGTGGCCGACGACATCTTCTACGAGCGTTTCCCCGACGACCTCAAAGGTGCCGCCCCTCGCATCTGGTACGAGGACGGCGCCTACATGGTCGGGATGAAGGGCAAAGCCTGGACGGGCGGCGATTTCGGTCGGGTGCTCATGCAGTACGACGATCTGGCCGGTGCGGCGTCCAACAACATCGCGGCCCGCATCCGCGAGCTCAAAGAAGACGGTATCGACAGGGAGCTCGCCTTCCCCAACGCCGTGCTCGCTCTGTTTCACTACCCGGACAAGGGGATTCGTGAGCGGGTGTTCCGCATCTACAACGAGGTGATGGCCGAACTTCAGGACAACAGCAATGGCCATTTCTACGGGGTCGGGTTGATCAACTGGTGGGATCCGGCCGGCACCCGCAGTACCCTCGAGCAGCTGAAATCGCTGGGACTCAAGACGTTCCTGTTGCCGCTGAACCCGGGCAAGGACGACGAGGGCAACATCTACGACTACGGCAGCACCGAGATGGACGCGGTCTGGGACGAGATCGAGGCCGCCGGCCTGCCGGTCAGCCACCACATCGGAGAGACCCCGCCCAAGACCCCGTGCCAGAACAACAGCGTCGTGGTCGGCATGATGGTCAACGTCGACTCCTTCCGTGAGCAGTTCGCCAAGTACG
The DNA here is from genome assembly GCF_011745145.1 of Mycobacterium sp. DL440. Classification (NCBI taxonomy): domain Bacteria; kingdom Bacillati; phylum Actinomycetota; class Actinomycetes; order Mycobacteriales; family Mycobacteriaceae; genus Mycobacterium; species Mycobacterium sp. DL440. The sequence goes on along the minus strand of NZ_CP050191.1, from coordinate 3,356,988 downwards.
TATTCTCCGGAATCCTGGATCGGCATCCGAGCCTCAAGATCGGCTGGTTCGAAGGTGGAATCGCCTGGGTGCCGACGGCGTTACAGGACGCCGAGCACATGCTGGCCTCCTACCGGCACATGTTCAACCACGAACTGCAGCACCCGGTCCGGCACTATTGGGACCAGCACATGGCCGCCTCGTTCATGGTCGATCCGCTCGGCCTGCGGCTCATCGATGAGATCGGCGTCGACAACGTGATGTGGTCCAGCGACTATCCGCACAATGAATCCACCTTCGGCTACTCGGAAAAGTCCCTGGCCACGGTGGTGGACGCGGTCGGCCCGGAGAACGCCGTCAAGATCGTGTCCACCAACATCCAGAAGTTCCTGGGGCTGCGATGACCACTTCGACTCATTCGGGTGTCACGCAGATCGCCCGGACCGGCTTCACCCCGCTCGACATACCCGAGGAGCCTGACCTCGCCCGGATGCGTCGCGAGGTCGGCGTGCGTCTGCACGCCGCAATGGCCGACCAGGGTGTCGACGCGCTCGTACTGCTCGGCAACAGCAACGTCATGTACGCCACCGGCATCGCCTGGCCGCTGGCCGACGCGGGACTGTCGCACGTCGAGCGGCCGATCGCGGTCGTGCTGGCCGACGACGAACACCCGCACCTGTTCCTGCCGTTCCGTGAGGGCGTGGCCATGGAAACAGAACTGCCCGATGACCACCTGCACGGTCCGGTCTATCTCGAATTCGACGAGGGCGTAGCGGAATTCGCGAAGGTTCTGGCCAGGTTGGTGGCCGCTGGTGCGACGATCGCGACCGACGAGTTGACCGGGGCGATGCGGCTGGCCGGCAGCGCACTGTTCCCCAGCGCACCGGTCGATGCCGCCCCGGTGATCGGTGCGGCGAAACTCGTCAAGACCATTGACCAGATCGCCTGTGTCCGCCGGGCTTGTCAGATCACCGAACAAGCCGTCGCCGAGATTCACAAGTCATTGGCTCCCGGTGTGCGCCAGATCGATCTGTCCGCCGAATTCGTGCGCCGCACTTTCGAACTGGGTGCCACCACCAACATGTTCGACTCGATCTGGCAGGTCATGCCCGCGTCGAAGGCGGAGGGCCGCTGGACCACCACCGGCGACCTCGCATTGCCCCTGCTGACCACCGAGCGCGAGTTGCAGCGGGGCGATGTGCTGTGGACCGACGTGTCCATCGCCTACCACGGCTACTGTTCCGACCACGGGCGTACGTGGATCGTCGGTCAGGATCCGACGCCTGCCCAACAGGAGCAATTCGACAAGTGGAGCCGCATCGTCGACGCGGTGCTCTCGGTGACCAAGGCCGGTGCCACCTGTGGTGACCTCGGTCGGGCGGCGACCGCGGCCGGCGGCGGCCAGAAGCCCTGGTTGCCACACTTCTACCTGGGGCACGGCATCGGTACCAGCGCAGCTGAAATGCCGATGATCGGAACGGATCTCGGCCAGGAGTGGGACGACAACTTCGTCTTCCCGGAAGGCATGTTGCTGGTGTTCGAGCCGGTGGTCTGGGAGGACGGCACCGGCGGCTATCGCGGCGAGGAGATCGTGGTGGTAACCGAGGGTGGCTGGATGCCGCTGACCGCATATCCGTACGACCCCTATGAGGTGTCCCGTGGGAACTGAAATCGAGGCCGATGGCCGGGCGCTGCGCGTCAGCCGTCGAGAACGCGCCATCGCACAGATGGAGGCCCATGACCTCGATGCGCTGGTACTCGGCCGACAGGCCAACGTTCGGTACATCTCCGGCGCCCCACAGCTGTGGGTGGTGGGTACCAGGCCGTTCGGGCCGATCTGCACGTTCGTCCGCTCGACGGGTGAAATCCACCTGAACAGCACGTGGGACGAGGGCATCCCCGAGGAAATCCCGCACGAGAACCTGTACGGCTTCGCGTGGAACCCGATGACTCTGGTTGATGTGCTCCGCAACATCAAGGGCTCCGATTCGGCGTGGCGCATCGGAACAGATGCTCTGACACCGACGTTCGCCAAGTTGCTGCCGATGGCCTTCCCCAACGCAGAGCTGGTCGACGGTGAGCAGGCGATGCGGGCTGCGCGTCGCGTCAAGACGCGTGAGGAGATCTCGGCACTGCGCCGTGCGTTGGTGGTCGCCGAAGAGGGCCTGGCCAAAGGCGTAGCCGAGCTGGTTCCGGGAACCACCGAGAAGAGCCTTGCCGGTGCGATATTGGAGGCCGAAGCCGCCGGCGGGGTGAGCACCCCAGCCACGCAGGACGCCGCATGGGTCACCTCGAAGGACCATCCGTGGCGTCGTGCCGAAGGCGACGGTCGAGTGAGCGAGGGCGACCTGGTGGCCCTGTCTGCGGGTGTGCTCGCAGACGGCTACGTCGCGGAGGTCGCGCGCACGGTTTACGTAGGGGAATCGACGGATGCGGTTCGATCGCTGTACCGGCGACGGGATGACCTGTGGGACAGGCTGCGTGACGCCTGCCGCGCCGGTAAGCCGACCAGTGCGTTGCTCGATGCGTACGACCAGGCCGGCGAACCGGTACCGGCGATGCCGGTGGCGCACGGGCTCGGGTTGGGATTCGACCCGCCGGTGGTGTCCCCGAGCCTGCGGGCGACCGCCGAGGCCGACATCCTCGAGGAGGGCATGGTCCTCGCCGTGACTGGCTACGTGTGGGAGCACGGTGTCGGCGCGGTGTTCACCCGCGATGCCGTCGTGGTCGGTGCCGACGGCCCCGAGGTGCTGACCCACGCCCCGTCAGACAGTGAGGCGACACATGCCTGAGCGGCCCAGTCCGGAGGAGATCATTCTCTACGAGAAGGACCCCAAGACCAAGATCGCCACCATCACGTTCAACCGGCCGGAGTTCCTCAACGCACCGACGTCGATGGCCCGGCTGCGCTACGCCGACGTGTTGCGGGCAGCCAACGCCGACAACGACGTCAAGGTGGTGATCATCCGCGGAGTCGGGGACAACCTGGGCAGCGGGGCGGATCTGCCGGAGTTCATGGAAGGCAACGACAACCCGGCGGTGCGGCTGGCGGAGTTGCGGCTCGAGGACGACGGCGTGGGGGAGGTGACCTACCCTCCGAAGGGTACTTTCCGCAACGGGGCCACCATCAGCTCCTGGTATGCCAACTCCCAGGCCGGGAACCGCGCCCTGCAGGACTTCAAGAAGATCAGCATCGTCGAGGCCAAGGGTTACTGCTACGGCTGGCACTTCTATCAGTGCGCCGATGCGGATCTGGTGATCTCGTCCGACGATGCCTTGTTCGGGCACCCGTCGTTCCGGTACCACGGCTGGGGGCCACGCATGTGGACGTGGGTCCAGATGATGGGGCTGCGCAAGTTCCAGGAGATGGTCTTCACCGGCCGGCCGTTCACCGCCTCCGAGATGTATGACTGCAATTTCCTGAACAAGGTGGTGCCCCGCGACCAACTGGAAGCTGAAGTGCAGAAGTACGCGCTGGCGTGTACCCGGAACCGACCCGTGGACACCGTCTTTCAGCAGAAGATGTTCTTCGAGATCTTCAAACAGCAGCAGGGTGAGTACATGGGCAGCCTGCTGTCCGCGTTCTTCGAGTCGATGGGCAACGGGGTCGCCAACGACAGCGATGACGACCTGGACATGTTCGACTCGATCGATTCCGGACTGTCGGCCGCCGTGAATGACAACGACAGCAAGTTCCCACCCGATTTCCGGTTGAGTAAGAAGAACCGGGCCAAACCTGAGTAGCCGGCGAAATGGCATTCCAGCAGCGAAAGGCCGAGTGGCGGCCGGCTGGAATGCGATTTCGGCGAGAGAGCGGATATGACTGCACCACTTGACGGGTACACCGTCGTCGACCTGTCGTACGGAATCGCCGGGGCCTATGCCACGAAGATCCTCGCCGACGCAGGCGCCGACGTGATCAAAGTCGAAGCGTCCGAAGGTGATCCGCTGCGCCGTTGGTCGGCGTCGGGTGCACACATCGGTCCGGACCAGGATGGCGCATTGTTCGCTTTCCTGGCGGGTGGGAAACGTAGCGTGGTCGTGGATCATGAGGCCTCCGATGACCGAGAGCTGCTGGACCGGTTGGTGGCCGGTGCCGACGCCGTCATCTGGTCACCGGAATCGGCTGTGGCGCAGACGGCCGCACCGGAGGACCTGTTCCGGCGGCACCCCCATCTGATCGTCACCACGATCACGCCGTTCGGGTTGGACGGGCCGTGGAGTGACCGGGCGGCCACCGAATTCACCCTGCAGGCCTGGTCCGGCGGCGCGATCGGCATCGGCCGAGGCGTGCAGGACCGCGCGCCGGTGTCCATCGGCGGCCAGGTGGGCGAGTGGTTGGTCGGTGCCTACGCGGCGGCGATGACCCTGGCGTTCCGGGCGCGGGCGCTACGCGACGGCCATGGCGAACTGGTGGACCTGTCGGCGTTGGAGGCGCAGATCCTGGGCCTGACCTATTACCCGGTCACGTACTTCGAGATGCTGGGCCGCCCGTGGCGCAGCGAACGCAGGCCCACGGTTCCCGGGGTGGCGCAGGCCGCGGACGACCTGGTGGCACTCGGATGCGGGACCGCCCAGCAGTGGTGGGATCTGTGCGCGATGTCGGGCCATGATGAGTGGATCGACGAGAACTCCGAGCTCACCATCACCGAGCAGGCCAACCTGCATGCCGAGGAGTTGTATCGATGGATCGGCGAGCAACGTGCGGAAGACCTCCGTGAACTTGCAGCGGCATTCCGGATCCCGAACTCGCCGGTCGGCAACGGTGAGAACGTCACCGCCGTGGACCATTTCGTGGAGCGGAACGCGTTCATCCGCAATCCGCAGTACGGGTTTACCCAACCCGCTGCGCCGTACCGGCTGTCCGGTGTGGCGCTGCGGGAGGCGGCACCGGCTCCGCACCTCGGCGAGCACACCGAGGAGATCCGGGCGGCCGAGCTGAACCCGCGCGAAGTCCCGGCCGGTGTTCCGAGCGGTGATCGGCTGCCGTTCAGCGGGTTACGCGTGCTCGATATGACCACGTTCTGGGCCGGTCCGTCGTGCACCCATCCCCTCGGCATGCTCGGCGCCGAGGTGATCCATCTGGAGTCGACTCCGCGCCCGGACGGCACCCGGTTGATCGCCGGTATCCCGGCCACCGTGGAGCAGTGGTGGGAGCGTTCGCCGATCTTCAGTGCGCTCAACACCAACAAGAAGAGCCTGACGCTGGATTTCCAGACAGAACAGGGCCGGGATCTGTTGCGCCGGCTGATCGCCACGTGTGACGTGGTGGTGGAAAACTTCACTCCGAGGGTGATCGAACAGATCGGGCTCGATTTCGATTCGCTGCGGGAGCTGCGCGAAGACATCATCATGGTGCGCATGCCAGGCTTCGGGCTCGACGGGCCGTGGCGGGACAACCCGGCATTCGCCTACATCATCGAGGATGCCTCGGGTTTGAGCTGGCTGACCGGTTACCCGGATCGCACTCCGTTCGAACCGTATTCGATCGGTGATCCCAACGCCGGGGTGCACGCGCTGTCGGGATTGATGCTCGCACTCGAGCACCGCCGTCGCACCGGGCAGGGGGTGCTCGTCGAGGCCGCGATGGTCGATGCCGCGCTCAACATCGCCGCCGAGCAGGTGATCGAGTACTCGGCCTACGGGGCGCTGCTGCAGCGCGATGGAAACCGGGGTCCGGCTGCGGCGCCGCAGAACATCTATCAGAGCACCGAGATCGACGAGTTTGGCCGCGACGACAGCTGGGTGGCGATCGCGGTCAGCACCGATGCCCAGTGGGCCGCGCTGCGTGCGGCGCTCGGGGAACCGGACTGGGCGACGGATCCTGCGTTGGGTTCCGTGGCCGGGCGCCGGGCCCGCCACGATCTGATCGATGAGGAGCTGGCGGCCTGGTGCCTGCCCCGCAGCGGCGACGAGATCGTCGAAACTCTGTGGCCCGCTGGTGTTCCGGTGGCCAAGGTGATGCAGCCGCACCGTCAGCTGGAGCTGCCGCAGCTGCGATTCCGGCGGTTCTTCGAGCACGTCGGGCACCCGGTCAACAACGCCGCACCACACAGCACGCTGCCTGTTTCGCTGGCCAACGGGCCACGAGCGCTGCACCGGCAGGCCGCACCGCTACTCGGCGAGCACAATCACGAACTTCTGGCCGAGCTGGGGTTGTCCGACGAGGAGATCACCGCACTGGCCACCGACGGCGTGATCGGGACCGAACCGGGCGGACGCCGCAAGGCCTCTCGCTGATTCTGCGCGAGCAGTCCCCCGCAATGAAGTCCAACTTTCGGGGACCACTTCACAAGCGGGAGGTGCCCTCAGTGAAAGCACCCCAATAGTGGGGACTTCGGGTACTCCGGCGTCTGCTCGGCGGGAACCGGCTAGGGTGGAAAGCCATGGCTATCAATCCTTCTGACATTCTTCTCACCGGTCAGGTGGCCGTCGTCACCGGCGGCGGCGCCGGTATCGGCCGGGGTATTGCGGCCGGGCTGGCAGCGTTCGGGGCCTCGGTAGCGATCTGGGAACGCAACCAGGAGAGCTGCGCTGATGCCGCGGCGTCGATAGGTGCCCTGGGGATCGTCACCGATGTGCGCGACGCCGAGCAGGTGGATGCCGCGCTGGCGCAGACCGCCGCCGAGTTGGGGCCGGTACGCATTCTGGTCAACAATGCCGGCGGTGTGTTCGCCTCGCCGTTGCTGGAGACGAGCGAGAACGGTTGGGACGCCCTGTACAAGAGCAATCTGCGCCATGTGTTGTTGTGCACACAGCGGGTGGCACGTCGGTTGGTGGCCGACGAATTGCCCGGCAGCATCATCAATCTCACGTCGATCGAAGGAGTGCGCGCGGCCCCCGGCTATGCCGCGTACGCGGCGGCGAAGGCCGGCGTGATCAACTACACCCAGACTGCGTCGTTCGAGCTTGCACCGCACAAGATCCGGGTCAACGCGATCGCGCCCGACCTCACCCTCACCGAGGGACTCATGGCGCTGTCGCCAGACGGGCCGCCGTTGGGTATCGCTGATGCCATCCCGCTGGGTCGGGCCGGTCATGTCGACGAAATCGCCGGGGCAGCAGTCTTTCTGGCTTCCAGCCTGTCCGGCTACGTCACCGGGCAGACGCTTCACGTCGACGGTGGCACTCGGTCCGGGCTAGGGTTTCCGGAGCTACTTGAGGCAGCTACCCGCGTCGACCGGCAGCGTCACACCGGTGATGTAGCGGGCCTCGTCGGAGGCCAGGAACAGCACGGCGTTGCTGATGTCCACAGCCTCGACCCACGGGATGGGCAGCGTGTGGAACAGCTGGCAGATCGGCGCCATGTCGTCGGGACCCGGGTTCTCCAGGTCCGGCCGGAACATCTTGAATGTGCCGTCGTTGTGGAGCATCGGGGTCGCGACATGCGTGGGATGCACGGTGTTGCACCGGATATTGTGCTGACCCAGCTCCACAGCGAAGCCGCGCATCAGGCCGACGACACCGTGCTTGGCGGCAACGTAGTTACCGCAATGCGGGTAGGCCTTGAGTCCACCGACCGAGCTGGTCAGGATGATCGACCCGCCGTTGCCACCCTTGATCAGGTGCGGCACACCGGCTTTGACGGACTTCCAGACACCTGACAGGTTGACGTCGATCATCTCGTCCCAGTCCAACTGACTGGTCTCGTGTAGGACGTCGCCGCCGTTGCCGATGCCAGCGTTGGCCACGATGATGTCGAGGCGACCGAGCTGCTCGACACCGCTGTCGACGGCCGCCTTGATCGCCCCGGCGTCGCGGACGTCGACCTCGGCGGTGACGACGCGGCGGTTGAGCCCCTTGATGAGATTCGCGGTCTCGGCCAGGTCGTCGGAGGTGGAGGCCGGGATGGCGGTCTCCACGCCGGGCCGGATCGGTCCGCAGATGTCGATCGCGATGATGTCGGCGCCCTCCTGCGCCAGCCGTAGTGCGTGACTACGTCCCTGGCCGCGGGCCGCTCCGGTGACGAACGCGACCTTGCCTTCCACCCGTCCAGTCATTGATTACCCCAGTTCTGTTTCGTGTCTGTCGCATACTCGGTGAAATTCTGTGCACCTGCTCAGCAACTCTGTCACCGGGTCGCCCGCTGTGTCAACGACAGATACGTTTCAGGCAATTTGTACTCTTCGCTTAGAAGAATGAAGTTCTCACACCCTTTGTCGCGACGATCTGCGGCAGACCACGGTCGAGTGGATGCCCGTCTCGGCGGTGCAGACGAAGGGCACCGCGTTGACCGCGTGGTTCGCGGTGTGTCCCGGGGCCACTGCCGCCGTCTGATCGAGCGGAATGGGCAGGCCGCAGCTCGCCGGCGTCAACGCCGACCTTGCCGGCGCCGAAGACATGAACAGTGGTCAGTTCCAGGTGTGGCGGCTCGATGATCGAGCGCAACGGATGGGTTTCGATGGCTCGGCCGGCCGATGTGCGACGCGACATCGGTCAGTCCGGAGATCGGGCACACGCCTGAGGGCGAGGCCAATTCTTTAGCTAGGAGAATGAAATTCTCAACTAGCTGGCGGCGAATCCATTGGCGCAGAAGTCCCAGACCTCGTCGGCGCTGATCGGGTGCATCGACGCCTCGTCGGTGCCGCCGCTCGATTGCGCGACGAACATCACCGTCTGCATGGTCATCGCCGCCATCCGCCGCGGGTTGATCCCGTCGCGCAGCTGGCCGGCCTCGGAGGCTTCCTCCATGAGTTCGGTGAGCAGGGCCAGCAGTGGAGCGTGGGCGACCTTGACCTCGGACGGGTGTGACACCAACAGCCGGGGCGCGAAGTCGGTGAACAGCGGACGCTTGGCGGCAGGATCGGGCCGGGACGATTCGAAGAGCAGCTGAATGGCGACCTTGAGTCGCTCGATCGGCTCACCTTGGGTGGAGGTGGCCGCGCGGATCTGCTCGGCCGAGCGACTCAGCGCGTCCTCGAACAGCGCCAGCAGAAGCTCGTGCTTACCGTCGAACTGCAGGTAGAAGCTCCGTAGCGACTGCCGGGAGCGGTCGACGACCTCTTGGACCGTGAAGTCGGTGCTGCCCTTTTCGATGATGATCGCCTGGGCTGCGTCCAGGAAACGTTGCACGCGCTGCGCGGCGCGCAATTTGGCGGTTTTGATCGACCGTTCGACCGCTCGTTGCTTCCAAGCGGGCTCTTCGCCAGCAGTGGTCACTGGCCGCTCCGACGCTTGTCGAGTGGGGAGAACATGAACTGACTGTACCGGAGAACGCCTTGCCATCGTGGTGCCAGACCCCCTCGCGGTCAACGTGTCGGAGATTGTAACTTTCGTACTGTGAGAATAGTATTCTCATGATGGGAATTATAGAAGTCCTTTGAGAAGAAGGGTTTCGCATCAAATATTGGCGCCGCCGGGGCGCTTTCTGCCGGTAGCTGCCGCATCGCGAAGACGGCTGTCGTGTGGCAGCGGTAAGCAGAAGGAAACACGTGTACATCGACTACGACGTCGCCGATTCGATCGCGACGATCACGCTGAACCGGCCAGAAGCCGCCAACGCGCAGAACCCCGAACTACTCGACGAGCTCGACGCCGCCTGGACCAGGGCCGCCGACGACCGCGAGGTGAAGGTGATCGTGCTGCGGGCCAACGGCAAGCACTTCTCCGCAGGCCATGACCTGCGTGGCGGCGGTCCGGTCCCCGACAAGATCACGCTGGAGTTCCTCATCGAGCACGAGTCGCGGCGCTACCTGGAGTACACGTTGCGGTGGCGCAATGTGCCCAAGCCGTCGATCGCTGCAGTGCAGGGACGCTGCATCTCGGGCGGTCTGCTGCTCTGTTGGCCGTGCGATCTGATCCTGGCCGCGGATGACGCGCTGTTCTCGGATCCGGTGGCGCTGATGGGTATCGGCGGCGTCGAATACCACGGTCACACCTGGGAGCTCGGCGCCCGCAAGGCCAAGGAAATCCTGTTCACCGGCCGGGCGCTGACGGCCGAGGAGGCGGAGCGCACCGGCATGGTGAACCGGGTGGTGCCGCGCGCGGAACTCGACGCCCAGGCTGCGGAACTGGCCGCGCAGATCGCCCAGATGCCGGCATTTGCCTTGCGTCAGGCCAAGCGCGCGGTCAACCAGACCCTCGACGTACAGGGCTTCTACGCCGCGATCCAATCGGTGTTTGACATTCACCAGACCGGGCACGGCAATGCGCTTAGCGTCAGCGGATGGCCGGTGCTGATGGATATCGACGGAATGAAGCAGAACATCAAGTAGGCCTGGGCCTCTGAGATGGGGGCGGTCCGGCTCAGCGTGAGTTACGCGGCCAGGCAGATCTACGCGCAGACGACCGCGGCGGCTGCGGTGACGCTCGTGGTGCTGGCGCTGAGCCGTAACACCGTGGGCGATGCGCGCGAGCTGCTGACCCAGGCGAATCTCGTTGCGCTGATCGCGCTGATGGTCGCGGCGGCGATCGTCGACACCGTCGTCGGTTGGGTCAACGTCCATCCGACGTTCAAATGGTTTGCCGCGGGGCAGGACCCGACGCCGCAACAGCAGCGCGCGGCCATGCGTATCGCACCGCGTCAGACCATCATCCAGTTCACCACCTGGGCGGTGAGCGCGCTCGTGTACACGCTGCTGAACCTCGATGTCGGGGGAGGTGTGGCCTACGTGATGGGTGGTGCGATCATCTTCGGCGGTGTTGCGGCCGCCTGCATGGGATTCCTGGTGACGCAACGGATGTTGCGGCCGATCGTGGCCGCGTCGCTGACCGCGTCCTCGTCCGCGATGGTGCGGATGCCCGGCGTGCTGGCCCGGCTGATCACCATCTGGACCCTGTTCAGCGGGCTGCCCCTGGCAGGTATCGCCTTGATCGTGTTGGCACGCTCCAACGGCTGGTTTGTGCAGAAGACGGCGCCGGTCGAGGCCGCGGTGCTCGTGCTCGCGGTCATCTCGCTGGCCTTCGGCCTTCGGTCGATGATCCTGGTGGCGCGTTCGGTATCCGACCCGGTCGGGGAGGTCGTGCTGGCCATGAAAGCGGTCGAACGAGGTTGGTCCGGTGTTTCGGTCAAGGTGTATGAGTCATCTGAGATCGGCCGACTCCAATACGGATTCAACCGGATGCTGGCCGGCCTGGCCGAACGGAACCGGTTACGCGACCTGTTCGGCCGGTACGTCGGGGTTGACGTGGCCCGCCATGCGCTGCAGCAGGGCGGGGCGGTCACCGGGGACGTCCGCGAGGCCGCCGTCCTCTACGTCGATCTGGTCGGCTCGACGGTCCTCGCTGCCTCACGCCCGCCGCAGGAAGTGGCGCAGCTGCTCAACGGGTTCTTCAAGATCGTGGTGGACACCGTCGAACGGCATCACGGCCTGATCAACAAGTTCGAGGGCGACGCCGTGCTGGCCGTCTTCGGAGCACCGCTACGGCTGGACAACCCGGCATCTTCGGCGCTGGCCACCGCGCGCGCGTTGGTGCCGCGGCTGCATGGACTACCGGATGTGGAGTTCGGCGTGGGCATTTCGTGCGGCTCGGTTTTCGCGGGAAACATCGGTGCCGAGAACCGCTACGAGTACACCGTGATCGGTGACGCCGTCAACGAAGCGGCGCGCCTGGCCGACCACGCCAAGGACCGCGAGTCGACGGTGTTGTGTTCGGGCAGCGCCCTGGCCCACGCCGACGCGGACGAAGGTGAGCACTGGGTGGTGCGCGGCTCGACGGTTCTGCGTGGCCGCTCGACGGCCACGGTCTTCGCCGAGCCTGTCACCCCCTAGCGCGAGCAGACGCTTCGGTACCCGAAAATCGGCTTTCCGGGGTACCTCCGCGTCTGTTCGGCAGGGGTGGTTGGCGGCGAGAAACGCTACAGCTGGGCCAGACGCGGCACGGTCCCGCGGGCACGCAACCCGGCGCCGGCCTTGCGGGTGAGTTCTCTTGAGCTGCCCAGTAATCCGTCGAGCACCAGGACCCGCTTCACGTGGTTGTGCAGCTCGTGCTCCTCGGTGAAACCGATACCGCCGAGCACCTGTTGGCAGTGCTTGGCCGCAGTCAGAGCGGCCTTACCCGCGGCGGCCTTGGCCAGCAGCGAGTTCAGATCGACATTGTCGGCGCCGGGCAGGCTCAGTGTCGCCTCGGCACCCTCAATGGCCACCAGCGTCTCGGCCAGTCGGTGCCGCACAGCCTGGAAGGACGAGATCGGCTTGCCGAATTGGACCCGGTCCAGTGCGTGCTGTCGGGCCAGCGCGAGCATCGCACGGGCCGAGCCGACCAGCCACCAGCCGAGCGCGCGACGGGCCTCTGATATGCGGAGCAGCTGGCCGTCGGGTACCTGGCGCAGCGGCAGGCCGCCCAATGTCGAGGCGCTGCTGGCTGCATTGTCCTGGCGCTCCCAGACCACCCAGGTGCCACCGGCATAGGGCATCGGCGGGGTACCGCCGGGCAGACCGCCGATGGTCTCCAGCAGAACATCGTTGAGAATTGAGGCGTGCGAACCTGTTTCGCCCAGAAGCCGGAACACCAGCGGCAAGGCGACCTCGGGCATGTCCGACAGCATCTCGGCCCAGCCGAGCTCGGCCAGGGCGGCGTCCAGCTCGGCGCCCGAGACCGCCAGCATGGTCTTACGAAGCGTGTCTTCAAGCAGGCCCAGTGATTCGGTATCCAATTCGGTCACCAGATCACTCCTTCCCGAGGTCCAGCAGTCGGCGCGCGATGATGTTGCGCTGCACTTCGGCAGTGCCGCCATAGATTGTCGAGGCCCGCGAATACAGGTACTCGGTACGCCATTCGGACTCTTCGAGTTCGATCACGCCGGGCAGCAGATTGCGGGCGGTGTCGTAGAGCAGTTGCTCGGCACCGGCCAGCAGCACCTTGTCGATCGAGGTGTCCGGTCCGAGCTTGTGGCCCTCGGCAAGCCGGTGCTGGGTTGCCGCCGATCGGCAGCGCAGCGTATGCAGGGCCAGATAGACCTCGCCGAGGTCCGGATCCACCACCTGCCCTTGCCGTTTCACCGCTTCCACCAACGCGTCGAACCGTGAGTACAGGTAAGCGATGCGCTGCCAGAAGCAGGTCGAGCGTTCGTAGGGCAGCAGGTCCATCGCCAGCTGCCAACCGTCGCCCGGATTCCCGAGCATCCGGCTCGGGTCGACCTCGACATCGTCGAAGTACACCTCGCAGAACTCGTCGACATCGTGCATGGTGCGCAACGGCCGCACGCTGATGCCGGGCGCGTCCGTGTCGACGAAGAACGCCGTGATGGCCTGGTGGTTGGGTGTGTCTGCATCGCCGGTACGGGTCAGCAGGATGCAGCGGTGGGAGTACTGCGCGAAGCTGGTCCAGACCTTCTGGCCGTTGATGACCCACTTGCCGTCCTCGCGCTGGACGGCGCGGGTGGTCAGCGATGCCAGATCACTGCCCGAGCCGGGTTCGGAGAACCCCTGGCACCACTGCTCTTCGCCGGACAGGAGTTTTGGCACCATCTCGGCGGCCAGCTCCTTGGGCGCATAGTCGATCATCGTCGGCGCCAGCACTTCGAGCATCGAGTACGGGCCGGGTTCGGCCAGCCTGCGACCCACTACCTCCTCGCCGACGATCGCGCGCAGCATCGCCGGTCCGCCCAGCCCACCGGCGTGCTCGGGCCAGCCGTAGCGGCTCCAGCCGCCGTCGTACAGCGCCTTCTGCACCCGGGCGAACTGCCGCATGTGGCCCTGCAGCGAATGATCGTCGGGCGGTGTCAGATCATTCTCGGCGATCCAATCCTGCAGCGCCGCACGGAAGGTCGCGGTGTCGAACAGGTCGCTCATCGGGCTTCCGGAGCCGTTTGGTCGGCGACATCGGCCGAAGGCCTGCCGATTGCATGCGGCCGGCCGTGGTCGTGATCGCCGCTGCGCCGGATGAAGGTCATCGCACGCGTCTTCAGCCGCCAGCCCTCGGCGGTCCGCACGTAGGTGTCGCGGTAGTAGCCGATGCGCATGTCGTGCTTGGAGTGCTCGATGAAGCAGAGCGGTTGAGTCCCTGACGCGTTATCCGCCCCTTCGACCAGGTCGATCAGGGCGGTGCCGGTCATGAACAGGCCCTTGGGAGCGGCGTCCACCAGCACCGGAAAGCGATTCAGCGTGTAGGTCTCGCCGAATGCGCTGTATGTGCCGTCGGGGGTGAAAACACTGACGAGACCGTCGATGTCGCCCTGCGTGATGGTCACCGCGTATTTGGCGAGCACCTGCTGGATCTCGATGAGGTCCTCGGTCCGTGTCGGGGAATCAGTTGATGTGCTCATTGCGGAAGACCTTACCGCCTTTCATTACAAAATTGACATGCTGTGTAACGGTGATGTCTTCAAGCGGATTACCCGGCACCGCGATGATGTCGGCCAGCAGTCCCTCGGCCAGTCGGCCCCGGTCTGTGACGTTGATCAAATCGGCGGCCACCACTGTCGCGGCGCGCAACACTGCGGCCGGCGGCATACCCCACTCCACCAGCGTGACGAGTTCGTCGGCGTTCTTGCCGTGCGGAATGGCAGGCGCATCGGTGCCGACCGCGATCTTCACCCCGGCCTCGTACGCCGCCTTGATCGACGTCTCGGCCTTCGGGAACATCTCGGCGGCCTTGTCCTGCAACACCTTCGGGGCTTTCGATACGTCCATGGCCTGGGCCAATCGGCGGGTGGTGACCAGGAAGCGGTCGTTGTCGACCAGCTTCTGGATCGCCTCGTCGTCCATCAGGAACCCGTGCTCGATGCAGTCGATGCCGCAGTCCACCGCATGCTTGACGGCTTCGGCGCCGTGCGTGTGCGCGGCGACCCGCAGCCCGCGACGGTGCGCCTCGTCGACGATGGCCCGCAGCTCTTCGTCCGAATAGTGCTGTGCGCCGGCCTCTCCGGTGAGCGACATGACGCCGCCGGACACACACACCTTGATCAGCTGGGCACCGTGCTTGATCTGGTAGCGCACCGCTTTACGGATCTCGTCGACCCCGTTGGCGATGCCCTCCTCGACCGTCAGCTCGAGGGCGCCCGGCATGAACGCCGCGAACATCGTCGGGTCCAGGTGTCCGCCGGTGGGGGTGATGGCGTGACCGGCCGGGACGATGCGCGGACCGTCGATCCAGCCCGCGTCGATGGCCTTGCCCAGGGCGACGTCGAGCAGGTACCCACCCGTCTTGACGAACAGCCCGAGGTTGCGCACCGTGGTGAACCCGGCGCGCAGGGTGCGGCGGGCATTGCCGACCGCGCGCAGCACGCGGGTCGGGGGATCGTCCTGCACCTGGGACAGGCCCGGGTTCTCGCCCCGGCCGCCCATCAGCAGGTTGACTTCCATGTCCATCAGGCCGGGCAGCAGGATCGAGTCGCCGAGATCGATCACCTCGTCGTCCGAATTGTCGCCGATAGCTGTGTCTGATTTGCCGTCTCCGACGGCGACAATACGGTCTCCGTCGACACGGACAATGCCGGGACGAATGATCGTCCCGGCATCGACGTCGACGAGACCCGCAGCCTTGAGGGTCAGCATGCTCAGACCACCGGCTCCCGAGTGATCTCGACCCAGGCCGCACCGCTGTCGAGCACGCGCGGCTGCTTCCAGGCCTCCACCGGGAAGCTCACCATCACCACGGACTGCATCAGGTGCATCAGCCGCTTGGCGTCATCGGGCATGTCGTGCAACGGGAAACGGGCATCCAGGTAGACCATGACCTCCTCGAGGCGGGCCATCCCGACGTCGTAGAGATCCTGCATCTCGTCCATGGTCGAGGCCAGCCGCTTGGCGTAGCGCTCGGGCTCGGTGGCCAGGATCCAGTCGCTGAACCGCTCCAGGTCGGCGAACTCGGCAGGCAGCAGAGCTTCTTGCGTTTCAGACATGTGCCTCGTCCTTCTCTTTGTGAGCGGCCTTCCCATTGGTCGCAGCCTTCTCGGCTTGTTCTGCCTTGAAGGCATCGACGTACTTGTGCGCGGTGTGGTGCAGGTGGCGCAGCAGGACCTCCTGGTCACACAGCGGAAACTCGGTGACCGCCCGGGTGCCGATCTGGGTCTGGGTGGCCTCCAGGGTATTGGCATCCTGCAGCGCGTACTCCTTGAACGTCACTGCGGCCAGTTCCTGGCTCAGACGCTGACGGGTGTTCTTCGGCGGTACGAAGTACAGGTTGGCCTCGAAGATGTGGCTGTCCACGCCCGTCGGCCAGTAGTTGTACGTCAGGTACCAGCCCGGAACCCACAGCAGCAGAGTCCAGTTGGGGAAGAACTCGAAGCTGTCCTGGCCCCAGGTGGGCTGACGGGCCGGGTTGACCGCCGGCGGCAGCTCATCCGGCAGGATGCCCTTGATGTCGGGGCGGTCCCACGGGCCGAACAGACCGCTGTGCAGGATCCGCTCGATCGGCTTCACCATGTTGAGGTCCTTCGGCGGGGACATCCCACCCCAGGACGAGATCATCGAGTGATCGCCCTTGATGTCGTAGTGCAGCGCCTCGAAGCCGACCTTGGCCAGCTTTTCGGCTTCCTCCTTGGTCGCCTGCTTCATGTGCAGGATCGGCGCGTGATAGAACTCGATGAACGCGTCGATGAACAGCTTCCAGTTCGCCTTGATCTCGGCCTTGTAGCTGTAGACCTCAGTCATTTCGTGGAACGGGTAGCCCTCGAGACCCTTGCCGAAGTCGCCCATGGACTCGACCAGTGGCTTGGCGTCATCGTCGAAGTTGACGAAGATGAAGCCTTCCCAGATCTCGCAGCGGACCGGCTTGAGCGGGTAGTCGGCTTTGTCGACGTCGAAGAACTCCTGCTCCTGCTGGATGAAGGTCAGATCGCCCTTGAGGTCATAGCGCCACGCGTGGTACTTGCAGGTGAACTGGCGGCAGCTGCCCGACACTTCCTCACCCGGGTAGTCGTTCCAGACCAGCTTGTTGCCGCGGTGACGGCACAGGTTGTAGAAGGCGTGGATTTCGCCGTCTTTGTCCTTGTTGATGATGATCGAGGTGCCCGTGCCCACCGAGGGCATTTCCCGGGTGAAGTAGCTACCGGTCTTGGGTAGCCGCTCGACGCGCCCGACGTGCAGCCAGGTCTTGCGGAAGATGGCCTGCTGCTCCAGTTTCCAGTGCTCGGGATCGATCGAATCGGTGTAATCGACCGGGCCGGTGCCCAGTTCGGGCCAGTTCTCGGTCCAGCTGCCGGCAGCCGGCTTCGGGAAGAACGCCATCATCTACCTCTACTTTCTTCTTGAGTTAGTGGCCGGATTCCGGCGCGATTCCAAAGGTGTTGTAAGCCATGGCCATCAGTCCATAGCCGCCGATCGTGAAAACCAGGTCCATGCGCTGGCGCTCGGAGAGGTGCTCGCTCAGCGCAGCCCAGGTGCCGTCCGAGATCTCCGCTTGCCCGTCGAGTTCGTCGACGGAGTCGAGGACGAGTTGATCGAGGGAGGTAGAGCCTTCGCCGCTCGTGCTGCTCGCGATCTGCTCATCGGTGAGCCCCTCGGACTTGCCGATGAAGGCGTGGTGCGTCCACTCGTACTCGCACTTCTTGCGGTGAGCGATCCGCAGGATGGCCAGCTCGCGCATCTGCGGGTCCAAGGTCGAACGGAACAGCAGGTGATTGCTGAACCGCAGGAAGGCCTTCGTCAGGGAAGGGTGGCGGGCCAGCGTCGAGAGTGCGGTGCCCGCGCCCTCGGGGTTGAGCCGCTCCTCCGGAAGCATGACCGAGAGTGCTCGTCGCACATCGTCGTCCCACTCCTCGGCGGGCAAAGGGGCCAAGCGCACGGCGCGGTTCTCCTCTCGATGACCCATCGGTGTCTCTCGTGACTCTCGATGGCGAGAATCAGGTTCTCATTTCCGACTAACAGGTTTCCATCTTTTGGGGCGATGGTCAACAAGAACGCGCCAGGTTCTGCGGTGACCTGGCCAAATCTGCTTGTCAACGGCATCAGACATTGATTCTCGCTAGATGAGAAGCTAGTTTTCTCTCATAGAGAACCAATGTGACAGCCCATGGAATGGAGCGAGGCAGTGCGCAAAGACGACATGATCTTGATCAGCGTCGATGACCACATCATCGAGCCACCGGACATGTTCCGGAATCACCTGCCGGCCAAGTACCGGGATGAGGCGCCGCGTCTGGTGCACAACCCCGACGGCAGCGACACCTGGCAGTTCCGTGACACCGTGATCCCGAATGTGGCGCTCAACGCGGTGGCCGGCCGGCCCAAGGAGGAGTACGGCCTGGAGCCCCAGGGGCTCGATGAGATCCGCAAGGGCTGCTACGACGCAGGCGAGCGGGTCAAGGACATGAACGCCGGTGGCGTGCTGGCCACCATGAACTTCCCCTCGTTCCCGGGTTTCGCCGCGCGGTTGTTCGCCACCGACGATGACGACTTCTCGCTGGCGCTGGTTCAGGCCTACAACGACTGGCACATCGATGAGTGGTGCGGGTCCCACCCGGGCCGTTTCATCCCGATGGCGATCCCGGCGATCTGGGATCCGCAGCTGTGCGCCGACGAAGTGCGCCGGGTGTCGCGCAAGGGCGTGCATTCGCTGACCTTCACCGAGAATCCGTCGACGCTGGGGTATCCCTCCTTCCACGACCTTGAGTACTGGAAGCCGTTGTGGGAGGCCCTCGTCGACACCGAAACCGTGATGAACGTGCACATCGGGTCGTCGGGCAAGCTGGCGATCACGGCCCCGGATGCCCCGATGGACGTGATGATCACGCTGCAGCCGATGAACATCGTGCAGGCCGCGGCCGATCTGCTGTGGTCGGCGCCGATCAAGGCGTACCCGAGCCTCAAGATCGCACTGTCCGAAGGCGGCACCGGGTGGATTCCGTACTTCCTGGACCGGGTGGACCGCACCTATGAGATGCACTCGACGTGGACGCATCAGGACTTCGGCGGCAAGTTGCCCTCGGAGGTGTTCCGGGAGCACTTCATGACCTGCTTCATCTCCGATCCGGTCGGGGTGAAGAACCGCCACGAGATCGGGGTGGACAACATCTGCTGGGAGATGGACTACCCGCACAGCGACTCGATGTGGCCGGGCGCCCCCGAAGAGTTGAGCGCGGTGTTCGACACCTACGAGGTACCCGACGACGAGATCAACAAGATCACCCATGAGAACGCCATGCGGCTCTACCACTTCGACCCGTTCGTCCACGTCCCCAAGGAGCAGGCAACCGTCGGTGCTCTGCGCAGGCAGGCCGAGGGCCACGACGTGTCGATCCAGGCACTGAGCAAGAAGGAAAAGACCGGCGCCAGCTTCGCCGACTTCCAAGTCAATGCGAAAGCCGTTGCCGGCGCACGAGACTGAATGTCAAGGCGAGCGGCCGAGAAAAATAGGAGAGCACACAGTGTCGGGCGGTATGAACTTCGAGCTGACCGAGGACCAGCAGCTGATCCGCAAATCCGTTGCGGAGCTGGCGGGCAAGTTCGATGACCACTATTGGATGACCAAGGACCAGGCCCACGAGTTCCCGCAGGAGTTCTACGACGCCATCGCCGGCGGGGGCTGGCTCGGGATGACGATTCCCGAGGAGTACGGCGGGCACGGCCTCGGCATCACCGAGGCCACCATCCTGGCAGAGGAGGTGGCCCGGTCAGGCGGAGCCATGAATGCCGCCAGCGCGATCCACATGTCGATCTTCGGGATGCAGCCGGTCGTCGTATTCGGCTCAGAGGAGATGAAGAAGGCGACGCTCCCGCGGATTGTCAACGGCGACCTGCACGTGTGCTTCGGTGTCACAGAACCCGGCGCCGGCCTGGACACCTCGCGCATCACCACCTTCGCCAAGAAGGTCGGCGAAAATTACATTGTCAACGGCCGCAAGGTATGGATCTCCAAAGCGCTTGAGTCCGAGAAGATCCTGCTGCTCACTCGCACCGAATCCCGCGAAGACGTGGAGAAACGCGGAGGAAAGCCGACCGACGGACTGTCGCTGTTCCTGACTGATCTCGACCGCGATCACGTCGAGATTCGGCCCATCAACAAGATGGGCCGAAATGCGGTGAGCTCCAACGAGTTGTTCATCGACGATCTGCGGGTGCCGGCTGAGCATCTGATCGGCGAGGAAGGCAAGGGCTTCAAGTACATCCTGCACGGGCTCAACCCTGAGCGGATGCTGATCGCCGCCGAGGCCCTCGGCATCGGTCGCGTGGCGCTGGACCGCGCGGTCAAATACGCCAACGAGCGGGTGGTGTTCGACCGGCCGATCGGCATGAACCAGGGCATCCAGTTCCCCCTCGCCGACTCGCTGGCCCGCCTTGACGCCGCCGAGCTGATCCTGCGCAAGGCCACCTGGCTCTACGACAACGGCAAGCCGTGCGGTCGGGAGGCCAACATGGCCAAGTACCTGTGCGCCGACGCGGGATTTGGGGCTGCCGACCGTGCGCTGCAGACCCATGGCGGGATGGGTTACTCCGAGGAATACAACATCTCCCGGTTCTTCCGGGAGTCCCGACTGATGAAGATCGCACCGGTGAGCCAGGAGATGATCCTGAACTTCCTTGCCGCCAACGTTCTCGGCCTGCCCAAGAGTTACTGAGGAGATGCCCAGTTCAATGAGGACCTATTTCGACCTGACCGGACGTTCGGCGTTGGTGACCGGGGCCGGTGCCGGGATCGGCGCCGCGGTTTCCGAGGCGCTGGCCGCTGCCGGTGCCTCAGTGCTCGTCACCGACATCAGCGGTGTTGCCGCGGCCGCGGTGGCCGAGCGCATCAATACTGCAGGCGGCAAGGCCGATAGCGCCGCGCTGGACGTCAGTGACCGCGGCGCCGCAGTGGCCGCCGCTGCGCAGGCCGCCGCGCTGGGCGAGGGCAATCTGCACATCGTCGTCAACAACGCCGGGGTCACCGCGCCGGCGATGTTCCCGAAACTCACCGACGAGACGTTCCGGGTCACCTTCGACATCCACGTGATGGGCACCTTCCACGTCACCCAGGCCGCGCTGCCGCACATGCCGACCGACGGGACCGGCCGCGTCATCAACGTCACCTCGGCGGCCGGTCTCACCGGCACCCTGGGCCAGGTCAACTACTCGGCGGCCAAGGCCGGCCTGATCGGCTTCACCAAGTCGCTGGCCCGGGAATTGGCTACAAAGAACATCATGGTCAACGCCCTGGCGCCGCTGGCCGCAACGCCGATGACGGAAACCATCCGCACCAACGAGAAGTTCGCGGCCAACATGATGAACCGCATTCCGCTCAAGCGGTGGGCCGAGGCCGATGAGGTCGCCGGTGCGTTCGTCTTCATGGCCTCCGACGCCGCGTCGTACATCACCGGGCAGGTACTGCCGGTCGATGGCGGCATGGTTATGTGACCTTGTGAGCGAGTTTACGAGCGAACCACCGAGGACGGACGGTTCGTCCCTGCCGCTGGCCGGGATCACCGTCATCGCGATGGAACAGGCGGTCTCGGCGCCGATGTGCACCCGGGTCCTCGCCGACTTCGGCGCCCGGGTGATCAAGATCGAGAACCCCAAGGGCGGTGACTTCGCCCGGGACTACGACGATGTGGTGCTCGGACAGGCGGCGCATTTCGTGTGGGCCAACCGGGGCAAGGAATCGGTCACCCTCAATCTGAAGTCCCCGGAGGGCATGGAGGTGCTGCACCGGTTGCTCGATGATGCTGACGCCTTGGTGTCCAATCTCGCTCCCGGCGCCACCGCGCGCCTGGGGCTCGGACCCGAGGACCTCAAGGTGCACCATCCTCAGGTGATCCCGGTCGAGATCGACGGTTACGGGCCCGGCGGGCCCTTGTCGCACAAGCGCGCCTACGACCTGCTGGTGCAGGCCGAGTCCGGTTCGTGTGCGTCGACCGGCTATGCCGGGATGCCGGCCAAACCCGGTGCGGCGGTTGCCGATATCACCACAGGGCTGTACTCGGCGTTGTCCATCATGGCGCTGTTGCTTGGCCGGGCCCGCCAGGGTGACACCGGTGCCGCACCGGCCGTGGCGGTCAGCCTGTTCGACACGATGACCGACATCATGGGATACCAGCTGGCCTACACCCAGCATTCCGGGATCGACCAGGTTCCGCTGGGGATGAGTTCGCCGGCGGTGGCGCCCTACGGTGCGTTCGATACCCGTGACGGGCAGACCGTGGTGCTGGGGACCACCAACGACCGGGAATGGCAGCGGCTGGCCCGCGAGATCATCGAGCGCCCCGATCTGGCCGACGATCCGCGCTTCGCCACCAACTCAGACCGCTGTGCACATCGGGACGAGCTGAACAAGGCCATCGAATCCTGGTGTACCCAGCATGATTTCGATGACGTTCAGCGGATCGCCGATGATGCCGGGATCGGCAATTCGCGGTATAACCTGCCCAGTGAGGTCATCACGCA
Organism: Mycobacterium sp. DL440; assembly: GCF_011745145.1. Classification (NCBI taxonomy): domain Bacteria; kingdom Bacillati; phylum Actinomycetota; class Actinomycetes; order Mycobacteriales; family Mycobacteriaceae; genus Mycobacterium; species Mycobacterium sp. DL440. The sequence goes on along the minus strand of NZ_CP050191.1, from coordinate 3,334,768 downwards.
TCCGCACCTGAAAGCGCGGGACCGGTGGCGTCCGGTCGGCACCCCCAACGGGGAGATCTCGGCCCTGTTGCCGCCGCCGGTGATCAGCGGCATGGAGTTGGGCATGGGTGCGGTGCCGGGGCTCGGCGAGCACACCGATGCCATCCTGGGCGGAATCGGCCTGAGTGCGGAAAAGATCGACGCCTTGCGCGAGCAGGGTGCAATCGGTCCGGCCTACCAGTCTTAGTTCTAGAGGAGAATCCCATGCGCGAAACCGTCATCGTCGAGGCCGTCCGCACCCCGGTCGGCAAGCGCAACGGCGGCCTGTCCGGGTTCCACGCCGCCGACCTGTCCGCACTGGTGCTCAACGCGCTGGTGGAGCGGGCGGGTATCAGTCCCGACATCATCGACGACGTGATCTGGGGCTGTGTGTCGCAGGTCGGCGATCAGTCCAGCAACATCGGTCGGTACTCGGTGCTGGCCGCGGGCTGGCCCGAACACATCCCCGGCACCACGGTCAACCGGGCCTGCGGGTCAAGCCAGCAGGCATTGGATTTCGCGGTCCAGGCGGTGATGTCGGGCCAGCAGGATGTGGTGGTGGCCGGTGGCGTGGAGGTGATGAGCAAGGTCCCGCTGGGGGCGGCCCGCTCGACCGGCATGCCGTACGGACCGAAGGCACTTGACCGGTATAAGGGTTTTGCTTTCAACCAGGGCATTTCCGCTGAAATGATCTCGCAGAAGTGGGGTTTCAGCCGGACCCGTCTCGATGAGTACTCGGTTGCTTCGCACGAACGGGCCGCGGCCGCGCAGGACCGTGGTGCCTTCGAGAATCAGATGATCACCGTGTTTCCGGACCCGGCCGATCAGGTCGACCCGGTGGTCGCCGACGAAGGAGTGCGCCGCGGTAGCACTGTGGAGAAGCTCGCCGGTCTCAAGCCCGCCTTCGCCGAGGACGGGGTGATCCACGCGGGTAACTCCTCGCAGATTTCCGACGGAGCCGCGGCGCTGCTGGTGATGACTGCTGAAGCGGCTGTGGCCATGGGCCTTTCGCCCATCGCGCGGTATCGCGCGGGCGCGGTGACCGGTGCGGATCCGGTGTTGATGCTGACCGGGCCGATCCCGGCGACCGAGAAGGTCCTGCATAAGGCCGGCGTACGCCTCGACGAGGTCGGGGTGTTCGAGGTGAACGAGGCGTTCGCCCCGGTGCCACTGGCGTGGCTGGCCGAGACGGGCGCCCACGAGGCCAAACTGAACCCGCTCGGCGGCGCCATCGCGCTGGGACACCCGCTCGGCGCGTCGGGTGCGGTGCTGATGACCCGGATGATCAATCACATGCGCGACAACGGAATTCGGTACGGACTGCAGACCATGTGTGAGGGTGGCGGCACCGCCAACGCCACGCTGGTCGAGCTCATCGACTGACGCTAGGGAGAAGTAGTGCAACGCAATCTGTTCACCGAGGATCATGAGGCATTCCGTGCGCTCGCCCGCGATTTCATCGAAAAGGAAGTCGTCCCGGCCTATCCCGAGTGGGAGAAGGGCGGACGGATGCCGCGTGACGTCTTCAAGCACATGGGCGAGCTCGGCATGCTCGGTATGGCGATCCCCGAGGAGTACGGAGGCGCGGGCATCGACGACTACCGGTACAACGTGGTTCTCCAGGAAGAGGCCGCCCGTGCCCTGGTGACGCTGTCGACCGTGCGCACGCAGCTCGAGGTGATCCTGCCGTACTTCCTGCACTACGCCAACGAAGAACAGCGGCAGCGCTGGTTCCCCGGGCTGGCCGCGGGCACGCTGCTGACCGCGGTCGCGATGACTGAGCCGGGGACCGGTTCGGATCTGGCCGGGATGCGCACCACCGCCGTTCGTGATGGTGACGAGTACGTCCTCAACGGTGCCAAGACGTTCATCACCGGTGGCATTCAGGCCGATCTGGTGGTCGTGGTGGCGCGGACGTCCACCGACCCGGAGAACCGCCGCAAGGGGCTGACCCTGCTGGTCGTCGAGGACGGCATGGCGGGCTTCGAACGGGGCCGCGAGCTGGAGAAGATGGGCTGCAAGGTGCAGGACACCGCGGAACTGTCGTTCGCCGATGTGCGGGTTCCGGTGGCCAACGTGCTGGGGGAGGAAGGCGAGGCATTCAGCTACCTCGGTCACAATCTGGCCCAGGAGCGGCTCACGGTGGCGGTGGGTTCGGTGGCCCAGGCCCGCTCCGCGATCGCCGCGGCAATCGGCTACACGAAGGACCGCAAGGCGTTCGGCCAGCCGGTGTCCTCATTTCAGAACACCAAGTTCGAGCTGGCGGCGTGTTCGACAGAGGTCGAGGCCGCCCAGGCGATGCTGGACCGGGCGGTGGCCCTGCACGTGGACGGCGAGCTGTCCGGTGCCGATGCGGCCCGGGTGAAATTGTTCTGCACGGAGATGCAGGCGCGAGTGATCGATCGTTGCCTGCAGCTCCTCGGCGGGTACGGCTACATGATGGAGTACCCCATCGCCCGGCTCTACACGGATGCCCGGGTGGCGCGCATCTACGCCGGGACCAGCGAGGTCATGAAGGTGATCATCGCCAAGTCGCTTGGGCTCTGACCGGGCCTACCGGGCGGTTGTGACGGCCACCGGAAACTTCTTTTCCTGAGACGCTTGTCACAACGGTCAAACCAACCTACTGTGTGTTCACTAGGTTGGTTCGACGAAGGAGTCCGGTGGCTTCGGTTTCTGGTTTACAGGGGCAGTCTGAGGGTGCAAGGCCCTATGAGACGCTCCTGGCCAAGGGGGAAGACCGCAGGCAGCGGATACTTTCGGTGGCCGAGAAGCTGCTGGCGCGCAACGGTTGGCGCAACACCTCCCTGGCCCAGATCGCCAGGGAGGTCGGCGTCACTCCGGCCGGCTTGTTGCACCATTTCGAGTCCAAGGAGCAACTGCTCAACGCAGTCCTCGACGCGCGCGATCACGACGACGACACCCACGCCGACCGCTCCGGTGACCTCGCTCAGGAGATCAAGCGGGTCGCCGAGCGGTTCGTCCGGGCACCCGAGTTGGTCGGCACGTTCACGGTACTGCTGGTGGAGAACATCCAAGCCGACGCCCCACTGCACGACCGTTTGCTGAAACGACAGCAGGCGGCACGCGACATCGTCACCGACATCATCACCCGCGGTCAGCTCAGCGGCCGTTACCGCTCCGACTTCGACGCGGCCACCAAGGCCGTGGAAATCCTGGCATTCATCAATGGAATGGAGACCTCATGGCTACTCGATCCCTCGCTCCCGTTGACGGACGTGTTCAAGAGCTACGCAGAGATGCTGGGGCGGGAGATCGAGCAGTCGGGCGGCCGCAACGGGGCGGCCGGCCAGTGAGATTGGAGGACGACATGCGGTATCGGCTTGATGTGGTCGCCCCTTGCGTGGTGGACGCAGTCCGGTTCGCCGGTGGCTGGCTGGTCGACCGGGTGATGGCGGGGTGGGATGTCACGGTGCTGATCGGTGCCGACGAGGATGTCCGTCCGCTGGCGATTCTCGGGGTGGAGACGATTTCCCTGGAGTCGGTGCTGGAGTCCTGGGAGGACCGGCCGCACCCGCAGACCGTGGCAGTGGCCGCCGATCTGTTCAACACCGATGAGCGCGTGCGACGCGGTGTCCTGGGCGCGTTGGAGCAGGGACACACCGAAGTGACCTTGTGGGGCGACGAGTGTCCGGCGGACCTGCACGTTGATCCCGTCCGCCACGAACTGTCCGCTGCCGCACGCGCTTTCAAGGCGCAGGCACTGGCGGCGGTCAATGATCCCGAGGCCCGGGTCGTCGGCACCAGCGAGGCATTCCGGTGCGGGACGATGATCAGCCGCTCGGTGCCCGCTGATCTGATCCCGGCCAGCTGACCTTTCCTTTACACCTACGGACAGTAGGCGTGACGTGTCCTTTCCGCGAGTGGGCCGGTCAGGATACGAAGGTAGGCATCGCGGCCCAGCCTCGCACCGCAGCGGTTTCCGACGGTTTCGCACCCGCCCAGTCGACCTCCCACTCGGGGAAGCGTTTGAGGATCTCCTCGAAGGCGATGCGGCCTTCCAGCCGGGCCAGCGCGTTGCCCATGCAGAAATGGGTGCCCGCACCAAAAGTCATGTGTGACTTCTGTTCCCGGTGGATGTCGAAGACGTCGCCGTCGGGGGCGAACCGGCGGTGGTCGCGGTTGGCAGCGCCGACGAGCATCAGCATCGCCGAACCCGCCGGGACGGTCTGGCCGTAGTACTCGACGTCGCGGGTGACGTAGCGGGCGATCTGCAGGGCCGGTGGCTCCCAGCGCAGGATTTCCTCGATCGCCTGGGGAATGAGCTCGGGATTCTCCACCAGTTCACGGCGTTGATCAGGGACGTCGGCCAGGGTCTTGCCGCCCCAGCCGATCAGCCGCGTGGTGGTCTCGGAGCCGGCCGTCGCGATGACCGTCAGATATAGCAGCAGCTCGTCGCGGCGCAGCGTGCGCACGGTGCCGGTCTCGTCGGTGAACTCGGCGTTGAGCAGGTCGGTCATGATGTCGTCGGACGGGTGCTGGGCGCGCCAGTCGATGAACTCGGCGAAGACCTCACCGGTGGCCAGGGCGTCGACCGTCTGCCCTTGCAGGGTCTCTTCGCCGTGGTCGGTGATGGCCCGCTGACGGTCCTCGGGGATGCCCAACAGCATGCCGATGACGCGCATCGGCATCTGCTCGCCGAGGTCATTGACGAAGTCGAAGCGGTCCGATCCGACCAGTGGATCCAGGCAGCGCGCCGTGAATTCGCGGATCTGCGGTTCGAGCGCCAGCACCTTGCGGGGGGTGAACACCCGCGAGAGCAGATTGCGGTGGATGTTGTGGATCGGCGGATCCTCGAAAATCAGTGTGCCCGGCGGAATTTCCATGCCGGACTTGATGATCTCGAGCAAGGCTCCACGCCCGGAGATGAACGTCTCGTGGTCGATGACGGCCTTGTTGACGTCGTCGTAGCGGCTCAGTGCGTAGAAATCGTGCTGCTCGTTGTAGTACAGCGGGGCCTCTTCCCTGATGCGGGCGAATACCGCATAGGGATCCATGTTGAGCTCGACGCTGTACGGGTCGTAGTACAGGTCGGCTTCGGTCGAAGTGGGCACGGCTGGTCTCCTGACCGTATCGAAAGGGCTGTGCACCTGCTTAGCAGGCCGAAGGTGGCCCGGTCAAGGATTGGGTTGCTGGTTCCTGGTCCAGGATCGAATTCGATACTGGCTGTTGCGGATTGAAACGTGGTGCTGGTCCGGAAGTGATGTCCATCGGAATTACACTCGGACGGGCTAGTGTAAATCTCTTTCACAACGACTGACGGGGTACTGATGACCGCTGAGGAAATCGTGCGCGCCGAGATCGCCGCATGGGGCCGCAACGACGTCGACGAAGTGATGAGTCACTTCGCCGAAGACGCCACCTTCGACATCGGGCCGGACTGGCCGAAGCTCTCTGGTCGCGAAGCGATCGGCGAGATGATGAAGGTGTTCTTCGCCGGCGGGAACTGTGTCGACCTCAAAGTTCTGTACCTGGCCGTCGACGGCGACGTGGTGCTGATGGAGCGCACCGACTACTGGATCGTGGATGGCAAGCAAATGAGCTGGCCGGTGATGGGTGCTTATGAGGTGAAAGACGGGAAGATCACGGCTTGGCGGGAGTACTTCTACCCGCCGAAGGATCTCGGGGCGGATAACGCTTAAGCGAGGTCGATGACCACCTTGCCGACCGCCCGCCCGTCGGCGACCTGCCGCAGCGCGGCGGCGGTCTCGGACAAGGAGTAAACCGCGCCGATGTGGGGCCGTACCGCACCAGTGGCCAACAGGTCCCGTAGTTCGGCTTCGTTACGGGTGAACTCGTCCGGGGGTATGTCCTGGAACTGAAAGCCGAGGATCTGAATCCCCTTGACCAGGACCAGGTTCAGCGGGATGCGAGGGATGACGCCCGAGGCGTAGCCGATGGTCACGAACCGGCCGCTGCGGCGCAGGGACCGCAAGGCCGGTTCGGACAGGTCGCCGCCGACCGGGTCGAGCACGGCGTGGGCGCCGTCAGGCAGCGCCTCCCGCAGTGCGGCGCGCAGGTCGGCCTTTGCGTGATTGACGAGTGAGACTGCGCCATATTGTGCTGCAGTGGAGAGCTTTTCGTCAGATGATGCGACCGCGGTGACCCGCGCGCCGAGTGTCGACGCCAGCTGCACCGCCGCCAAACCCACGCCGCCGCCGGCTCCCAGCACGATCACGTCGTCGCCCTGTCGGATGCGGGCCACCGATCGCAGCGTGTGATACGCGGTCCGGTGCGCCACCCCGAAGGCGGCCGCGGTGCCGTCGTCCACACCGTCGGGGATCCGGGCCAGCCCCGCCGTCGGCACACACACCTGCTCGGCGAACGCACCGAACAACCCGGTGCCGGTCACCCGGTCACCGACGATGAAACCGTCGGTGTCACTGGCGACTTCGGTCACCACACCGGCGAACTCGCTGCCCGGGATGAACGGTACGGGCACCTTGATCTGGTACTGGCCGGCGACCAGCAGCACGTCGGGAAAGTTGACCGCGGCTGAGCCGACCTGGACCCGTACCTGACCGGCGGCGAGCGGGGGAGTGGGAACGTCCTCGAGGCGAACCACATCCGGAGGCCCGTACTCGGGGCAGACGACAGCTTTCACCGGTAATCAGTGGATTCGGCGAGATCAGCGGCAGATCGCATCAGTTCGGTGACCACCGGACCGAACGCCAGCAGCTTCTCGTCGTCGCCGGCCCGCTGAAAACCCTGCTCCAGCACGATCGCAAGCTTCCACTTCGCGAGCACCAGGTAGTAGTCGAGGTCGTCGACCTGTCGTCCGGACACCTTGGCGTAGTGAGCCACGACGTCGTCACGCGAGGGCATCCCGCGCATGTCGACGTAGCCCATTTCAGACGGCTCCGGGTTGTCGGTATCGGCCGGCCAGCTCTGCACCATCCAGGCCAGGTCCAGCTTCGGATCTCCGACGGTGCCCATTTCCCAGTCCACGATCGCGGCCATCGTGGCTGGGGCGCCGTGGCGGTACATGACATTGGCGAACTGGTAGTCGCCGTGCATCAGGCCCGGGATGAAATCGAGCGGCTTGTGGGCTCGCAGCCAGTCGGTGGCGACATCAAGGCCTGGCAGGGCGCGGTTCTTGATCCGGTCGAGGAACCCGATCCAGCGGGAGACCTGGCGTTCGTGGAAGCCGTCGGGCCGACCGAGGTCACTCAGCCCTTTGGCCTGCCAGTCGACATTGGACAGCAGCGCAATACCCTCCGCCAGTTGATAACTCAGCCCAGGGCGGGTGCTCAGATCGGTGTTGAACGGCTCAGGCCAGCGGCCATGAGTGTCCATCGGAGACCAGCCGTCGACGAATCCCATCAGATAGAACGGCCGCCCCAGCACCTCTGGATCGGCACACACACCGATCGCGGCGGTGTGGGGGACATCCGTGCCGTCGAGGGCCTCGATGATGCGCCATTCCCGCAGGATGCCCTTGTCCCGGTCGGGTGGGGCCCCGGCCGGTGGCATGCGGAGGACGCAGGAGTGCTCGCCCCGGCGGATCTCATAGATGACGTTCTGGGTTCCGCCGGATAGGAAGCGGGCCTCAAGCGGCTCGCCCTTGCCCGCCAGCCCGGCGTTGTCCATCCAATCAGCAAGCCGCGCAGTGTCGATCTCGCTCACAGGTTGCCCACCTCAGCTTCCAGGTATTCGGCGAACTTCGCTTTCGCAGCGTCGCGTTTGCGGGGAATCCACTCGGTGGGCCAGGTGTCGGTGGTCGGATGGTAATCGCGCAACACCTGCCGGGCAACCGTCGTCTTGTGCACTTCGGTCGGGCCGTCGGCCAGCCCCATCACCGCGGCGCCGGTGACCATGCCCAGGAACGGCATCTCGTTGGTGACACCAAGTGCGCCGTGGATCTGCATTGCCCGCCAGGCGATGTCGTGCAGTACGGCGGGCATCGCCACCTTGACCGCGGCGATGTCCTTACGGACCAACTTGTAGTCGTTGTACTTGTCGATCTCCCACGCGGTGTAGAGCACCATCAGCCGGAACTGCAGCAACTGGGCATAGGAGTCGGCGATGTAGCCCTGGACGAACTGCTTGTCGGACAGGCGACTGCCCTGGGTCTCGCGGCTCAGGGCTCGTTCGCACATCATGTCCAGCGCCTTCTGGGCCAGGCCGATCGTGCGCATCGCGTGGTGAATCCGGCCGCCGCCCAACCGGGTCTGCGCGATCACGAAGGCTTGCCCCTCGCCACCCAGCACCGCCTCGGCGGGCACCCGGACATTGTCGTAATGGATCAACGCATGGCTGCCCTCGTTGTCCGGTTCGCCGTACAGTCCGACGTTGCGGACGATCTTGACGCCCGGAGTGTCGGTGGGCACCAGGAACATCGACATCCCCTGGTAGGCGCTGACCTCAGGGTTGGTGACCACCATGACGATGAGGAACGATGCGGTTGCGGCGTTGGAGGAGAAGAACTTCCAGCCGTTAATCACCCAGTCGTCCCCGTCGCGTACCGCGCTGGTGGTGAACAGCGTGGGGTCGGCACCGGCGTGCGGCTCGGTCATCGAATAGCAGGAGAACAGCTCGCCCTCGAGCAGCGGATGCAGGTAGCGCTGCTTCTGCTCCTCGGTGCCGTAATGCGCGATGATCTCGGCATTGCCGGTGTCGGGCGCCTGACAACCGAACACGATCGGCGCCCACTGCGAGCGGCCGAGGATCTCGTTGAGCAGCGCCAGCTTGAGCTGCCCATAGCCTTGCCCACCGAGTTCTGGGCCGAGATGTGTCGCCCACAAGCCCTTCTCGCGCACCTGCGCCTTGAGCGGATCGATCGCTTCTCGGCGCTTGCCCTCCAGTTGGGTGAATTGCAGGTGCGGCCAGGCCAAGTCGAGCGGCTCGACCTGCTCGGTCACGAATTCGTCAGCCCAGTCCAGTAATTCCTGATACTGCGGGTCGGTCTCGAAATCCCACGCCATCGGGGGTCCTCCGATCTAGTTGTTGGTGGTGTTGAAGCCAGTGATCATCGCGCCGATATCGCGTGCGACGAGGTCGGTGAACGAGCGGTCGCCGTAACTGCCGCCGGCCCAGTGCCGGACGCCCTCGCTGACCAGGATCTGGGCCAGCCGGGACAGGTGGATCACGTCGACGTGCGCACCGAGCGTGCCGTCGGCCTGGGCTCGGGCGAACAACTCGCCGAACATGTCGGCGTCCTGGGTATCCGGGTCGACGTCGCCGGCCAGGATCCGGTGCTCGTGCCGGTACCCCTCCAGGATCGTCTCGACGATCAGATCGGGTGGATTGCGGGCCATTGACCGTTCCAGGCTGCGCAGTGCCTCGGTGATCACGTCCATCATGTCGTAATCGCCGGTCAGGAGTGATTTCACCCGCTTCTGGGCCAGCCGGGTGGAGGTCAGGCCCACCTCGAACAGCACGTCCTCTTTGGCCGGGAAGTAGAAGTAGAACAACGCGCGGGACACCCCTGCGGCTCGGCAGATATCGGCGACCGTGGTCTTGGCGTAGCCGTTGGTGCGCCAGAGCGCCATCGCGGCCTGGACCAGGTCGCGCTTGGTCTGGTGCGAGCGGGCCCGCTGGAACGAGGCGCGACGCTGACTGCCGTCAGCAGCATCCGTCGCGGTTCCCCTGGCCATATTCGGCACTGTAACAACGGATGCGGCGATTGGAAATAGTTGACGTCTGTCTAACTATCTCTGCAATGAACGCCCGGTGCATGGCCGCCGGTTCTGGTTACCGGCGGTGCCTCGGGTGTGACCTGACCACGCTGGGCGCTCAGGGGGTGAGAATCCTATTCTTGCTGCTTATGGCTGATAGGTTGGGGTCCGGCGTTGACGCGCAACCGGGGCTATGGAAATCTACTATTCATAGATGAGAGCCGCATTCTCATATGTGTGGCTGGAACGGGAGCAGCTGATGGCGATCGACCCAACCGGTATCGATTTTTTCCGCGATGAACGATTGGTCGACGACCCGTACCCGTTCTTCGAGGCGCTGCGGAACAAATGTCCCGTCACCCGTGAAGACCACTACAACGTGACCATGGTGACCGGCTGGGACGAAGCGGTGCAGGTCTACAACGACGAGGAGACCTTCTCGTCGTGCGTGTCGGTCACCGGGCCGTTCCCGGGGTTCCCGGTCCCGCTAGAGGGGCGCAGTGCCGACGAGGTCACCGCGCTCATCGACAAGCACCGCAACGATCTGCCGTTCAGCGACCAGCTGCCGACACTGGACCCGCCGACCCACACCGATCATCGCTCGTTGTTGATGCGGCTGATCACGCCCAAGCGCCTCAAGGAGAACGAGGACGCCATGTGGCAGTTGGCCGATGAAGTGCTCGACAGCTATCTGGCACCTGGCGGGGGCGAGTTCATCAAGGGCTTCGCCGGCCCGTTCACGCTGTTGGTGATCGCCGACCTGCTGGGCATTCCACCCGAGGACCGCGAAGGATTCGTCAACGGCATCAAGCAGAATTCCGGTGGCGGCATCGGCAGCACCAGCAAGGAGTCGCTGTCGCACAGCCCGCTGGAGTTCCTCTACGGCCAGTTCTCCGACTACGTGGCCGACCGTCGGGCCAACCCCCGCGACGATGTCCTCACCGGTCTGGCCGACGCCACCTTCCCGGACGGCAGCATCCCCGACGTCGGCGATGTCGCGCGGGTCGCGACCAATGTCTTCTCGGCGGGGCAGGAAACCACGGTGCGCCTGCTCAGCACCGCGCTGAAGGTCCTGGGTGAACAGCCCGAGATCCAGCAGCGGCTGCGCGCCGACCGCAGCCTGATCCCCAACTTCATCGAGGAGGCGCTGCGGATCGAGAGCCCGGTCAAGGGTGACTTCCGCCTGTCGCGCTGCCCGGTGACCATCGGCGACACCGAGTTGAATGCCGGCACCACGGTGATGGTGCTCAACGGTGCGGCCAACCGCGACCCGCGGCGCTTCGAAGATCCCGACACCTTCGACCCGGCGCGCAAGAACGCCCGTCAGCACCTGGCTTTCGGCCGTGGCATCCACAGCTGCCCCGGTGCCCCGTTGGCGCGCGCGGAGACCCGCGTGGGGATCGAGCGGTTGCTCGACCGCACGACCGACATCCGGATCTCCGAGGCCAAGCACGGCTCCGACAGCGATCGGCGCTACAACTACATCCCCACCTTCATCCTGCGCGGGCTCACTGAGCTGCACCTGGAGTTCGACACCTGATGCGGGTCAGGGTTGACGAGGACCGTTGCGCCGGCCACGGCATGTGCCTGACGCTGTGCCCCGAGGTCTTCGAGATGTCAGACGATGGTTGGGCGGTGGCCGACCCGGACGAGGTTCCGGCCGGGCTCGAAGATGCCGCGCGCGAGGCGATAGACAACTGCCCGGAGCGGGCAATCAGCGAAATCGACAACTAGAGAAAGTGATTCGTAATGGCATCTGCTAAGGGCTACGTGATCATCACCGAGGACATCAAGGATCCGGCCGGCATGGGTGAGTACGCCAAGCTGGCGTCGAAGGCGATGGGCGGCGCCACGATCGTGGCCGTGGACCAGAAGCCGGAGGTGATCGAGGGCGCGTGGCACGGCACGCAGACGGTGGTGCTGGAGTTCGAATCCGTCGACGCCGCGCGTGAGTGGTACTACTCCGACGCCTACCAGGCGGCCGCCAAGGTCCGTCAAGGCGCAGCGGAGTGCAACGGCGTCATCCTTTCCGGCTTCCCCTCCTGATCGGCCGGCCGCAGTGCGTTACAGCATCACCCATCCGATGCACACTCACCCGTACCATCCGGATCTGGTGAGCGGCAGCGGGGTTGCCGCGGTAGCGGCTGCGGCCGAGGCGGCAGGATTCGACGGCTTCGGGTTCACCGACCATCCCGCGCCGTCGCAGCGCTGGCTGGATGCCGGCGGTCACGACGCGGTCGACCCGTTCGTGGCCATGGCCTTCGCCGCGGCACACACCACCACGCTTCGCCTGGTGCCCAATATTGTGGTGCTGCCGTATCGAAACCCGTTCGTGGTGGCCAAATCCGGCGCCACCCTGGGCCTGCTGTCCGGCGGCCGATTCACCCTGGCCGTCGGAGTGGGCTACCTCAAGCGGGAATTCGCCGCGCTCGGGGTGTCCTACGACGACCGTGCCAAACTGTTCGACGAGGCACTCGAAGTCATCCGAGGGATCTGGACCACCGACGACTACAGCTTCGAGGGCAAGAACTTCAGCGCACGTGGTATCACGGCGCATCCGCGCCCGGCGGCGAGCCCGCATCCGCCGATCTGGATTGGCGGCAACACCTCAGCGGCGCGGGCCCGGGTGGCCAAGCACGGCGACGGCTGGTGCCCATTCGCCGCGCCACCGGGCCTGGCCAAGACCGCGGGCACCGCGGCGATCGATTCGCTGGACGCGTTGGCCGCCGGCATCGAGGACCTGCGGGCCCGGCTGGTCGCGGCCGGCCGCGACCCAGGCGGAATCGACATCGTGTTCAACAACTTTGAGGGTGGCAGCCCCGGCGACGACGACTTCGATGCCGACGCGTTCTTGGTCGGCGTGGACAAGCTCGCCGCCCTGGGGGTCACCTGGCTGCACGTCACCCTGCCGGGTGACAGCCTCGCCCATGCGCTGGAGGCCACCGAGAAGTTCGGCAAGACGGTGATCGCCGCGGCCTAGCTCGCGTGTGCCTTGACGAGCGGGCCGGACTTCCTCGTACGTAGCGCTATGGCGAAGAATGTTCAAAATTCTCGCCATAACGCTACGCACGCGAACGGCAAAGTCCCTCGCGAACGGCAAAGTCCCTGTGTCATCGAAATCGACTACGGGGACACGGTTCGTCGCTGTCCTGTCTCGGCCTATAGAGCTAAGCCGGCGTCAGTGCGGCAATCGGTGTGGTCGTCGTGGCGTGCACCAAAAGCTCGGCCAGTTCGCGCGGGCGGCTCAGGAACGGTGAGTGCGATGCGTCGATGGTCAGTTGCTCGACGCCGAGACGTTGTGTCACGGTGTCGGCCAGCCACTGCGGCATCGAGCGGTCCTGCAGGCAGCGGATGAAGCTGCGGGGCAGATCGGCCGCCCAGAACTGCGGCACCGACACCGGGGTCACCGTGGTGTCGCCGAACCGCTCCGGCCCCAGACGATCGAAAGCCCAACGGGCCGTTGCCTCGTCGCAGTCATGGTAGAAGTAGCGCCACGCGCCGTCGAAGTCCGCGAAGTGCATCGCGCCCTCCTCGTCGAAATGCAGGTAGCTCAGCATCTCGCCGACATCTCCGTCGAACTCGCTGCCCAACTCATCTTCGGCGGAACGCATGGCCATCGCCTCGGGATAGGTCCGACCTTCCCTGGGCAACGCAGCGGCGAGATACACGATGTGGCCAACCAGATCCGGGGCCGCGTCGGCAGCCAAGGTGGCGTCGAACCCGCCGCCGGAATGCCCCACCAGCACATCCCCGGCGTGCATGACCTCGAGGATCGCGGCCCGCCGGCTGGCCAGGGTTGATTCCTCGGCTGCCCGGGCGCCGTGCCCGGGCAGGTCCACGGCGACGCCGTCGTGGCCCAGGCCCTGCAACTCGACGATGGTGCGCTCCCAGCACCACGCCGCATGAAAACCACCGTGTACGAAGACGAATCGCACGGGCTACTCCTCGACGATCGAGATGGCCTGACGGGGACACTGCCGCACCGCTTCGCGGATCAGCGCCTCGTTTTCCGGCGTGACATCCTCCTGCAGGATGTGGAGATAATCCTGATCGTCGAGGTCGAAGACTTCGGGGGCGAGGCCCATGCACACTGCGTTGCTCTCGCAGATCTCGAAGTCGACGTGAACCTTCTTCGCCATCACCTGAACACCCGTACTGGCACGTGCGAGTAGCCCGCCACATTCTGCATGTGAACCCGCTGCAGCTGATCCCATTTCACCTCGTAGCGCGGCATGAAATCGAGCAACTTCTCCAGCGCGACGGCGCTCTCCATCCGGGCCAGCGCTGCCCCGAGACAACTGTGAATGCCGTAGCCCAGCCCCAGGTTCTGGGCCTCCGTGCGGTCGCGGTCGATGTCGAAGGTGTCGGCATCGGTGAACGCATCGGGATCGCGGTTGGCCGCGGCACTGATCAGGAACACCGCCTTGCCTGCCGGAATGGTGCCGCTGGGCACGTGGGCTTCCTTGAGGGTGTAGCGGACGTTGTACTGCACCGGGCCTTCGTAGCGCAGCAGCTCCTCGACGGCGGCTCCGACCTTCTCGCGGTCGTCGAGCAGTTTCTGCCACTGCTCGGGATTGCGCGCGAACAGCACCATCGCGGTGCCGACGAGTTTGGTGACGGTCTCGGCACCGGCTCCGCCGAGAAGGGTGGCAAATCCGGTGATCTCGATGTCGTCGAGGCGACGCATCTGGCCATCCTCGCCGGGAATCTCCGCGGCGATCAGCCGGCTGATCATGTCGTCCTGTGGCTCTTCGCGGCGCTTCTGCACCAGCCCGTAGTAGTAAATCCCGGTGTCGATGTTGGCCTGCATGCCGGCTTCGGAGTAGCTGATCTGTCCCGGTTCACGCGACAGGCTGATGTCGATCCAGTGCCGGACCTGCTGGCGGTACTCCGGGTCGACGCCGGCCATCCGGGTGATGACCTCGACCGGGAACGGACCCGAGAAGTCCTGGACGACATCGAATTCGTCGGAGTCGATCATCCCGAGGTGATGGTCGATCTGCTCGACGACGGTGTCGCGCTGGGACTGGATCATGCGCGGGGTGAATGCCTTGTTCAGGAGGCTGCGCATGTGCCGGTGATCGGGCGGGTCCATGAAGATGATCGACTTCTGCGGTGGCTCGTCGCTCTGCACCATGGCCAGATCGCAGCCACGTGACGAGGAGAATGCCTCATGATCCTTCAACGCCGCCGACACGTCCTCATGCCGGGTCAGGGCATAGAAGTCGGAGTCCTCGTTGTAGTACAGCGGTGCGTCCTGACGCATCCGGCGGTACATGTCGAACGGGTTGTTGAAGAACTCCTCGGAGAACGGATCGAAAATCACCTGGGCCTTGGTCATTGGCTGGCTCCTCCTTCGCGGCGGGCTGGGCCGGAAGCGCTGTGAAACGTTACGGGAAACTGTTGAACTGTAACGCTAACAGTAATCCTTTTGATGGTGTTTGAAAAGCACAAAATGGGTGCTGATCAGGTAGTGACGGCAGGCTGGGTCACTTGATCGCGGCGTCGAGCAGACCCTCGAGTCTGCCCAGGTCGCTGCCCAGGTCGCTGTCCAGTTCAGCGGCTGTTCTGCGGACCACGGCGACGTCCTTTCCGATGAACTCACCGACCCGGGCGATGAAGGCGTCCGCCGAGCCGGTGGCGGCGATACCGCCCAGCGCGCGGCTTGCCGCACTGCCGTGTGTGAGGGCAGTCAACAGGGTCGCCTCGTCGATACCCAGTCGATCGCCCAGGCGCACACCCTCGGCCACTGCGCCGATCTGCGCGGCGAACAACGCGTTGTTCACCAATTTCACCCGTTGCCCGGCGCCGACCGGACCGACGTGCAATACCGGATCGGCATAGGCCGTCAGCACCTCGCGGGCACGGGCCACCGCGTCCTCGTCACCACCTGTGAACACCGTCACGGTCCCGGCGGCGATGTCGTGCGGTCCGCCGCTGACCGGAGCGTCGACGACCGCGATGCCGCGCGCCGCCCCGCGCTCGGCGAGGGCCTCGGCGGTGCGAGGGCTGCCTGTGGTGTGAAGCACGAGGACCGAGTCTGCCGGCATCGTGTCGATCAAGTCCGAACACAGTTCACGCGCCTGCTCATCGGTGAACACGCAGACGATCGCCACCTCGGCGTCGGCGACGGCCGCGCTCGCCGATTCCACTGGCTCGGCGCCGAGTTCGGCCACCGCGGCGCGCTTTTCGTCGTCACGGCCCAAGGCTCGCACCTGGTGTCCGGCTTCGGTGAGGCGGCGCACCATCGGCGAGCCCATCCGGCCGGCCCCGATGAAAGCGACGCGCATCAGCGAGGATGGTTCATGATGGCCAGGGCATTGTCGGCCGCATCAAAGACCGCACCCTGCGGTGCAGAGGCATCGTCAGCCAGGCTGGCCGCGTGCCGGCAGTCCTTCTGCAGCAGCGCTCCGGCGATGGGCGCCAGGTTGTCCAGGGTGCCGCCGAACATCGCGATGCTGTTGAGTGCCTTGCTGGTGGCCGAACCCCGCGAGATCACCTCGCACAGCGCCTGACGCGGAACACCCAGCGACTCACCGAGTTCCAGCGCGCTCATGGCGGCGCCCAGATTGGCGCTGAACAGCAGGTTGTTGAGGATCTTGGCGACCTGGCCGGCGCCGACACCGCCCAGGTGCACAATCGGGTCGGCATAGGTGGCGAACACCGGGCGTACCCGCTCGACGATCTCCTCGTCGCCACCGACCATCACCAGCAGGGTACCGGCCGAGGCCGCGGGTTCGCCGCCGCTCACCGGGGCGTCGATGACCGTAACGCCTTGCCCGGCAGCCTTTTCCGCGAGCTCGCGGCAGGTGTCGGGGTGCACCGTCGAGTGGATGGCGATGATGCCGCCCGAGGCCAGTCCGGCCAGCACGCCCGTCTCGCCGTCGAGCACTTGCCGGACGTCGTCATCACCGACCACGCACAGGCAGACCAGGTCACTGGCAGCGGCCAGCTCGGCGGGGGAGCCCGCGGTCTTGGCCCCGGTGTCGGCGAAGGGTTCCAAGGACGTCGGACGCCGTGCCCACAGGGTTGTCTCGAAGCCGCCCTCGACGATCCGCCTGGCCATCGGCGCCCCTTGGCTGCCCAGCCCGATAAATCCGACTCGCATCAACCTGCCTCCACTTCCATTTCGGTATTCACAGTGCCGTTCACCGGCTCGAGGCCGCGGTTGGTCAGGCATTCGTCGGCGAACGACAGCACCTTGCGGTGATAGATCTCGGCGCTCAACCCGACGCTGAGGTTGTGGCCGCTGTCGGCGAGTTCGCCCGTCTGCACCCGCGGTGAGGCGGTGAACATCGCACGGATTGCGGCGAGTGCCTCGGGATTGGACTCCCAGACGTTCTCGTATTCGCCGGCGAGGAACTGCACTGGAACCGTCGTCTGCCCGGCCAGTGCCGGAAATTCCTGCCGCGCCCAGGTTTTGATGACGTCCCCCTCGTACGCTGTGCCGCCCGCGGACAACCCGGCACCGATCACGTCAGACGGGTAGAGCCGGGCCGGTTCCCACAGCAGCTCGCGCAGGCCGCGCGGCCGTTGCTGCGGCGAAGCGTCTTTGAGCAGTTCCTGTGCCGCCGGATGATACCGGCGGCCGGTGCCGGCCAGTGACACACCAAGAACCTCGGGCCGCTGCACGGCCAAGTGCATGGCCAACTCGCAGCCCATCGAATGACCCAGAACGAACAGGTCTGCCGCACCGGCGATGCGCTGGACTGCCCCGAACGCCAACGCGACCCGCTGATCGGGTCGGGCCATGGCATCGGGATAAGCAGCGGAGGCGCCATATCCGGGGCGGTCCAGGGCGATCACGGTATAACCCTGGGCGACCGCGCTGCGCAGCAGCGACAGCTCGGGGTGGCCCGGGCAGTCGAAGTAGGCCGACGTGGTGGCTCCACCGTGTAGTGCGACGACGACCGCGCGCGGGACGGGGGACTCGGCGACCAGTGCCGACATCGGGATGCCGTCGACCATCACCACCCTGGGGTGCGGAGCTGTCTTACTCATGGGGTACGCATGTCCTTCAGTCATCCCTGCGCATCAGCAGCACTCCACTGGGGGTCAGTCCGCCGCTGCTGGCCACGGCGACACGGGCGTTCGCGACCTGACGCTCACCGGCCTCACCGCGCAGCTGGGTGACGGCCTCGTGGATCAGGCCCATCCCGTGGGTGCGGCCGTGCGAGAGCTGGCCACCGTGGGTGTTGAGCGGGATGATGCCGTCGCGGGCGATGTTGTGGCCGCCGTCGAGGAAGTCCTTGGACTCGCCGATGCCGCAGAAGCCCAGGCCCTCGAGCCAGGACAGACAGTTGAAGCTGAACCCGTCATAGAGCTCGGCGACATCGACATCGCTGGGGCGCAACGAGGTTCGCGACCACATGTGCGCGCTCTGGCCCAGCACCTGCGGCTCGTGGGTGAGTGTGGTCTGGTCCCAGTCGAGCCGTTCGATGATCTGGGTACCCACTGCCTCGAATAGGATCGGCGGCTTGGCCAGATCGCGCGCGGCGTCCACCGCCGAGACGATGACGGCCACCGCCCCGTCGCACGGAACGTCGCAGTCGTAGAGGCCGAACGGCGTTGTGATCATGCGGGCCGAGAGGTAATCATCCATGGTCATCGGGTCGCGGTAGATGGCTGTCGGGTTCAGCGCGGCGTTGGCGCGCTGATTGAGTGCGATCCAGCCCAGGGTCTCCCGCGTGGTGCCGTACCGGTCGAAGTGCCGACCGGCGTTCTGTGCCAACGTGTGTGCGGCAGAGGTGGCGCCGTACGGCTGCTGCCAACTGTTGGTGCGGCCACCCATCGGAGGGGACGCCTTGCCCTCCTTGACCAGCTGGCCGAACGTCGCCTCCCACAGGGTGCGGAAACACAGCACATGGCGGGCCATGCCGGTGGCCACCGCCATCATGGCTGCGATCACCGACCCACCGGGGCCGAAGGTATCCATTCCGCCGTTGATCCAGGTGGGCCGGAGCCCGAGTGCACCCTCCAGTGCGGATACGCCGCCTTCGCCCATGCCGGCGATGTCGAGGCCGGGATATGTGGAGAGTCCGTCGATGTCGTCGAACGTCAATCCCGCGTCGGCGACGGCTTTCTCGGCCGCATCGATGGTCAGCGCCAGCGGCGGCACCATCTGGCGACGACCGATCTTGGACATACCGATGCCGGTGATGGCCGAGTGATCCTCGAACTTCGCTTTGGTCAGCATCGGCCGGACGTGCTTGGCGATGTCCTGGGGTGCGACAGGTTCGGCGACGATCGGAGGGGCCGGTGTGGAGTCCGGTGCCCGCTTGAACACCGGCAGCCAGACATCTTCGATCTGCTGGAAGTCGACCTCCACCGGCATCCCTAGTTTGAGAGCGTCCGGCTCGCAGTCGACGATGTTGGTCGTCAACCGGACCCGGGGATCCTCGGCGATGGCCACCTCCGCCACCACATAGGGCGGCGGCATGTCGGGGAAACCGAACCGGTGGTTGACCGTGAACCCGGCGAGCGATGCGCGCCCGGACACGTCGCGGACGCCCATGTTGTGGCTGCGGCAGTACCGGCAGATCGGCTGCGGCGGATGGATGAGGGCGCTGCAGTCCTGGCACTCCTGGATTCGCAGCACCCCGTCGGCGCCCGCGGTCCAGAAGTACTCGTTGAGCGTGGTAACCGTCGGGAGCGGACGTCCCGGTATCTGTGACAACTCGACTCCGGTGGTAAGCGGGTTATTCTGTGCGGAGAATCACGTTACCAGTTTCCGGGATCGGTGATCCAGACCTCATATTCCGAGGTGGCCTCAGCCCACCTCGCGTTCCGTTCGTGTCTCCTTCAGCTCGATGATCGCGTGCACCGGGCAGTCCAGCAGCGCGCGTCGGACGGCGTCCTCGTCGGCCTCGGGGATGTCGCCGTCACCCTGAAGCGAGGCGTACCCCCAGTCGTCGAGCGGGAAGTACTCCGGCGCGTGCTTGGCGCACAACCCGAAGCCATCGCACAACGTGCGATCGAGCTTGACCTTCATGCCGAGACCACCGCCTCCAGGGACTCCACTTCGTACGGCCGCGCGGCGGTGAATGCACCGGAACGGCAGGTCTGACAGCCATTTTCGAGGTGACGCTGTACGTGATCGGGGAACTGTGCCAGCAGGCTGGCGGCCACGTTGGCCGCGCCGTCGAGCGTGGCGCAGGCTCCGCGGCCCCGTAACACCACCGACCACCGCTTGAGCCGGTCCAGATCTTCCTGGGTGGCCAGACCGTCGCGCAGGCCGACGGCCACCGCCGCCATCGCGGCGGTGCCGTTGAAGCACGAACCGCACTGGCCGGCGTTCTCCCGGTCGAAGTAGGCCAGCACCGACGCCGCGACCGCCACCGGGCAGTCGTCGGTGAGGATGCCGATCGCGCCGCAGCCCAACCCGGTGCCCAGTGCCCGCACGGATTCGTGATCCAGGGTGGCGTCGACGATGTCATGGTTGATCAGCCCGGCGAAGTATCCGCCCATCAGCGCTCCGCGGACGTTGTCGGCGGAAACCCCGTGCAGAGTCAACAGATCGGCGAACGCGATGCCGTGCGGCAGTTCGTACAGCGCAGGTACGCGTCCGGCCCCGGTGATCGTGGCCAGGAAGGTGCCGGGGGAGGCTTCGGTGCCCAGTTCCCGGAACGTCTGCGCCCCGTGCTGGTGGAGGTAGGCAAGGTGTGCCAGCGTCTCGACATTGCTGATCAGTGTCGGCCTACCGTCCACGCCCTGCTCGAACGGGCGCGGAGGTTTGTCGGTCGGTTTGGCCGGTCCGCCGTTGACCACATGCACGGCGGCGGTCTCCTCACCCGCGACATAACCCGGTGTGACGGTGAGCAATTCGATCGCCAGACCAGGCAGCGCACCGGTGATTTCGTCGAGCGCGCGCTCGACACATTCGGCGGCAGCCGAATCCGATACGTACACCACGGCGCGGGCGGCCCCCACGATCCCGGCGGCCAGTCGCAGCCCGTCGAGCACTGCGTGCGGGCGATTGCGCAGCAACCAGCGGTCTTTGATCGAAGCCGGCTCGCCCTCCTCGCCGTTGGCGATCACGACGGTGCCGGCATTGTCGGCGGCCCGGCGGCCGTTGTCGCGCACGGTCCGCAGCTTCAGCGCCAACGGAAAGGCCGCGCCGCCCCGGCCGAGCAATCCACTGGCTTGCACCTCGTCCAGTAGGTACTCCGAATCAGCAAGTGCGCCATAGCCCCCGGCATGCTGATACTCAGCCAGGCTCTCCGGCCCGTCGCGGAGTAGGCGCGGGGTGATTCCCGGCCATGCCGCGATTGTGAGTTCGGCTGTCATGGTCACATCCCGTCCCCGGCTAGGCTTACCGGCATGAGAACTGCGGTGGTGCGCGTCGGAGTCGACCCGGCTGGTGAGCTCGGTGCGGAGCAGCTATCCGACGGCATGGCAACGCTCCGTGAGTTGCTGGGTGAACGTGGGGCCGAGGTGCTGGACAATCAGCTCGCCGAACTGCCCGCGCATCGCCGCGAGGTCGAGGTGCTGATCGCCGGCGACAATGCACCAGAGCTGCAGTCCATCGCGATAGAACTGTGTGCCAAGGCATTTGGCACCATCCCCGCAGCGGGGGTGGTGACCTTCGTCAGCCGCGGCACCGATGAGGACGTTCGCGGTGTGCTGGCCGGGTTCGGCCTGTCCGGCGACATCAGTCGGACGGTTGACGCCGAAGGCTGGGATGTGGTGACGGTGGCCCTGGACAAGGCCGATCTGGCCCGCATCCCGGAAAGCCGCATCCACACCGCCCTGGAGGCTTCGCTGAACTGCGAGGTGCACATCCGGACGGTTTGAGACGTCCACAGCCGGCAATGCGTTCACGCCGACCTCAGGAAGTCGATGATGGCCGGGGCGGCCTGCGCCCAGGTGTCGAACAGGCAGAACGTCTTACCGCCGCTCTGTGCGAACTTCTCGCCAGCGCGTTCCCAGGCATCCTCGGGCCAGGGCGGATCGATCAGCTTGGAACCCTTGATGAGACAACTCACTTCAAGCGAGGTGCGCTTGGGGTGGTCCCAGTCGTTCTCGCCACCACGGATGATCAGGGTGGGAACGGTGATGTTGTCGAACATCTCGTCGGGCACGCCGGGGATGGTCTGGCCGGGTTTCGACACGAACGCGTTGAGCCACCGCAGCATGACTTTGAGGAACTCGTCGGCCTCGAGGTCGAGCAGGCGCTGTCGGTTGGCTGGGTTCTCCGCGATACGTTCGCGCCATTCCGGCACGTTGAGCAACCCCTCGATGCCGAGTCCGCGTACCGCCAGAATGCTCGGCGTGACGTAGTGGCCGCCGAGCACAAAAGACCCGTACACGCCACCGACGATGTTCCACACCACCAGCTTTCGCACGATCTCGGGGTAGAGCATGGTGGTCAGCATCGAGTCCCGGGCGCCGCCGGAGCCGCCGAGGATAAAGCACGGCCCGATCTCGAGGGCGGTGATCAGTTTGTAGAGCGTCTCGGCTCGCATGTGCGATTCACTCTGCCCGTAGAACTGCACATCGGAGCGACCGCAGTTGGGCCGGTCCCACAGCAGCACCCGGTAGCCACCCTCGACCAGCGCTTCCGCCAAAGGGCGAAGCCCGGGAATGTCCTTACTGAACCGGCCACCGGGGGTAAGGGCGATGAAATCGCCTTTCTTGCCGAGGAGTTCGTAGACGACGTTGCCGCCGTTGATCTCCATGGTCTTCTCACTCGGCTTGAGTTCGGGCCCGCCCAAAACCAGGTCAGTCATGGTCGTTGATTCGCTCGCAAGCTCGCTCATGCCATCACCAGTACTTCTTCTCCAACCACACGGACCGGGTAGGTACGGATACTCCATTCCGGCTTCACCGCGGTGGTGCCGGTCGCCAGCTCGAAACCCCATTGGTGCCAGGGGCAGTAGATGAACTCCTTGTCGCGCACCATCACTGCGTCGCCTGGCACTTTCTCATCGACCACCGTCCGGCCCCGGGCCCGGCCCGAGCACAGCGGACCGCCCTCGTGCGGGCAGTAGTTGGCGATGGCGTAGAAGGTGCCGTTGACGTTGTACACGCCGACGCCGTGACGGCCAATCGGTACGAGTTTGTGTGTGCCGGGCGGGATTTCATCGACGTTGGCGACGACGTGCTCGCGTCCCTGCGCGAGTCGGGGGCGCTTCTCGGGTTCGGTCATCAGAACACCCGGATCTGTCCCTCGAGGGCCGGCACGGTCTCGGGGAGCTTGTAGGTTTCGATGCCGTTGCGGAACATGATGGCCTCCCGCGCATGCTCGGGCAGGTGTTTGACCAGCCAGCGGGGATCATCGAAGGTCCAGTGCGGATAGTCGCTGGAATACAGCAGGATCTTGTCGCACTCCATCCACTCGAAGGCCCGCGACAGCTCGGTCTTGTCCTCGGGGTAGTCCAGCGGCTGGGTGGTGAACTTGATGTGGTCCTTGACGTACTCGCTCGGCTTGCGCTTGATGTCCATCCAACCCTTGCGCTTTTCATAGATGGCGTCCATTCGCCACATCAACGGCAGGATCCAGGTGAACGCATGTTCGACGAACACCACCCGCAGCGTCGGGAACCGGTCGAAAACGCCGTCGAAGATCAGGCTCATCACCTGATTGGCCGCCAACAGCGAGTAGCTGACCATGAAATCGTGGTTGTAGCTGGGCAGCCCCACGGGCGGGGTCGGCAGAGTCTCGTACTCGCCGCGGGACAGGTGGCAGCTCACGGTGATGTCGTGTTTGGTGGCCGCGGCCCAGATCGGGTCGTACTTCGGGTCGCCCCAGGATGGCCGTGGTTCGGCCTTCATCAGCACCTGTGCCATGTATGGGTGTTCGGCCCACTGTTCGATCTCTGCCACCGCGGTCTGCGGCTCCTCGATCGCGATACAGATCGAACCCCGCCAGCGCTCGTGCCAGTTGTTGTGACTGTCGAGCCAGTGATTGGCCAGCCACAGGTTGACCGCTGTGCAGTAGGCGGCGGTGGCCTCGCCGAGCCGGTGCTCGGAATGCGTGGGCTCCAGGATGGCGATGTCGGAGCCGGCCTCCATGATGAGCTGGCGCAGCGCCATATCCGGGTCACTGCAGGCGAATTCGCCGTCCGGCGGGAACGCGTCCACCCGCATCGCATACGCATGTGCGTAATCCGGGGCATCGTAGTAGATCTGTTCTCCGACCTTGTGGTTCAGAAAGTACTTGCTGCGCCAAGGTTCCGGGATGTACTCCATCAGCTCGCCGCGTCGCGGCATGGGGTGGACGTCGGAGTCGACGCAACGGACTGCGATCCGCTCGGCTGCGGGCACCCGGGGGTTGGTTGTGACGGACATCTGTACTGTGCCTCCCTCGAATGCCTACTGCGCCGCGACCGCGGACGATGGGACCAGGCCTGCGAGGTCCTGCTCCAGTCCGTAAAGCTGTGCGGCATTGCGCCACAACAATTTGTCCCGCTGTTCGGTGCTGAACGCGGTGGGAACCTCCGACTCGTTCAGCTGCCAGTGCGGATAGCTGGAGCCGAACATGACCATGTCTTCCTTGCCGGTGAAGCCGAACCACTCACCGGCAAACTCGGTGTCGCCGGGCCCGTCGAGTGCGCCTTGGACGAAGAAAACGTGCCCGGGCAGGTAATCGCTGGGCATCTTGGGGGCCCACGGGGTCTGCTCGAGGTGTGGCCGGCCGAAGCAATCCATCCGCCACATGAAGGGGGTCAACATGTCCGCGGCGCCGTCGGACCAGACGAACTGCAGCGTCGGTGTCCTTTCGAACACGCCCTCGGCGATCATGTTCATCAGGTGATAGATGTAGTTGAGGGCCATGAAGCCCAGGTACTGCTCATAGGTCCTGGTCTTGCCTGACGGGGTCGGCGCGAACTGGATACCGGCGCCGCCCTCGATGTGCACGGCGACCGGTAGACCGGCTTCGGCGGCGGCATCCCACAGCGGCCAGTACTGCGGCTTGCCGTATAGCTCGCGCGATTGCAATGGCACAGCGATCTGCACCACGCGCGGGTGGTCCTTGTACTTGTCGAGTTCGCGCAGGGCGCCGGCGATGTCGTCCGGATTGACCCGGATGGTGCCGCGGAAGCGCTCACCATGCTCGCCGTGTTCGAGCCACCGGGTCACCATCATCTCGTTGTGTGCGGCGGCCAGTGCGGAACCGAGGTGACGGTCGGGCATGATGCCACGGGTCATGGGGTGCAGGATGGCGATGTCGACGCCTCGGTCGGTGAACAGATGCCGGGCGGCGATATCAGGATCGGAGCCGGGGTACTGGCGGTCGGGTCCCTTGGTGTCCTTGGCGTACTCGCCGCCCGGTGCGCCGTACCAGTTCATCTCGTAATCGGGAAAGCCACGGCTGGCAAACGGTTCCTTCATGAAGTTCTGCCGCAGGTCCTTGTTCGACCCGACAAAGATGTGCACGCTCGCATCGATGACCGGTACACGTGTGCCGTCGGTTTGCTCTATGGCCAAGACTGTCCTCCGATGTCCGTCCGGAAACGAGCTGCGCACGCGCTGTTGACGACGTGCTTGTTACGCCGGACCTTACAGCCAGTCTAGATCCATATTCTTCTATGGCAAGAACATAGTTCTCAAGCCGCTGTGACGCTTTATCGCAGGTAAGCGTAGGTGCTGGTCACTCGCACAACCCACTGATTCGGAGAACCGTCACTTGCTGATGGAGAAGATACCGCCGCAGAAAGAGAATGTTATTCTCCTTTCGACGTAACAGTGCAGCAGGAGGCGGCGGGTGCTACTCGAATTCGATGCCGATCAGCGGCTATGGCAGGAAACCGTGCGCGATGCGGTGACCAAGCAGTGCCCGGCCACGCTGGTCCGTGAAGTGGCCGAACAGGGTGTCGATCCGACACCGCTGTGGCAGAGCTATATCGACCAGGGCTGGACCGAGCTCACCGACTCGGAGAACGCGGTCGAGCTGGCGATCGTGCTCGAGGAACTCGGTCGGGGCACGGATCTGACGCCCTACCTGGCGACCATGTCGCAGTACGCGCCGCTGGCGGGGGACCGCTTCGACGCGGCCAAGGCCGGCGCCGCGGTGTACAGCGGTGTGGCGGCCAACCGGGACGCCACCGGCTGGGTGCTTACCGGGACCGCCCATCACGTCCTGGACGGCGACCGCGCGCAGAACCTGGCCGTGGTGACCGATGCCGGCGTGTTCCTGGTGGACGCCACCAAGGCGGTGGTTCGCCGCAGCCAGATCTTCGATCCGGTGCTGCATGTGGCTGAGATGTCCTTCGCGAATGTGCAGGTCGAGGACACGGACCGCGTGCGCGTCGACACCGAGAAGGCGCACCATCTAGCCCTGACCGGTATGGCCATCACCATGGTTGGCGCCTGTCAGCGGGCGCTGGACCTCGTCCTCGAGCATGTGAAGCAGCGTCAGCAGTTCGGCGTGGCGATCGGGTCGTTTCAGGCGGTGCAGCACAAGGCTGTCGACATGCACGTGGCGATCGAGCGCGCCCGTGCGCTGGCGTACTTCGCCGCGTTGACGATCGCTGCAGACGATCCGCGGCGCCGCCTGGCGGCGAGGATGGCCAAGGCGGCGGCGGGGGAGTGCCAGACCGTGGTGTTCCGCCACGGCGTGCAGTTGTTCGGTGGGATGGGCTTCACCTGGGAGAACGACGTGCAGTTCGCGCTCAAGCGGGCCAAGGCCGGGGAGCTGCTGTTGGGCGGCGCTGCCGAGCACCGCGCGTTGATCGCCGCCGAGTACCGCACGACCTACAGGGGACTGTAAATGCAGCTGACATACGATTCCGACGTCGAGGAGTTCCGGGCCGAGTTCTCGGCATTCCTCGATGCCAATCTGCCTTCTGCGGCCGACACACTGGAGCGGCCCCGTTCGGTGTCGCACATGCCGCAGTGGGCCCGCGACTGGCAGCGTCTGCTGTTCGACAACGGGTGGTTGCTGCCCGCGCAACCGCCGGAGTTCGGTGGGCGCAACGCCACCGTGGTGCAGACTTTCGTCCACCTCGATGAGCTGTGCCGCCGTCGGATCTATCACAGCTTCAACCCGCAGGGCGTCAACATCATTGCGGCGTCACTGCTTACGTTCGGTTCCGAGGAGCAGAAGCACCGCTGGGCGGTGCCGGTGCTGCGGGGAGAGAAGACCGCGTCGCTGGGTATGAGTGAGCCGAGCGCGGGCTCGGACCTTGCGTCACTGCGTACCCGTGCCGTGCAAGATGGCGATCACTTCGTCGTCAACGGCCAGAAGGTGTGGACCTCCGGTGCTCACGACGCCGACTTCCTGCTGACGTTCGTGCGCACCGATCCGGATGCGCCGAAGCACAAGGGAATCAGCGTGCTGATCATCCCGACCGACACCCCCGGGGTGGTGTGCCGGCCGTTCGCCGATATGACGGGCGAGGAGAACCTCGATTTCAACGAGGTCTTCTTCACCGACGCCCGGGTGCCGGCCGAAAACCTGGTCGGCCCTCTCAACGGCGGCTGGGGCGTGGCCAACGGCTCGCTCGGTCACGAGCGCACCATGATGTGGCTCGGCTTTGCCGACCGAATCGACAACATGCTGGCCGACTTCCATCCCAAGACCGAGTTGGAGCGCGACCAGTACGCCACCACGATCATGGACTACCAGGCCTTGCGTGCCATGGGATCCGCGGCGCTGGCCAAGGCCTCACGCGGCGAGGCGGATACCGCATCGGTGTCGGTGCTCAAGTTGTTCGGATCCGAAGCGGAGCGCAACGCGTTCGAGAACGCGCTGACCGCGGCCGGCCCCGACGGGCTGATCCATCCGGCCACATCGGGTCCGTACGAGCACATGAACCTTGACCACTATTTCTCCAGCTGGTTCGAGCGCTACGCCCGAAGCTTCGGCGGCACCATCGCCGGTGGCACCTCCGAGATCCAGCGCAACATCATCGCCACCCAGGTATTGGGGCTGCCCCGCCGCTGATCTCTTCTTGCGCGAGCAGACGTGAATGTCCCCGAAGTCCACAGATTTCGGGGACATTCACGTCTGCTCGCCAGGCTTTACATTCAGCCGTGACGCGGAACAAAATTTAGGTTACTGTCGGCTCTGATGTTCACCCTGCGTTTCGACATGCGGGCCCCGGCCGGTGTGGCATCGACGTGTGACCTCTACGCCGCTGCCATCGACATGTGTGCGTGGGCCGAGACACGCGGTGCGGTGATGGCAGTGTTGTCCGAGCATCACGGGACCGCCGACGGGCATCTCGCCGCTCCGCACATCCTGGCCGCAGCGATCGCCGCCCGTACGCGTCAGCTCTCGATTCTGCTTGCCGCAGTGCCGATTCCATTCTGGGATCCGGTACGGCTCGCTGAGGAGATCTGTGCGCTGGACCTCATCAGCCGCGGCCGGGTCTTGTACGCGCTCGGTGTCGGGCACCGTGCCGAGGAGTACGAGCACTTCGGCGTGGACATGAGCACGCGTGGCAAGGTGGCCGATGAGCGGTTGGCGCTGCTGCTGCGATTGCTGGCGGGGGAGACCGTCGAGCATGACGGCCGGCGGATCACGGTGACGCCCGGCCCCGCGAGTGCATCCGGACCCCACCTGCTCATCGCGGGAGGTACCCGGGCCGCCGCGCGACGGGCGGCGCGGCACGGCCTCGGATTCATCTCGCAGACGGCAACACCGGGGCTCAAGGAGTTCTATGACGCTGAGTGCCGGGCCAAC
Organism: Mycobacterium sp. DL440; assembly: GCF_011745145.1. Classification (NCBI taxonomy): domain Bacteria; kingdom Bacillati; phylum Actinomycetota; class Actinomycetes; order Mycobacteriales; family Mycobacteriaceae; genus Mycobacterium; species Mycobacterium sp. DL440. Next base: position 3,306,484 of record NZ_CP050191.1, on the reverse strand, counting down.
GGCCACGAACCCGGCGTGGTCCAGTTTCCTGTTGCCGACGCACCCACTGCGATATTCGTGGCCGACGACGTAGACCGGGCATGGGATGAATTGGGACCCTTTCTTCTTCACGATGCCGTCACCGCCGCCGCTTATCGGAAAACTGACGACTCGGTCGCCAGCATCTCACGTGCCGACACCGTGGCGGCGCTGCGGCAGGCCGGCGGCCCCTATCGGATCCTGACCGTCGACGAGGCCGCCGGCTACATCCGCGGCGGCAGACCGCTGCCGCTGCTGCCGCTCTGCGCCGGGTTGCCACCGGAAATGGCATGGCCATACCTCGACCGGGCCGTCACGGTATCTGAACATGCATGACGTATGTAGATGATGAGGAGCCAAGAGTGACAATGCCTTTGCGACCTTTGCGGGCCGTCGTCTGGTCCACCGGCGGCGTCGGGTCGATAGCGATCGACGCGATCGCCCGGCGGCCGGACCTCGAACTGGTAGGGGTGTGGGTGCACTCGGCCGCCAAGGTCGGGCAGGACGCAGGTGTCCTGTCCGGGGGCAGGCCGCTCGGCGTGCCCGCTACCGATGACGTCGACGCCCTCATCGCGTTGGCACCTGACTGTGTGGTGTACGCGGCAAGTGGGCCCGATCGCGACGCCGCGGCGGTGCCGGACTACGTGCGGCTGTTGCACGCCGGAATCAACGTGGTGTCAACAACATCGACCGGCCTGGTATACCCGCCGGCCTACTATTCAGCCGAGTGGCGCAGCCAGTTGGAAGCCGCGGCCAAGTCCGGTGGCTCCTCGTTCTATGCGTCGGGTGTCTTTCCTGGATTCGGTTCGGACCAGCTTGCGCTGATGCTGGCGACCCAATCAAAGAATATCGACCGCCTCACGGTCACCGAGGTTTCCCTCAACGATCACTATCCGGTTGCCGACGTGATGATGGATGGCATGGGATTCGGGCGTCCGCTGGACTTCGAACCGATGCTCAAGACGCCCGGATTCATCGAGATGGCCTGGAAGGCGCCGATTTACCTGATTGCCAATGCACTCGGCGCGGCGGTGTCCGAGGTTCGCGGATCGCTCGGCCGGCGTACCACCGACCGGGATATCGAGGTGGCATTCGGAACCATCCCGGCGGGCACCTGCGGTGCGGTTTCCACCCGTGCGGCCGGCGTGGTGAACGGCCGGGAGGCCATCGTGATCGAGCACATCATCCGGATGTCACGTGACGTCGCACCCGATTGGCCGGCGTCGGAGTTCGACGCCACCTACCGGGTGGATATCGACGGTGATCCCGATATCCACTGCGCGATGAACCTGGGGGCGTCCGAAGGGGACGGTGCAGGGCGGGCGGCGATGGCGGCAACCGCCATGCGCGTAGTCAACGCGATTCCCTACGTGGTCGACGCACCCACAGGCCTGTTGAGCTCGCTTGATATCCCGAATACGTTGCCGCGGTATGCATTCGACTGAAAACGGCCCAAGCAGCGAGATGTGGTCAGGATCCGCGGACGGCGACGCCCCGCAACACGGTGTCGCGAGCGAGGATCAACGCGTTCCGCGTACCGATCTCCTGGAGGATGTTCTCAGGGATCCACTGCTCACCGATGATGCAGCGGGTCAGCATGTCCGCGCCCGCCCTCTTGATGTGTATCTCGCCGTCTCGGATTCCTTCGGAAAGAAGAGCTTTCATCTGACGGATACGGGTGGTGAAGGACCATGCGGGGTTGGCCGAGTCCGGAGGTGATTGGCGTAGCCACGCCAGCTGGATGCGGAACTCGTCGGGGAACTGGTCGAGTGCATTGATGTTCAGCCAGCTCAGCGCATCGAGCTTCTCCACGGTCGTGGAGTCCGCGTGGACGATGTCGGTCCATGCACCACCGACCTTTCGACCGAACTCCAGCATGATCGACATCAGCAGCTCGTCTTTCGAGCCGATGATCCGGTAGACGGTTCCGGTACCCAATCCCGCGGCGGACGCGATGTCGCGAATGGTCGTCATCTCATAGCCGCGGCGTCCGAACTCCGTTCGGGCCACCGCCCGCACGTGGGCGGCCTTGAGGTCGGCGTCGTCTTCGACATCGTCCCAGCTCTTGACGACTGCTTGGGCGGCCGCGAAGGCGTTGGACCGATCCAGATCCCTGTCGGAGGGGGGATCGGCGGCGAGACCTTCCAGAGCTATCCGGCACTTCAAGGTGGCCACTGTGTCGGTCGAGGCGTTGTGCCGGATCACGTCGAGGCCGACGTGCAACATGCTCTGGCAGAGACGGTCGGCCAGGGTGGGAAGGTCGACATCGGAGCGGATGTCGCCGCCGCGGCGGCCGGCATGCAGCGCCTGCAGCATCGCTGCCTGGATCTTCGTGGGTTGGCGGGCAGTCAACTCGATGAGCTCGGAGTCGTTGCTGGGCCCCTCGTAGAAGGACATCTGCAGGGCGGCTCGATGGTCCACCGCGCAACGGGCGATTTCGCATCCAAGTGCGGTGATCTGTTCGGAGGCGGGGCGCGGGTCAGCCTCGTCGAGGCGTTGCAAAGCGAGCTCGCCGACGCGATCCAGGTCAGCGTGATAGAGCCGGATCAGCTCGACGAGGATGGCTTCCTTCGATTCGAAGTGGTGATAGAGGCTGCCCGCGAGAATGCCTGCCGCGTCGGCGATCTGTTGCAGCGAGCTACGAAGGCCGGTGGTGGCGATGACGGAGTTCGCGGTCTTGAGGATCTCGGTGCGGCGCGTGAGATCGACGGGCGCTGAGCCGGCGACGACGGTGAGCTTCGCAGCGACCGGGCGTTTCTTGCCCGCGGGGCGGCCGCGTTTGGAGTTTCGCCCTACGGCGTCGGCCATCGCTGCTCCTTAGTCATCGCCGATACGGGACCGGCAACCGATCCTACCGACCCGCAACTCGGGTCTCCGGAAACGCGACATCGGCGTTGTCTGGCATGGCGCTGACACCTCGTCGGTCACACACCTGCAGTACCTCGTCGACGATCGAGTCCGGCACGATGAACTTGTCGGTGGAGGATATTTCGTCCAGGTGCTTCTCGATGTCCTCCGCGGCAGGCTCACTGCCCGCGCCCGCCAGCCAGCCATCGCTCAGCCCGACGAAGACCCGTGCGTACCGTCCGGCGCACGCCGAGTAATTGCGGTGAGTGAAGGTACAGCCTCTGCTTGCGAGGAAGGTCACCAGCGGCACGACGAGTTCGGGTCGAATGGCTTGCATGAAGCCTGACTCGGCCAGGAACTTCTCATCGCCGACTGTCTCGGTGACCATTCGTGAAAAGCCGGTGGGCAGTACGGTATTCGAGCTGATGCCGTGCGCCGCGCCTTCGATGGCGATGACGTTGGACAGCCCGACGAGTCCGGTTTTGGCCGCCGCGTAATGAGCCTCCATCGGCTGACCGAAATTGCCTGCCGACGACGAGATGAAAACGAAACGCCCGTAGGACTGCTGCATCATCACCTGGTATGCGGGCCGGCTGAGGTAGAAGCCGCCGTCGAGATGCACCCGCAGCATGTGTCGCCAGTCATCGGCGCTGAGTTGTTCGAACGGAATGCTGTTGAAGATGCCCGCGTTGCTGACCACGGCGTCGAGTCGGCCGAAGCTCTCGATCGCCGAGTCGACGATCGCCTGGCCACCTTCGGCACAGTCCACCGAATCGTAGGACGCGACTGCCCGTCCGCCCGCTTTCTTGATTTCCTCGACCACTTGGTCGGCGACGCTGGTGTCCGTACCGACTCCTCCCATGGAGCCGCCGATGTCGTTGACGACCACGGACGCCCCCCGGCGAGCCAGATCGATGGCGTAAAGCCGGCCCAGTCCGCGTCCGGCGCCGGTCACCACGGCAACCTGGCCGGCGAAGTCGATCATGTTGCACTCCTCGCTGATTCGCGCCCATCAAGGCGGTTGATTGACTCTAGTCGGGCCGAACTCTACGGTGGAACAGATATTTGGTCAAACAGTCGAACCTGGTGAGTGCGGAGGTGGTCGGGTGTCCGACGGCAGTCAGGGTGAGCGGCGCTCCGGACTGAGCATGCTGGCGTCCGCGCTCGCGGCCCGACCGGTTGCCGTGGCTGCAGCCGGCGCGGGCACGCCGCCGTGGACCGACGGCCAGACCGTGTTCGTCGACCCCTCGATGTCGGCGCGCGCGCAGATCGAATCGGTAGCCGTGCAGGCGTCGCTGATCGCCGCGGGCAGCCTGGACCCGGAAGTTGTCGGTGCCCTGGTCCGCCATCGGCGGCTGGCCAACCGCTACCTGGCCGTCGAGGGGCACCGGGCGCTGTTGGCCAACAACGCCCTGTTGCCGGGTTCCCTTGGCGCGCTGGCTGATCGAGGAATGGGCGAGCGTAGCGATTCGGCCGTGGCATCCCTCGAGATCGCGCGTGGACGGAATGCAGTGGCAGATCCGCCACCGTGTTTCGGTGCGATCCACGCCAAGAAGATCGTGACCGCGTGCGCGGTGGCGGCCAAGCGGGACGATCAGGAATCGGCGGGCCATGTGCCGCGACGGCGCGGCGCCCAGGAGCTCGAGGAATTAGGCGAAGACAACGTCGACGACTCCGATGATCCCGATCTGTTCTCCAGCCCCGTCGGTGGCGGCGGTGCCCTCGGCAAATGGCTGAAGAAACTGTTGTCCTCGGCACGCAAGACCGGCGGCAGCGGCGGGGGACCGCCCGGCGCCGACTCCCCGACGCATCGCACCAACTCGACGAAGCGTGGGCTGCACGCGGTGTCATCGCTGGCGACGGCGTCGTCGGAGGAGATCGTCGACATCAAGACAGAAGGTGTGAAGTATCCGGAATGGGACGCCGAACGTAAGACCTATCGGCTCGACTGGTGCACTGTCCGTGAGGCCGACCCGCAGATCAAGGCGCACGCCACCCAGCAGATCGAAGATGCGATCAGTGTGCGGCGCCCGCTGGCGCGCCTGGGCATGGGCCTACATCGTCGTCATCGTCAGCCCCAGGGTGACGACATCGACATCGATGCCGCCATCGAAGCGCGGGTCGAAGTCCGCGCCGGGTCGGTGCCCGACGAGGCCGTCTACCTCGACAGTCTGCGACGCCGGCGGGACCTGTCGGTGCTGCTGCTGTTGGATGTGTCGGGCTCGACCGCGGAGCCGGGCACCGTCGGGCGCACGGTGCACCAGCAGCAGCGCACGGCGGTAGCCCACCTGATGGTTGCGCTGCACGACCTGGGTGACCGGGTATCGCTGTACGCCTACTACTCCCAGGGGCGCTCATCGGTGACGATGGTTCCGGTGAAGCGGTTCGACGATCACCTCGATGCGCAGGTGATCCGGCGGCTGAACAGCCTGGAACCCGGTGCGTACTCGCGACTCGGGGCGGCCATCCGGCATGGTTCGGCGGTGTTGGAGGAGCGTGGTGGCACGTCGCGGCGGCTGTTGGTCGTGCTGTCCGACGGGCTGGCCTATGACCACGGCTACGAGCGGCCCTACGGAGCCGCCGATGCCAGGCGTGCCCTGATCGAGGCTCGGCGCCGGGGGACCGGATGTGTGTGCCTGACCATCGGTGCCAGCACGGATGTCGACTCGTTGCGCCGGGTTTTCGGTAGCGCAGCGCACGCCACGATCTCCACCCCGGACCAGCTCGCCGGCGTGGTCGGACCGATGTTCCGCTCGGCGATCCGCTCAGGCGAGGTTCGTCGTCGGGTGTCATGAAGGTGCTTCGGTCGCGGTGATGCCAAGTCGCAGAGTGCAGTTGGTGACATCGACCCGTCGGCAGCCGACGTAACAAATGGTTGAAACAAACATCTGTTCCGGTTAGGCTTTCTTTAGTACCGCATCGGGGCGGATACAACGAGAGGTGTGTTGATGGCCAACGAGTCCGGGCTCGCTTACCAGAACGGTGCCAGTTCGCAGACCGACGGCGCGCGTCCCTATTACAAGCCTGTCGGCAACGAGGAGACGGTGTTCAAGGCGGCCTACCGCCAAGGCCTGTCGCTGGTGCTGAAGGGGCCCACCGGTTGCGGCAAGACGCGTTTCGTCGAGGCGATGGCCCACGATCTCGGGCGGCCGCTGATCACCGTCGCCTGCCACGATGACCTCACCACCGCCGACCTCGTCGGTCGCTACCTGCTGCGCGGCGACGAGACGGTGTGGGTGGACGGTCCGTTGACCCGCGCCGTGCGAGAGGGCGCGATCTGCTACCTCGACGAGGTCGTCGAGGCCCGGCAGGACACCACCGTGGTGCTACACCCCCTCGCCGACTACCGTCGTCAGTTGCCCATCGAGCGCCTCGGCATCACGCTGGACGCGGCACCGGGATTCGGCCTGGTCGTGTCGTACAACCCCGGTTATCAGAGCGTCCTCAAAGATCTCAAGGACTCGACGCGCCAGCGGATGGTGGCCATCGAGTTCGGCTTTCCGGAACCCGTCGTCGAAGAGGGCATCGTCGCCCATGAGGCGGGCGTGGATCATGCCACCGCTGTCGAGCTGGTCCGCTTCGGGCAGGCCATCCGGCGGCTGGAGACCGGAGGATTGCGTGAGGTCGCATCGACCCGCGTGCTGATCGCGGCGGGGCGCCTCATCGCCGAGGGATTGCCGGTTGCGCTGGCCGCCAGGGTGGCCATCGCGGGGCCGTTGACCGACGACGTCGCGGTGAGCCGTGGTCTTCACGAGTTGATCGACGTCTACCTGGGCGAATCGGCATCAGGTGATTGACGCAGTGTCCCGCCCCCGTTAGGTTCAGAACAAATATTAGGTCGACACAGCCGTTACTTCGATGAACGCCGTCCACGGAGGTCAGATGTCGTACGAAAGCACCGCGGAGCCCATCAAGGTCGGATACCTGATGGACTTCACCCTGCCCCCGGGATTTCCCGAGGAGCTGTTCGCGTCCTTCACCCGGTGCTTCGACCTCGTCTTCGAAGAGGCGGTGGAACAGGGACTGATGGACCGGCCGGTGCAGATGATCTACCGCGAGGTGGAGGGGCTGCCGAAGGGCTCGGTCAAGGCGGTCATCGATGCGTACGCCGAGCTCGTCGACGAGGGCTGCCTGGTGGTGTTCGGGCCGAACATCACCGACAACTGCGTGCCGCTGCGGGAAGCCATCGAGGAGCGCTTCAAGGTGCCGGCGATCAGCGTCACGGGAACCGACGACTGGCTGGGTGAATGGACGTTCTCCTTCCCCCAGGGCTCGATGACCGACGAGCCGATCTTCCTCGCCGATCTGGCGGCCAAACGGGGCCTGTCGGAGATCGGCGTGCTGGTCGAGCAGAGCCTGATAGGCGAGAGCTACCTGAAAAACCTCCGAACTGCATGCCGACGCAAGGGAATTCGGATCGTTGCCGAGGTCGCGATCGCGCAGACCGCGCAGGACATCGACCAGGCGGTGCGGACACTGCACGAAGCCAAGGCCGAGGCGATCGTGCACCTGGGCTTCGGTTTCGGCATCGTGTTCATCAACCCCGCTCTGGAGGCACTCGACTGGGACCCGCCGCGCTTCACGACGACGGCGTTCCAGAACGCCTGGGTGAACCCGATCATGTGGAACGCCTTCATGGGCTGGATCGGCGTCGACCAATACGACGAGGGCAACCCGATCGGCCAGGCCTGGTTGGACCGCTATGCCGCGAAGTACGACGGAAGTCGGCCCGAGTACTGCGTCTCGGTGGTCAACCACGACGTGGCCGCCACCCTGGTTCGGGCCTTCACCGACTCCCACCCGCTGAGCCCGCGCGGAGTCAAGGAAGCGCTCGAGCGGGTCAAGATGATGCCCGCCGCCTCCGGTGCACCGGGAACCCGGGTTTCTCTGGGGAAGTGGACCCGACGGGCCTGGATGGGCTCTGGGTATCTGGTCGCCCGCACGCTCGATGCAGATGGCATCAATTCGCACCTGGTCGATCGGTTCGGGGAGGAATAGCGTGACAACGAGAGAATCGTTACCGCCCGATACGAAGGTCGACCGGCCGCCGCGCAAGGGGCCGAACTGGGGCCGGTGGATTGCGCTGATCGGATGGCTGGGCTTCTGGGGGATGTTCCTCTCCGTTGCGCGGACGGACGTCCACCCGCGCGTGGCCAACCCGAACGTCGAAGGGCGTCCGCGTCCGGTTGAGTTTCTGACGGCATTTGATCACTGGCAGATCATCCCGCAAGTCGGCGCCCTGCTCATGGTCGTGGTGCTGACGATCGTGTTCATCCGTGCCTGGCGGCGCAATCCCGGCAGCCCGGTGCTCTTGATGGTGTTGGTCACGACGGTGATCGTGTGGCAGGACCCGATCATGAATTGGGCGCCCTACGCGGTGTACAACCCGGCGTTGGTGCACTGGCCGGAAAACTGGCCGCTGATCATGATGTCGCCGACGGTCGAACCGTTCATCGTGTTCGGCTACGTGACGTTCTACTTCGGCCCCTATTTCCCGGCCATCTGGCTCCTGCGCAAGTGGCAGGCCAAACGCGGTCCGGAGGCGTTCGTCAGCAGGCATCCACTGATCAGCCTGGGCGGCTTGGTGTTGGTGATCGGCTTCATCTTCGACGCCTTCCTCGAGGTCAGCCTGGTGCGCACCGGGCTGTACATCTACTCCCAGGCAATCCCGTTCGGCACGCTGTTCCCCGGCAGCACGTTCCAATTCCCGCTGATCTGGGAGTCGCTGGCGGTGACCTTCGTGATGATTCCGGCAGCGATCCTGGTCTACCGCGACGACACGGGCAAAGCGGTGGCGGAGAAGCTCGCCGCGAAGGCCAGGCTGTTCCCGAAAAAGCCGGTACTCGGCACGTTCTTGGTGATGTTCATGATCGTCAACGTTGCGTACTTCGCCTACGGAAGCTGGTTTTGGGCCATCAAGGCCAGCGGGTTGGCCACCTCAGTCGCCTGCCCGTGGCCGTATCCCGAAGCGAAGATTTATGACCCGCAGGGCTATTACCGGGCGAACGGAGCGGAGGGACCGTACTCGGTAGGCAAGTGGTCCACCTGGCAGCAGGGGCCGGCCAGCAACCCTGACGTAGAGCTGGGTTCGAAGAGCGACCGGTGCGCATCGGAGAACCAGAATGGGTGAGCATCGAACAGTCGTCATCACGGGCGCGTCCCGTGGGCTCGGCTTCGCATCGACCACGCACCTTTATCGCGAGGGGTGGCGCGTGGTCGCGGCGATGCGCACCCCGGATCGCGGAATGCCGCTGCTGCGCGAGGCTACCGGAGCCGGTCAGGACGACGACAGGCTGATCGGGATTCAGCTCGACCTCACCGACGGTGCCTCGATCGCCGCGGCGGCCAAGGCGATCGAGGAAGCCGTCGGTGCGCCACATGCGTTGGTGCACAACGCCGGCATCTCGGCGGCAGGAATGGTCGAGGAGACGTCGCCGGAACTCTGGGAACGCATGTTCGCGACCAACATCTTCGGTCCGGTGGCACTCACCAAGTCGCTTCTGCCGTCCATGCGCGCGGCTGGGCGCGGCCGCATCGTCTTGATCTCGAGTGCGGCAGGTGTGCGTGGAATGCCCGCGACCGCACCGTATTCAGCCGTCAAGGGTGCGCTGGAACGGTGGGGCGAATCGATGGCCGGGGAGGTCGCGCCATTTGGGATCGGCGTCACGATCCTGGTTACCGGGACATACGACACGGAGATCATCACCGATGCCGGAACCACCGACGACCGCGATCTGGACGGGCCGTACGCGCCGCACCACCGCACTATGGACAAGCGTGGGCGGGCCATGATGAAGCGCGCGGCCAGACCACCCGAAGTATTCGCTGCGGGCCTGGCCAAGGCGCTCGAGGGCTCGAAGCCGTTCGTCAGGACGGCGGTCGGGCCCGATGCGCGAATGTTGTTGATCGCCAATCGCATACTTCCCTCTGCGGGGCTGCACCAGATGACGAGGCTGATGATGGGAATCCCGCGGTTCGGCGCGCTGCGAGGGGAAGGTGCAGACCATGGCTGACTTCGAATCGAGGATGCTGATCGACGGCAAGCTCGTCGACGGCGAGGCAGGCACGTTCACCAACATCAACCCGGCGAATGAAGAGGTCCTCGGCGAGGTCTCGGATGCGTCGAAGGCAGATATCAACCGGGCCATCGACGCGGCCCGTCGGTCCTTCGACGAGACCGATTGGTCGACCAACCACCAACTCCGTAAGCGGTGCCTCGAACAGCTACACGACGCCGTCGAAGGCGAGTTGGAGGAGTTGCGTGAAGAACTCATCGCCGAAGTCGGGGCACCGCGTGCGGTGACGCACGGCCCGCAACTCGACGCGCCGCTGGCGGACGGCCTCAAATACCCGGCCCGGCTCATCGAAACCTTCCCGTGGGAAACCGATCTCGGCGACACCGTGGTGTCCGTCACCGGCGTCAACACCACGCGCAAGGTGTGGCATGAACCGGTCGGTGTCGTCGGCGCCATCACGCCGTGGAACTTTCCGTTCGAGGTCACCATCAACAAGCTGGGACAGGCCTTGGCGACCGGGAACACCGTCGTACTCAAGCCCGCGCCGGACACCCCGTTCAACGCCACGCGACTGGGCCGGCTCATCGCCGAGAACACCGACATACCCGCCGGGGTGGTGAACGTGGTGACGGCATCGGACCATCTCGTCGGCGAAGAACTCACGCTGTCACGCAAGGTCGACATGATCTCGTTCACCGGTTCGACCGCCGTTGGCAAGCGGATCATGGAGAAGGGCGCCGCGACGATGAAGCGGTTGTTCCTCGAGCTGGGCGGCAAGTCGGCGACGATTGTGTTGGAGGACGCCGACTTCAACACTGCGTGCCTGATCGGTATCGGCCCGCTGATGCACGCCGGCCAAGGGTGCGCGGCTCCCACCCGGATGCTGCTGCCTCGCTCCCGGTACGACGAGGGCGTCGCGATCCTCAAGACCATCTACGAGAACATCGCCGCCGGTGACCCGCAGGACCCCGGCACTCTCTGTGGTCCGGTCATCTCGGCCAAACAGCAGGCACGCATCCTCGGATACATCAGGAAAGGTGTCGACGAGGGCGCCACGATGCTGGTCGGCAGCACCGAGGCCCCGAAGCAGTTCGACAAGGGATTCTGGGTCAAACCAACACTTTTCACCGACGTGGACAACTCGATGACGATCGCCCAGGAGGAGATCTTCGGCCCCGTTCTGGTGGTCATCCCCTATGAGGACGAAGAGGACGCCATTCGCATCGCCAACGACAGCCCTTACGGACTCGCCGGCAATGTCATGTCGGGCTCGCTGGAACGCTCGCTCGCGGTGGCGCGCCGGCTGCGTGCCGGGTTCATCGGGCTCAACGGCACCGCGGGTTACGGCGCAGACACCCCCTTCGGCGGCTACAAGGACAGCGGCGTCGGACGCCAGAACGGCATCGCCGGATTCGAGCAATACACCGAAATTAAGTCCGTCGCATACCCGGCCAGCTAGGAGCAGCATGGAACAGCTTTTTGACGACCTCGAGGACTTCGGCTCCTTCGACGACGCCGTATCAGGAGATGTCCGGGATCCCTTCCCGGAGTTGGCCAGGCTTCGGCGCGAAGAGCCGATCCAGCGGATCGACATGTCCGCGATGCCAGGGGAGGAGGGCAAGCCGGTCTTTATTGTGTACCGCTACGAGGACGCCCAGCAGATGCTGCGAGACAATCTGACGTTCTCGTCGTCAGGGGTCATCGCAGCGTTCGGTCCAGTGTTGGGTGATCGCGTGATGCTGGGCATGGACGAACCGGTGCACGGCCGCCTGCGTTCGTTGGTGTCCAAGGCGTTTTCGCAAAAGGCCCTGGCGCGTTGGCAAGACGAGTTGGTGGGCCGCGTCGGCAATGAGCTCATCGACAAATTCGCCTCGGACGGCAAGGCCGACCTGGTCAAGCAATTCACCTTCGACTATCCGAGCCGGATCATCGCGGGCCTGCTGGGGTTGCCGGAGCAGGACTATCCGCAGTTCCAACGCTGGTCCATCTCACTGCTGAGTTGGATCATGAACCCGGAACGCGGGCTGGCGGCATCGGCCGCGCTGTGCGACTACTTCGCACCGATCTTGCAGGCCCGCCGGGCCGAGCCGAAGGAAGACATGATCAGCCTGCTCGCCGAGGCCGAGATCGACGGCGAGAAGCTGACCGATGAGGAGATCTTCTCGTTCCTGCGACTGCTGTTGCCGGCCGGCGTGGAGACCACCTATCGATCATTGGGAAATCTGCTGTTCGGGTTGCTCACGGACACAGCGCAACTGGATGCCCTCCGCGCGGACCGGTCGCTGCTCCCACCGGCCATCGAGGAAGCGGTGCGCTGGAATCCACCCCTGCTGACCATCACCCGCACTGCCACCTGCGACACCGAACTCGGCGGCGTTCAGATCCCCGAGGGATCGTCGGTCATGCCGATGCTCGGTTCGGCGAACCGGCAGGAGGATCGGTGGGAGAACCCGGACGAGTTCGACATCTTCCGGACACCCAAGGGGAATCTCGGCTGGGGCCACGGGGTGCACGTGTGTCTGGGCATGCACCTGGCGCGGCTCGAAATGCGCACCGCCGTAAACCTTCTATTGGATCGGTTGCCCAATCTGCGGTTGGACCCGGACGGAGACGACCCGCACATCCGCGGCCAGGTCTTCCGTTCGCCGACCTCCCTTCCGGTCCTGTTCGGATGACAACTCTGGGGATTGCTCGCGCAAGGAAAAGTGACCAGGAGAGCCTGAGATGACCGACTTCGCAGAAGTGGATTTCTTCACCGACGAATCCCTCGTTCCGGACCCGTATCCCTACTTCGACCATCTGCGGTCGAAATGCCCTGTCACCCAGGCGACGCCATTCCACGTGCTGGCCGTAACCGGGTACGAGGAGGCGCTGGCCGTCTACAAGGACCCGGCGTTCTCGTCCTGCGTAGCCGTCGCTGGACCGTTCTCCGGCCTGCCGTTCGGGCCCGGTGACACCGATGACGTCTCGGAGCTGATCGAGGAGCATCGGCTCGCGGTCCCGATGGGTGAGCACATCACCGCGCAGGATCCGCCATTGCACACCCGCACCCGCGGCCTGATGAACAAGCTGATCACGCCCAAGCGCCTCAAGGAGAACGAAGACTTCATGTGGCGGCTGGCCGACCAGCAGCTCGACACGTTCGTCGACAAGGGCGGCTGCGAATTTCTCGCCGACTATGCAAAGCCGTTCTCGCTGCTGGTCATTGCCGACTTGCTGGGCGTGCCGGCCGAAGACCACGAGGAATTCAAGGCGGTGTTTGCCCTGGAGACCGTCGGTGAACTCGGCAAGGAGGCACCGACCACGCACAACCCCCTGCAGTGGCTCAATGAGAAGTTCTATGCCTACATCGAGGACCGCAGGCGTGCGCCGCGTGAGGACGTGCTGACCGGGCTGGCCCAGGCCAAGTACGAGGACGGCTCGACACCCGAGATCGAGGACGTGATGAACCTGTCGACGTTCCTGTTCGCAGCGGGAACCGAGACCACCACCAAGCTGGTGAGTTCGGCCGTGCGGTTCATCGGGGACAACCCGGGATTCGAGAAGCTACTGCGCGAGGATCGCAGCAAGATCCCGGCCTTCCTGGAAGAGACCCTGCGGCTGGAGAGCCCGGTCAAATCACATTTCCGGATGGCGAGTAAGACGACCAGCATCGGTGATGTCGAAGTACCGGCCGGGACGACCGTGATGCTGCTACCGGGAGCGTGCAACCGTGATGAGCGGAAGTTCCCCGATCCCAATGTATTTCACCCCGATCGAGCGAATGTACGCGAACAGATCGCCTTCATCCGCGGTGTCCACTCGTGCCCGGGTGCTCCGCTGGCCCGGGCCGAGGGCCGGATCTCACTCAACCGGATCCTCGACCGGATGAGCGGCATCACCATCTCCGAGGAACATCACGGCCCCGCGGACGAGCGCGACTATGCCTACGAGCCGACGTTCATCATGCGCGGGCTCGCCGCCCTACACATCACGTTCACACCGCTCGGCTGAGCACGCACAACAAGAGGAGCACACGATGACCGGAAAACTCGACGGCAAGGTCGCTTTCATCACCGGTGCCGCGCGCGGTCAGGGCCGCGCACATGCGGTTGCCATGGCCAAGGAGGGCGCCGACATCATCGCGGTGGACATCTGCCGTGACATCCCGTCCAATCCCTATCCGCTGGCCACACCGGAGGATCTCGCCGAGACCGAACGCAAGATAAAGGAACTCGGCCGTCGGGTCGTTGCACGGGTGGCCGACGTCCGCGAGCGTCATGAGTTGCGCGACGCGGTCGAGGCGGGGATCGCCGACTTCGGCAAGATCGACATCGTGGTCGCCAACGCGGGCATTCTGCCGATGGCGATGGGCAATCCTGATCCGATGGGCTTCGTCGACGCTTCCGACGTCGACCTGGTGGGCGTGATGAACACCGTCGCGGTGGCGATCCCGCATCTGCCCGACGGCGCGTCGATCATCGTTACCGGTTCCACGGCGGGCATGATCCGCGGCACCACGACCAGCCCCGACATGGGCCCGGGCGGCGCCGGGTACGGCTGGAGTAAGCGCATCGTGATGGAGTACGTCGACGAGATGTGTCTTCACCTGGCGCCGAGGATGATCCGGGTCAACGCCATCCACCCGACCAACTGCAATACCCATCTGCTGCAGAACGAGGGCATGTACGGGGTGTTCCGCCCCGACCTCAAAGCCGCAGGGAAGGTAGCCACCCGCGAAGACGCCGAACCGCTGTTCAGCCTGTTCCAGGCCATGCCGATCCCGTACATCGAACCGGAGGACATGGCCAATCTCGGGGTGTTCCTGGCCAGCAAGGACAGTCGCTACATCACCGGGCAGCACATCCGCGTCGACGCGGGTTCATTGCTCAAGTGGCCCAACGGGCCCCAGTAGTTCTCATTCGGGTCGGTGCAGGAAGCCGTGTAGGAGGGCTTGTGCGAGCTCGTCGACGATTGCCTCCCGCGATGGGGGGCAATCGCCGAAGAAGGTCGAACGCAGCGCGACCATGCCGACAATCAGGGCCACCGCCGAGTGGGCCGGCAGATCTGGATGTGCCGATCGCAGTCCGCGCAAACGCATACCCTCCGCGCTGATCTGACCGAGCAGGCTCAGCGCTCGTCTGATGTCGGCGATACCCGCATTCTCGATGTCTTCCGCACTGAGACCGTCTGACGCGACGAGGGTCAGGAGAAGGCCCTGATGCGCCACGAGCACGTCGTAGAGCTGGCCGACGAACTGCCGGGTCAGCTGATCTTCGTCGGTCTCCTCCGGGACGACGGCCTGCCAGGTGGTGCCGAAGCCGTCGACAAAGTCGGTGAAGGGCAGCACAAGTGCCTCCCGGAACAGGCCGGCCTTTGAACCGAAGTGACGGAACAACAGGTATTCACTGACGCCTGCCGCCTCGGCGATTTCCCGGGTCGTCGTGCTGCGGTAGCCCTGCCGGGAGAACAGCTCGCGACCCCCGTCGAGCAACAGCCTGCGGGCCTCGCCGCGGGGCCGGCGGACGGACGAATCCGAATTCGGCTTGGAGGACCGAGACCCGGCCGGCTGCTTCGGTGCCGAACGTCCCTGGGCCATGGCCGATCTCTCCTATTTTCTCCCTGCCGGTGCTGTTCCGGTCTTCACCATAGGCGACCTTGACCAACGCCGTTTAATAGTGTCCACTATTAAAACTGAAACGTCGTGTCCGAGGAGGTGGCAGTGGGCGCAATCATCATGTTGGGCACTCTGTTTGGCCTGATCGTCCTGATCGTCGGCCTGGTGCTTTATTTCGACCCGGAGGCGCGTCGCTCACCGCCTGAGCCCCAGCCCACATCGGGGCCGGTGGTGGACCAGTGACCGTACAGTTCTTGATCAACGCCGGGGTGGCGTTCGCGTACATCAGCGGTCTGGGTTTCCTGGCCGTCGGTATCTACCTGAGTGTGCGACGTGGGCGCCTGCACCCGTTGCTGCTGTTGTGCATCTCGGCGCTCTCGTTCTCCTGGATCGAGGCACCGTACGACTGGGCGGTGTATGCGCAGTTCCCGCCCGAACTCCCGCGGATGCCGTCCTGGTGGCCGCTCAACATGACCTGGGGCGGCGGCTTGCCGTCTGCGGTTCCGGTGGGCTACATGGGGTACTTCGTACTGCCGGCCATCATCGGTGCGGCACTCGGCCGTTGGGTGTGCGGGAAGTGGAACTGGCGTCGACCACAGACCCTGCTGGCCGTGGGCTTCGCTGTCGGATTCCTCTGGGCCTTGTTCTTCAACGCGATCATCGGTGCGCGGCTCGGCCTGTTCTACTACGGCTATGTGATCGAAGGTTTGGGGCTGTGGGAAGGAACAAAGCACCAGTACCCGATCTACGACGCCATCGCGATGGGTCTGCAGATGATGGTCTTCACGTATCTGTTGGGCCGCACCGATTCCGAGGGCCGCAACGTGATCGAGATATGGGCCGACAAGATGTCGGCGACTCGCCTGCAATCGGGTGTGCTGTCGGCGATCGCCGTGATCGTGGTCGGACACGCGGTCTACGCCTCGGTTTTCGCGCCGCACCTGGTCACCAAGCTCGGGGGTTGGGTGACCGCAGGGCCCACCGAGCAGTTCTTCCCCGGGGTGCCGAATCAGCCCAAGTAGCACCCGCGGTGAATCGCCAGGCACACAGCATGATTGGAAGGCAATACGACAGTGACGGTCGACCCAGCGGCGGAGTTGTATTACGACCCCTTCGACTTCGCGATTGATGACGATCCGTATCCGATCTGGCGACGTATGCGTCAAGAAGCTCCGCTGTACCACAACGACAAGTACAAGTTCTACGCGCTGAGCCGCTACGACGATGTCGCCAAGGCCCTGCCCGATTGGGAGACGTATCGGTCGGGGCGGGGCACGACCGCGGACATTCTGTTCAGCGGCATCGAGGTGCCGCCGGGCATCCTGCTGTTTGAGGACCCACCGCTGCATGATCTGCACCGGCGTCTGCTCTCGCGCGTCTTCACGCCCCGGCGCATGCTGGCCGTCGAAGACCTGGTCCGTGGATTCTGTTCTAGGGCACTCGATCCACTGATGGACAGCGACGGATTGGACTTCGTCGCCGACCTCGGCGCGATCATGCCGATGCGCACCATCGGCTACCTGCTCGGGATTCCCGAGCAGGGACAGGAGAAGATCCGTGACCGCACCGACAAGAGCATTTCAGTCGCGAGTGAGGCCGGGGACGTCAGTGCGACAGTTTTCGCCGAGTCCCTCGCAGAGTTCGCCGAGTACATCGAGTGGCGGGCAACCCATCCGTCCGATGACCTCATGACCGAACTGCTCAACGCGGAAGTGGAGGAGCCGGATGGATCGCGGCGCCAGTTGGACCGCACCGAAGTTCTCGCCTACACGGCCATGATCGCCGGAGCCGGGGGAGAAACCACCGCTCGGCTCATCGGTTTCATGGGGCAGCTGCTCGGAGAGCACGCCGCCCAACGCCATGAACTCGCCGCCGATCCGTCATTGATCCCGTCGGCCGTGGAGGAGACACTGCGCTTCGAGCCGCCGTCACCGGTGCAGGCGCGTTACGTCGCGCGCGACGTCGAACTGTACGGGCAGACCGTGACCGAGGGGTCCTACATGCTGCTGCTCAACGGCTCGGCCAACCGGGACGACGCCCGGTACAGCGATCCGGACCGCTATGACATCCACCGTAAAGGCAGCCATCTGAGCTTCGGCCAGGGTCTGCATTTCTGCCTCGGCTCGGCGCTGGCCAGGCTTGAGGCTCGGGTGGCCTTCGAAGAGGTCTTGAAGCGGTGGACCGACTGGGAGGTCGACTACGAACACGCGAGCATGGCCCACACCTCAAGCGTGCGGGGATGGGCGCGGATGCCGGTCAAGACCGGGTGACCACGCCAGGGTCTGTTCGCGCAGCCAAAAGCTCAGTAGTTGTTGCAGCTGCCCGCGATCGAGTTGATCGGCCCGAAGTACTCCTGAGCGGCCGGGTTGGACTGCAGCTGGGCCACGGTCTGCTGACGCTGGGCGGGCCCCGAGGCCAGGAAGTTACGCAATGCACCCTGGGCGAACGGGGAGGCGTTGAACTGCTGGGCCAGGTCGGGACGCTGCGCGTTGAGCGCCGCCATCACCTGCTCGTAGCTACATGTGGTGTTGACCACGCCGCTGAAATCGGGTTGGGCGGCTGCCAACCCCGTCGACAGCCCAACGGACAGGGCCAGCCCGCCGAGAGCGGCCGCGATGTACTTGAAAGACTTGATCACCTGTTGGAACCCCCATGTTGTTCGCCCAAGAAGGCGACGCCTTGCACGTTTGCCGAACCCGACCTCATTCGAGGTTAACAGGCGGCAGACGTACAAGGCGTCCTCGCGAAACCGCTGTCGGTGGCGTCAGTCGATGACGGCGGCTTCCTTGCGCTCGGTGATCGGCCGGGCCAACTCCTGCTCATTGCAGAGGCGCTGCAGCTTCTCCAGGGTCTCGTCCAGGCCGGGGCCCAGCTTCTTGCCCGGGGTGAATCGCGCCGGCAGATTCCGCATGCCCTGAATGACGCCGATGGTGTCGTAGTGCACGGTGCCCTCCGGATCGCACACATAGTCGGGCATCCGATCCAGCACCGCGGTGAGCATCGACTTGAACACCGTGCGCGCCACGTTCGAACCCACACAGCGGTGCACACCGATACCGAAGCTGAAGTGCCGGTTGCCCTTGCGATCCAGCACGACCTCGTTGGGCCTGTCGAACACCGACGGGTCCCGGTTGGCCATCGCCCAGGACAACCACAGCCGCTCGTACTGCTTGAACTGATGCCCCGCAACCTCGACGTCCTCGGCGAAGGTGCGCCCGTCACCGGGTGCCGGGGTGAAGAACCGAAGGAACTCCTCGGTCGCGGGGTGCAGCAGGCTGTCTCGCTCCCGGCTGAGCCGCTCACGTTCGTCGCTGTGCTCGCCGAGCCATTCCAGCGCGTGCGCGGTGAGCGCCGTCGTGGTGTCGAAACCTCCACCGATGACCAGGCCGAGGTTGCCCAGGATCTCCATGTCGGGAGCGGGTTCGCCGTCGATCCGCAACTGCAGCAGAGCATTCACCAGACCCGGCCGAGGGGTCTCCCGGATCTCCATCATGTTGTTGATGATGTCGATGCCCATTTCGCGGTGCTGCTCGTTGATCTTCTCCCGGTCGGGAGAGTGTTCGGGCGTGTACACCGAGGCGTGGGTCGGTTCGCTGTAGACGTTCCACTTCTTCAGCTCGATACCCATCATGGCCAGCGTGAAAACCGCGGGCACCACGTTGGCCAGGTGCTCGACGAAGTCGATCTCGCCGGACTCGATGTGCTCGTCGAGTGCGGCCCGGGTGATCTCGTCGACGAACGGTTCCCAGCGCTTGATGGCCGCGGGAGACAGATACGGGTTCAGAGCACCGCGGTAGGCGCTGTGTTCGGGCTCGTCCATTTCGAGGATGCCGCCGCGAACGACGGTGGCACGGCTGGCCTTCGGGATCGTGATGCCCTGATACGGCGTCTCACCGCTGATGTCGTGGTGGTTGGACACCACTGGACAGCGAGCCAGCTCGAACACGTGCTTGCTGTCCGCGGCGATCCAGTGCCCGTTGTAGACATCGGTCCAGGCCATCGGGCACTTGGCCTGCATCTCCTCGGTGATGTCCTGGAACTGCTCCCGGTACTCCGGGGTGTGTCGGTCGAAGTGGATCTTGTGTTTCTTGCGTTCGTCGTCGGTAACGACATCGCGGTCGATACTCACGGCGTTGTCTCCCTTTGTCATTGGCCGGCCAACTTGGCCGTCGTCATTCCTCGATGAGGATGGCTTGCTCGGGGCAGGACTGCGCTGCTTCCCGGACCGCGTCCTCCTGATCGGAGGGCACCACATCGGAAACCGGTGACGCGTGACCGTCGACGTCATCGAGGACGAACGAGTCCGGCGCGATCATCGAGCACAGGGTGTGCCCCTGGCATCGACTGGCATCAACCGAAACCTTCACTACGCCAACTCCTTTCGATTCGCTGAACGCGGAATCAGACGTGGTAGTCGTACCATTTGAGGTACCCGCCGGCATCGACACGCAGTTGCATGCCGGTGACGTAACGTGCCTCTTCCGAGGCCAGCCACAGCACCGCGTTGCTGATGTCCTCCGGCTCGATGAAGTTGACCTTCATAGCCTGCTGCACACCGAACACGGGCTCGGCGTCGGCGCGGGTGGGGTTCTCCAGATCCGGCCGGAAGGAGCGGTACATCGGCTCGCTCTGCAGCATGTTGGTGTTGCAGTTGGTGGGGTGGATGACGTTGGCGCGAATGCCGCGCACCGCCAATTCGGTGGCCAGCGCATGCACGTATTCGGAGATGAGCCGCTTGGAGACCATGTAACCCATGCCGCCTGGGTCGGCGCCCGGGTTGGGCTTGTTGTGGGCGTCCATCAGCGCGGCGGCAGATGCGGTCGCGATGATCGAAGCGCCCTCCTTGAGGTGTGGCAGCGCGACCTGGATGGCGTTGATGGTGCCCACAAAGTTGGTGTTGATGCCGTCGGTCCACGCCTGCATCGCGGGCTGGCCCTTCATCGCGGCGACGCCGGCTTGAGCCACGACGATGTCGAGCTTGCCGAACTCCGCGAGCCCTGATTCCAGCGCGCCCCGCAATTCGGCCTCGTTGCGGACATCGGCCTGGGCGGTGACGATGCGTCGGCCGGTCTTCTCGACGTAGTTCTTCGTCTCTTCGAGGTCTTCAGCCGTCGCCATCGCATAGCCGACGGTGTCGTAGTTCTTACAGATGTCGACCGCGATGATGTCGGCACCCTCTTCGGCCAGCCGAACCGCGTGGCTGCGGCCCTGGCCACGTCCCGCGCCGGTGATGAATGCGACCTTCCCGGCTACCCGGCCTTCTACGCTCTTTCCCACAATTGTCCTTTCGCTGATGGTGTTTCGGGTGCGCCGCATGCGCGTCAGGTATTACGGCCGCCGTTGACGCCGAGGATCTGGCCGGTGATGTATCCGGCCTCCTCGGAGGCGAAGAAGGCGCAGGCGGCGGCGATGTCTTCAGGCTTGCCCATCCGCCGAACCGGGGTCTGCTCGATCTGTTTGTCGGTGTTCCCGAGGAAGCCTTTGCCTTCGGCCTTGCGGAGCATCGGGGTGTCGATGAAGCCTGGCGGCACGGCGTTGACCGTGATGCCGTTGGGGCCGAGTTCCAGGGCGAGGCTCTTGGTCAGGCCGTTGACTGCGGACTTCGCCGCAACGTAGGGCGACATGAAGGGCTGGCCCGAATGCGTGCTCGACGACGAGATGTTGACGATGCGACCCCAGCCGGCCTCGAGCATGTCCGGCAATGCCGCCTGGATGCAGTGGAATACGCCGTTGAGGTTGACGTCGATGATCTGCTGCCACTTCTCGAACGAGACATCGCTGAAGCGCTTGAAGCAGTCCAGGCCGGCCGCGTTGACCAGCACCGAGATCGGGCCGAGTTGGGCGCGAACCGCATTGAGCGCGGTATCGACTGCGTCCCGGTCGGTCACATCGGCGACATGGGCGAACTCGTCATCCGACGGCTGCAGGTCGAGTATCGCGACATTGAGCCCGTCGGCGCGCAAGCGGGCGGCGATGGCCGCCCCGATGCCCGAACCTCCTCCGGTGACAACGGCATTCTTCATCACAGTTCTCCGGTCGCCGGGCGATGCCGGACTTTCTCAGGGGTCAAGAATCATCCTTCCGATTATGAGAACCGTACTCTCGGATCGCCGTGCACCGCAAGATCCGAGCCCATCCTGCGTGCCGCCTGCCCGGATGGTGGATCTGCAGCGAATAGGGCATGACTAGCCAATCTATCTTTCACTTGAGTTCTCATCGAGCGAATGTATGATTCGCCGGTGATGAGAATGCAGTTTCCATCACAGTAGGGAATCGCCTGAGGAGGATGATGCAGCAGGAAGCGCCGACCATCGCGGCAGAACAGCGGGCTGACCGGAAGTTGTTGATCGGCGGAGAGCTGCGTGAGACGCCGCGGACGTTTCCTTCCGTCAATCCAGCTACCGGTGAGGTGTTCGGCTACGCGCCGGACGCGACGGTCGCCGATGCCGAGGCTGCGGTCGCCGCGGCCAGGCAGGCCTTCGACAACACCGACTGGGCCACCAACACCGAGCTGCGAGTCCATTGTCTGGAGCAGCTGCACCAGACACTGATCGAGCATCGCGACGAACTCGCCGCCCTGACCACCACCGAGGTCGGGGCCACCGCCGCGCTGTGCGCCGGCGCGCAGCTGGACGGGCCGATCGACATCGTCCGCTACTACGCAGAGCTGCTGAAGACCTACCCGCTGACCGAGGACCTCGGAAACATCGAGAGCCGCGGCATGCAGCATCACCGGTGGGTGGAGAAGGAAGCCGGCGGCGTGGTCGCGGCGATCATCGCCTACAACTATCCGAACCAGCTGGCCCTGGCCAAGCTCGCTCCGGCGCTGGCCGCCGGCTGCACCGTCGTGCTCAAGTCCGCTCCGGACACCCCGTTGGTCACGCTGGCGCTCGGCGAGCTGATCGCCAACCACACTGACATCCCGGCCGGCGTCGTCAACGTGCTCTCGGGTGCCGACCCCGAGGTGGGTGCGGTGCTCACCACGAGCCCCGACGTCGACATGGTCACGTTCACAGGTTCCACGCCCACCGGCCGGCGCATCATGGCTGCGGCGAGCGAGACCTTGAAGAAGGTGTTCCTGGAGCTCGGCGGCAAGTCCGCCGCGATCGTCCTCGACGACGCCGACTTCAACACCGCCGCACTGTTCTCGGCCTTCAGCATGGTCACCCACGCTGGTCAGGGCTGCGCGCTGACCTCGCGGCTGCTCGTACCGGCCAAGCACAGGGACGAGATCGTCGAGCTGATCAAGAACAACTTCGGCCTGGTGCGGTACGGGGACCCGACCGACCCCAAGACCTACATGGGCCCGTTGATCAGTGAGAAGCAGCGCGACAAGGTGGACGGCATGGTCAAGCGGGCCGTCGAGGCCGGCGCCACCCTGGTTACCGGCGGCGAGAAGGTCGACCCCGGCTACTTCTACACCCCGACGCTGCTGGCAGATGTCGACCCCGACAGTGAGATCGCCCAGGAGGAGGTCTTCGGACCGGTACTGGCCGTGATCGCCTACGAAGACGACGACGACGCGGTGCGCATCGCCAACAACTCCATCTACGGGCTGTCCGGTGCGGTGTTCGGCAGCGAGGATCGTGCGCTGGGCGTGGCCCGCCGGATCAGGACCGGTACCTTCTCCATCAACGGCGGCAACTACTTCAGTCCGGACAGTCCGTTCGGCGGGTACAAGCAGTCGGGCATCGGCCGAGAGATGGGCACCGCAGGACTCGAGGAGTTCATGGAAGCCAAGACTTTCGCGCGGGTGCTTTCATGACCGGCGGGCCCCTCGCGGGCATCCGCATCCTCGAGGTCGCGATGTACGGCTTCGTCCCGTCGGCCGGAGCCGTGCTGGGGGAGTGGGGTGCCGACGTCATCAAGGTCGAGCACGCCGTTACCGGCGACCCGCAGCGCGGTCTGCGCCAGACCGGACCGCTCAAGGTCGAGGGCGACCCGAATCCGAACATCGAGCATGCCAACCGCGGCAAACGCAGCATCGGCCTGGATATGTCTGTGCCCGAGGGGCGAGAGATCCTGCTGGAACTGGCGAAAAAGGCGGATGTTTTCCTGACCAGCTTCCTGCCCGGGCACCGGGAGAAGTTCGGCATCGACGTCGACGACATCCGCGCGGTGAACCCGAACATCATCTACGCCCGCGGCAGCGCGTTGGGTCCCCGCGGTGACGAGTCGGTCAAGGGCGGCTACGACATGACCGCCTTCTGGTGCCGGGCCGGCACCGCCGCGACGATCACCCCGGCCGGGATGGCGGGCATGATCGCGCCACCCGGGCCGGCCTATGGGGACACGATCTCGGGCACCAATCTGGCGGGCGGCATCGCCGCGGCACTGTTCAAGCGGGAGCGCACCGGTGAGCCGTCGGTGGTCGACGTGTCCCTACTGGGCAGCGGTCTGTGGTCGATGGGCCACACCGTGGCGTTGACCCAGCACCTGAACCAATTGATGGTGACTCCACCACCCGGTGTGCACGGGTCGCCGATCAATCCGCTCGTCGGGCTGTACGCGACCGCGGACGATCGTTACATCTCGTTCGTGATGATGCAGCCGACCAAGTTCTGGGCCGACGTCTGCCGGCACATGGACCTGGAGAGCCACATCGACGATCCGAGGTTCGCGACCGCCGAATCGTTCGCGGAAAACACGCCCGGCGCGGTCGAGATCCTCACCGAGGCGATGAAGAAGCGGACTTTGCCAGAGTGGAGCGAGCGATTCGCCACGCTGGCCGGGCCGTGGGCTCCGGTACAGGACACCCTCCAGGCGGGACAGGATGCCCAGATCCGGGCCAACGAGTATCTGGTGCAGGCCGGCGAGCTCGAGTTGGTGGCCAACCCAGTGCAATTCGACGTCACGGCGCCGAGCACCGGGCCGGCGCCTGGCTTCGCCGAACAAACCGACGACATCCTGGGCGAACTGGGTCTGGACTGGGATCGCATCATCGAACTCAAGACCGCCGGCGCCGTCACCTAGGCCATCTCCGTCATGCCCTTCATCGCTTCCATCGCAACCCGTCTGTCGCGGGCTGCTGCCACCGTAGCCCGCGACACGAGCGGACATGCGGTGCAACTGTGCGAGCGGGGCCGTCCCAATTGTCAACTACCCGAGCAAGTTCTACGTTATTTGCCTCCGCGACAGATACCGGGTCAGCTAGCATCAGCCAGTCGGGGGGCAGTCATGGGGGCAAGTCTGTCCGGCTTCGCCGGCGGGACCGGTGGAGCGCAGAACATCAGCGGGAAGCAGGAGGTGCGTCAGATGCTCGAACGCGCCTCGTACTTGCCGGCCGTTGTCGAGCCGCCGGACTCTCACGCCGTGATGTATGTGAACGATATTGGGGCTCAGTTGAATTCGGATGACAGCCGGATCAGTAAATACCCAACCGGCCGGTTGGCATGTGCTGAATCCGGGGTTGCGGCATGACCCCGCTGGGGCCGCAGGCCGCACCATACGCAGTAGATCTGTTCGAGCACCGGCGCGCTGAAGCACTTAACATCGGCGCACCAACCGCGGTGCCGGCAGCCACTTGCCGGGACAGGAGTTCTGATGGCAGATAAATGGTCGACCGGAGTACCTCTGGTACGCAGCCTGTCGGGCCCCATGCAGGCCGTCGGGGCGCTGTTCTCGATGGCATTGGATGCGGTGCGGTTCGTGTTCGTGAGGCCGTTTCAGTGGCGGGAGTTCCTCGAGCAGTGCTGGTTTGTGGCGCGGGTGTCGATGGCGCCGACGCTGTTGGTGGCAATTCCGTTCACGGTGCTGGTGAGCTTCACGCTCAACATCCTGCTTCGCGAACTGGGAGCGGCCGATCTGTCGGGCGCGGGCGCGGCCTTCGGCGCGGTGACCCAGCTGGGACCGATGGTGACGGTGCTGATCGTGGCCGGTGCCGGAGCCACCGCCATGTGCGCGGATCTGGGATCACGCACGATCCGCGAGGAGATCGACGCCATGGAGGTGCTGGGCATCAACCCGATTCAGCGCCTGGTGACCCCCCGAATGCTGGCCTCTGGTCTGGTGGCCTTGCTGCTCAACAGCCTGGTGGTGATCATCGGCATTCTGGGTGGCTATGTGTTCTCGGTATTCATCCAGGATGTGAACCCGGGTGCGTTCGCGGCCGGCATCACGCTGTTGACCGGTGTGCCCGAGGTGATCATCTCGTGCGTCAAGGCGGCACTGTTCGGGCTGATCGCCGGGCTGGTGGCCTGTTACCGCGGCTTGACCATCAGCGGTGGCGGCGCCAAGGCGGTGGGCAACGCGGTCAACGAGACCGTGGTGTACGCCTTCATGGCGCTGTTCGTCATCAACGTGGTCGTCACGGCCATCGGTATCCGGATGACGTCGGGATAGGTAGCGAATATGGGAACCATGACGATCCTGCGGTCGACGTATCCGCGGGTGACCCGGCAGTTCAACAAGCCGGTGTCGACGCTGAGCCGGATCGGCGATCACACGCTGTTCTACCTCAAGGCGCTGGCAGGCACCCCGCACGCGGCTATGCACTACCGCAAGGAACTGATCCGGCTGATCGCCGAGATCTCCATGGGTGCAGGCACGTTGGCCATGATCGGCGGCACGGTGGTGATCGTGGGGTTCTTGACCCTGGCCACCGGCGGCGTGCTCGCCATCCAGGGCTATTCCTCGCTGGGCAACATCGGCATCGAGGCGCTGACCGGATTCCTGGCCGCCTTCATCAACGTCCGGATCGCTGCGCCCGTCGTGGCGGGCATCGGCCTGGCCGCCACCTTCGGCGCCGGCGTGACCGCCCAGCTCGGGGCGATGCGGATCAACGAGGAGATCGACGCGCTGGAGGCCATGGCGATCCGGCCGGTCGAGTATCTGGTGTCCACCCGCATCGTGGCCGGGATGATCGCCATCACCCCGCTGTACGCCATCGCGGTGATCCTGTCCTTCCTCGCCTCCCAGTTCACCACCGTGGTGCTGCTCGGGCAGTCGGGCGGCCTCTACGACCACTACTTCACGACGTTCCTCAATCCGATCGACCTGCTGTGGTCGTTCCTGCAGGCCATCCTGATGGCCATCACCATCCTGCTGATCCACACCTACTTCGGCTATTTCGCCTCCGGTGGACCCTCCGGAGTCGGGGTGGCGGTCGGCAACGCCGTCCGTACCTCACTGATCGTCGTGGTCTCGGTGACCCTCCTGGTGTCACTGTCGGTCTACGGCTCCAACGGCAACTTCAACCTGTCGGGTTAGGACGAAGAGTTGACACGAAACGTTGGACCGGGCCCAGCCCACCGGTCCGAAACCACAAGTAACGCGGCGCCGGTGGCAGCACGCCCCGGACGCAGCTTCGGTGCGGGCGGTTCAGCGCGGCCACTGGCCGGTCTGGCGACCGTGGTCGGGATAGGCCTGATCTTCGCCTTGGCGGTCGCACTGTTCCGCGGCAGCTTCACCAAGACCGAGCCGATCACCCTGATCTCGGATCGCGCAGGCCTGGTGATGAACCCCGACGCCAAGGTGAAGATGCGCGGTGTCCAGGTCGGCAGCGTCAGCTCGATCGAGCAGCGTGCCGACGGCAAGGCCGTGCTGCACTTGGCGATGAACCCCGCGCAGCTACGCCTGATCCCCGGCAACGTCCAGGCCGACATCGCCTCGACCACCGTATTCGGCGCCAAGTACGTCCAGCTCGTCGCGCCGGACAACCCGTCCCCTGACAAGCTCCGCCCAGGCCAGACGCTGCAGGGCGACCACGTCACCGTTGAGATGAACACGGTCTTCCAGCAATTGACCAATGTCCTGAACAAGATCGACCCGGCAAAGCTGAACCAGACCCTCGGGGCGCTGTCGTCGGCGTTCTCGGGGCGCGGCGAGGCGATGGGGCAGTCCCTGTCTGACTTCGACGCGGTGCTGAAGAAGATCGAGCCCAGCTTGCCCAATCTGACCGCCGACATCGAGGCCATGGCTGCGGTGTCGAAGGCCTACGGCGACGCGGCACCGGACCTGCTCAAGACCTTTGACAACACCAACCGGCTCAGCGACAGCATCGTCGACGAGCAGCAGAACCTGGACAACTTCCTGGTCAGCTCGATCGGCCTGGCCGACGCGGGTAACGATGTCATCGGCGGTAACCGTCAGGCGCTCAGCACCACGCTGAACCTGTTGGCGCCCACCACCGATCTGCTGAACGAGTACGCACCCGGAATCGAGTGCGGCCTCAAGGGCATGAATTACATGGCCAAAACACCGCCCCAGCCGGAACCCGGCGTCGTGGTCAACGTGGCCTTCACGCTCGGTATCGAGCGGTACCGCTACCCGGCGAACTTGCCGAAGGTCGCGGCCAAGGGCGGTCCGCACTGCATGGGCTTGCCGTACATCGGATTCGGCAACAAGGCGAAGTACCTCGTCACCGACACCAACGCCAACCCGTGGCAGTACGG
Source organism: Mycobacterium sp. DL440 (assembly GCF_011745145.1). Classification (NCBI taxonomy): domain Bacteria; kingdom Bacillati; phylum Actinomycetota; class Actinomycetes; order Mycobacteriales; family Mycobacteriaceae; genus Mycobacterium; species Mycobacterium sp. DL440. Next base: position 3,278,615 of record NZ_CP050191.1, on the reverse strand, counting down.
CAACCAGGGCATCTTGCTGAACTCCGACGGGCTCAAGCAGACGCTGTTCGGCCCGCTCGACGGACCGCCACGTAACACCATGCAGATCGGACAACCGGGATGAAGCGCGGCAGAAGCACTTTCATCAAGTTCGCGTCCTTCGCCGTGGTGATGGCTGTGCTCACGACCTTCCTGTTCATGACGTTCTCGGAGTACCGCGGCGGTTCCTACTCGGGTTATTCGGCCGTCTTCGGTGACGCGTCACGGCTGGAGTCCGGAGACTCGGTGCGGGTTGCCGGGGTGCGGGTGGGAACCGTGAAAAGCGTTTCACTGCAACCGGACAAGTCGGTGAAGGTCGACTTCGACACCGACCGCAACGTCGCGCTGACCACCAGCACCAAGGCCGCGATTCGCTACCTGAACCTGGTCGGGGACCGCTACCTGGAACTGGTCGACAGCCCCGGCTCGACGAAACTGCTGCCCGCCGGATCTCAGATTCCCAAGGACCGCACCGCAAGCGCGCTGGACCTCGATCTGCTGCTCGGCGGCCTGCGCCCGGTGATTCAGGGGCTCAACCCTCAGGACGTCAACGCGTTGACGTCGTCGCTCATCCAGATCTTCCAAGGACAGGGCGACACCCTGGATTCGCTGCTGAGCAAGACCTCGTCGTTCTCGAATACGTTGGCCAACAACGACCAGGTCATCCAGCAGCTGATCGACAACCTGAACGTGGTCGTCGGAACGCTGGCCAAGGACGGCAAGAAGTTCGACGGCACCGTCGACCGCCTCGAACAGTTGATCAGCGGTTTGTCGCAGGATCGAGATCCACTGGGCACCGCGGTGACCCAGCTGGACAACGGAACGGCCTCGCTCGCCAGCCTGCTTACCGAGGCGCGGCCGCCGCTCAAGGGCACCGTAGATCAGATGAACCGACTGGCGCCGTTGCTCGACGACCACCAGATCGTCCTGGACCGAGGCCTGCAGAAGGCCCCCGACAACTTCCGCAAGCTGGCCCGGCTGGGTTCCTACGGCAGCTGGATCATGTACTACATCTGCGGACTTTCCATCCGTGTCACCGATCTGCAGGGGCGCACTGCGCACTTCCCGATGATCAAACAAGAAGGCGGGAGGTGCGCGGAGCCCTGATGCTTAAGTACCGCGAATCAAATCTGATCAAGGCGGGTTTCATCGGCGTCGTGCTGATGATGCTCATCATCGCCGTAGGGCTACAGCCCGAGCGGCTGCAGCAATGGGCCTCCTCGGTGCGTCATCAGGCACTGTTCAGCGAAGCCGGCGGCATCGCCGTCGGCAATGACGTCACGCTGTCGGGGATCAAGGTCGGTGCAGTCACCGACGTGTCGTTGGAGAACGGCGACGCGTTGGTCACCTTCACCACCGAGGGCAAGTACCCCCTGGGTTCGCTGACCACCGCGCACATCCGCACAGGTTCACTGCTGGGTGAGCGGGTGCTCACGTTGGAGTCAGACGGCAGTGGTTCGCTGCGCACCACCGATGTGATCCCCACGTCGCGCACGTCGTCGCCGTACTCACTGACCGAAGTGGTCAGCGACCTGACCACCAACTCGGCGGGTACCGACACGGCATCGCTGAACCAGTCCCTGGACACGCTGTCGGCCACCATCGACCAGGTGGCACCGAAGCTCGGGCCGACATTTGACGGCCTGAGCCGGCTGTCGAAATCGATCAACGGCCGCAACGAAAGTCTGGCCAGTCTGCTCAAGAGCGCCGCCGACGTGACCGTGGTTTTGTCACAGCGCAGCGATCAGCTGAACACGTTGATCCTCAACGCCAATGATCTGCTCGGCGTGCTCAACGACCGGCGCCAGGCCCTCGTCGATCTGCTCGCCAACACGGCGGCTGTCTCGCAGCAACTCAGCGGACTGGTCGCCGACAACGAGGCGCAACTGGCGCCGACGCTCAAGCGGCTCAACTCGGTCACCGCGATGCTGGAACGCAACCGTGACAACATCAGCAAGGCGTTGCCGAACTTGAACAAGTTCCAGTTGTCCCAGGCTGAGACCCTGGCGAACGGGGCGTACTACAACGCCTACGTTCCCAACCTGCAGCCGGCTCAGCTGCTGCAGCCGTTCTTCGACTACGCGTTCGGGTTCCGGCGCGGGGAGAATGCCGGTCAGCCGCCGGACAATGCCGGCCCGCGCGCCGAATTTCCCCTGCCCTACAACGGAATTCCCGGAGGTTCACGCTGATGAACCGCAGACGTCTCGGAAAATGGCTGGCGGTGGCGTTGGTGGCGCTGCTGGTCGTCGGCGCGGCAGTGCTGCTGCGCCAGGCCTTCTTCGGGCAGAAGACCATCTCCGCTCTGTTCACCTCGGCCACCGGCGTCTACCCGGGTGACGATGTCCGAGTCTCCGGCGTCAAGGTCGGCACCATCGAGTCCATCAAGCCCGAGGGCACCCAAACCCGGGTGACCCTCAAGGTCGACCATGACTTGCCGATCCCCGCGGACGCCAAAGCAGTGATCGTGGCCCAGAACCTGGTCGCCGCACGTTATGTGCAGCTCGCGCCCGCCTACCGGTCGAGTGGCCCCACGCTGCCTGACGACGCGGTGATCGGCCTGGACCACACCGCCGTTCCGGTGGAGTGGGATCAGGTCAAGGAACAGCTGATGCGGCTGTCCACCGACCTCGGCCCGCAGAGTGGCGTCGACGGGACGTCGGTGTCGCGGTTCATCAACAGCACAGCCGACGCGATGGCCGGCAACGGAGACAAACTGCGCCAGACCATTTCGCAGTTGTCCGGCGTGGCCCGAGTGCTGGCCGAGGGCAGCGGCAACATCGTCGACATCATCAAGAACCTGCAGACATTCATGACCGCGCTGCGGGACAGCAACCAGCAGGTGGTGCAGTTCCAGAACCGGCTGGCGACCCTGACCAGCGTGGTCGACGGCAGCCGGTCAGACCTCGATGCGGCGCTGACGAACTTGTCGGTGGCGGTCGTTGACGTGCAGCGGTTCGTCGCAGGAAGTCGTGATCAGACTTCCGAGCAGGTGCAGCGGCTGGCCAATGTCACCCAGAACCTCGTCGACAACAAGATGCAAATCGAGCAACTGCTTCACGTCGCGCCCAACGCGTTCATGAACGGCTACAACATCTACAACCCGGACTCCGGCAGCGCCGTCGGTCAGTTCGTGATGAACAACTTCTCCAACCCGGTCGAGTTCATCTGCGGCGCCATTGGTGCCGTCGAGAACACCACCGCACCGGAGACCGCGAAACTCTGCTCGCAGTATCTCGGGCCGGCGTTGCGGCTGCTCAACTTCAACTACCTGCCGTTCCCGATCTCGCCCTACCTGATGCCATCGGCCAGTCCTGAGCAGATCGTGTACTCCGAACCGAGTCTGATGCCCGGCGGCAGTGGTGGGTCACCCACTCCGCCCGAGACCCCGCCGGCGATCTCGGCCTACAATCCTGGCCCCGAGCCGCCTCCGCCGTTCACCGGCCGGGAGCCGGGGGTGCCGCCGCCAGGGGCCCAGCAGCTGCTGCCGGGGGGTGAGTTCTACCCGCCCAACATGCCGAACACGGTTTCGGACATGCTCAATCCGACTGGCGGACAACCGGGTCCGCCGCCGGGACCTGCGCCAGGTCCGCTGCCCGCCGAAGCCCCGGCGCCTGCGGCACCGTCACCAGCAGAAGGGACGCCACCAGCATGATCAGGGGTAAGCCGGTACGACTGGCGATCGCCGTCGGATCCTGCGTTGCGCTGACGACCAGCGGGTGCGCCTTTCAAGGCGTCAACTCGCTGCCGCTCCCAGGGGCGGTGGGCCGGGGTGCGGACTCCAGCGTCTACCACGTCGAGATCGCGAATGTGGCTACGCTGGAACCGAATTCACCGGTGATGATGAACGATGTCGTCGTCGGTAGCGTGCGCAGCCTGTCGGTGAAGGACTGGCACGCCGACGTCGAGTTCTCGGTGAAGCCGGGCGTTGTGGTGCCGGCCAACGTGGTGGCCAGCGTCGGGCAGACCAGCCTCCTGGGTTCGATGCACCTGGCGATCAACCCCCCCGCGGGGCAGGGTCCCGACGGAAAACTCGCTCCGGGAGCGACGATTGCGCTCAACAACTCATCGACATATCCGACGACGGAGCAGACGTTGTCCTCGCTGGCCGCTGTGGTGAACGGTGGCGGACTGGGCCAGATGGGCGATGTCATCCACAACTTCAGCGCCGCGATCAACGGTCGGGAAACTGATTTCCGTGACCTGCTCACCCGGCTGGACACGTTCGTCGGCGCTCTGGATGCCCAGCGCGACAACATCGTTGCCTCCATCGAGGGGCTGAACCGCCTGGCCTCGACCTTTGCCGGGCAGCGCGATGTCATCACCCGTGCGCTGGAGAAGATTCCCCCGGCACTCGACGTGTTGATCAAAGAGCGGCCAAGATTCACCACCGCGCTGCAGAAACTCGGTACCTTCAGCGCCACCGCCAACCAATTCGTCAACGAGTCGCAGGCTGATCTGGTCAGGAACCTGAAGAACCTGGAGCCGGCACTGAAGGCTTTGGCCAACGTCGGGCCGGACCTGGATTCGGTGCTCGAGTATGCGCCGCATTTCCCGTTCACCCAGAGCTTCATGGACCGGGTCATCCGTGGCGATTACTACAACCTCTTTGCGTACTTCGACATGACCATCCCGCATCTCAAGCGCAGTCTGATGATGGGCACCCGTTGGGAGCAGGGAGACGCGCAAAACGTTCCGGTGCCCGGGGATCCGAGCTACCTGAACTACACGTATGACCCACTCAAGACGGGGGTCGCGCCGCCGCCGCCGGATGGGTTGCCGCCGGCGCCGGACGGACCGCCACCACCGGATCTCCCGGCGCCGACCTACTCCGGCCCGGTGCTCCCGGTGGTTCCTCCGGCGCCGATGACCATGCCCGGTGGCATGGCGCAGCCTGCTGCACCGCCGAGTCCATCGACATCCGTGTTCGCCGGACCCTATGCGCAGCAAGGCGGTCCGGCACCAGCGGAACAGCCGGCACCACCTACTGCACCTACTCCACCGACAGGGGGTGGCGGATAAATGCTCACCCGCTTCATCCGGACTCAGCTGATTCTCTTCACCGTCGCCTCCGTGGTCGGTGTGGCCGTCATGCTGTTCGCCTACATGCAGGTGCCGACGCTGCTCGGCATTGGTCGCATCACCGTGAAGATGGAACTGCCGGCGACCGGCGGTCTCTACCAGTTCAGCAATGTCACCTATCGCGGGTCCCAGATCGGCAAGGTCACGTCGGTCGAGCTGACCGACAAAGGGGCTGAGGCGACGCTGTCCCTGGACCGCTCGCCGAAGGTGCCGGCGGACCTGGCCGCCGAGGTCCGCAGCATGTCGGCGGTCGGCGAGCAGTACGTTGAGCTGTTGCCGCGCACCAACTCTGGGCCCTACCTGGACAACGGTTCAGTGATCGCGATGTCGAACACCAAGATTCCGCAGCAGGTCGGTCCGATGCTCGATCAGCTCAGCGCCCTCGTGGACACCATCCCGAAGGACAAGCTGAGCCAGCTGCTGGACGAGTCCTACAATGCGTTCAACGGAACCGGCTACGACTTCGGCTCGTTGCTGGATTCGGCTTCGACGATCACCAGGGACTCCAACGCGGTCTCAGATCAGACGCGGGCGTTGATCGATGACTCCAAGCCCTTCCTTGACGCGCAAGCTCAGACCACCGATTCGATCCGGACCTGGGCGGCCAGCTTGGCCGGCATCACCGGGCAGGTGGCCGAGAATGATCCCGAGGTGCGGTCGCTGCTGCGCAACGGTCCCGGTTTCGCCCAGGAGACCACCAAGCTGCTCGACCAGATCAAGCCGACTTTGCCGGTGTTGTTGGCGAATCTGAGCACGTTCGGTCAGATCGCGGTCACCTACAACCCGTCGATCGAGCAACTGCTGGTGCTGTTGCCGCCGTACGTCGCTCAGCTGCAGACCTATGCGCACACCAACAACACGAGCGGTCTGCCGATGGCCGACTTCTCGCTGGGCCTGGGTGATCCGCCGACCTGCACAGTCGGATTCCTGCCGCCGTCGTCCTGGCGCTCCCCGGCCGACACGACCGTGATCGACACCCCGGACGACATCTACTGCAAGTTGCCACAGGATTCGCCTATCGGCGTCCGTGGCGCGCGCAACTACCCGTGTATGGGCCACCCGGGCAAGCGGGCTCCGACGGTCAAATTGTGCAATGATCCCAAGGGATTTCAGCCCATCGCCCAGCGTCAGCATGCACTTGGTCCGTACCCGCTCGACCCTAGTCTGATCGCGCAGGGCGTGCCCCCGGATACCCGGGTGCTGCCGGACGAGAAGATCTTCGGGCCGCTCGGCGGCACCCCTCTGCCTCCGGGGGTGACCGCTCCACCGCCCGGCGCAGCGCCCGAACCACAGCCGGCGCCGAATTTCGCCGGGACCAATCCGGGGTCGATGCTGCCGGGTCAGCCGATGTACCTGGAGCCACCGGTGCCCGGCGTGCCACCGCCTCCGGCAGGCGATCCCAACGCGGTTCCGGTGCCTGAGGCGGACAAGCCGCAGGCAACTGAGCTTCCGCCCGTCCCGCATGGCCAAGGGGTTTTTCCGGATGCTCCGGAGGTCCCCATGCCGGCGGAACCGGGAGTGGCGCCGAGCGCGTTCAAGGGCGGTGCCGGAAGCGGGCCGTCAGTGGCGATCGCCAAGTACAACCCGCGCACGGGCGAGTACATGGGCAGCGACGGCAATCTGTACAAGCAGACGGATCTCGTGTCCACGCCCAAGACGTGGCAGGACCTGATGCCGACCTAGCGGATCGTGCGAAAAGAACTGGCCCCGGGCAATAGCCCGGGGCCAGTCCTTTTGTCTGTCTTGAGCTTTGACGTTGATTTGACGCTGTCGGCAGCTAGGCGGGCCGCATGTAGAACGGCATCCGGACAGCGGGCCACTGATTGCGCCCACATGATCCGCTGGGGCCCTTGGTCATGTCCTCGCCGGCATATTCGGATGAGGACTGGTCCACGTGCCCGTCGAAGCCCACCGGGTAGAACTTGTAGATCTGCAGGCCCTCGATGGGCGTGCCATCGGCGCAGAAGCGCCAGTTGGGTACGACCCGTTTCACGTACCAGAGGCCGTTGGTCGTGTAGACCGGCGCGGACCAGCCTGCGTCGCTTGTCACCGTGCCGCTGCATTCGGTGGGGGAGATGCACTGGGTCGAGATGGTCCAGTTGCTCCGGAGCGACGGTTGCTCCTCGTAGCGGTCGTTGATCTTGGCCCACGCGCCATTGGACGATGTGGCGAAGCTGCCGTTGATACCCCACTGTTCGCCGGCGACCGCGGGGGCGGCGCCGCTCAGGCTGACGGTCGCTGCGGCGGCGACGGCCACCGCAGCAGCGCTTACCCGGGAGACTGACATGAACCGCTCCTTCTGGCCAACCTGACGAGGTGGTAGCCCTGTTCTCAGTTTCGGAGAATATCACTATCAGTGCCTGGTCCACGATCAATTCAGCCAGGCCACCCCAGCGTGCTGCCGGCCTGAGGATCAGCGGCGGGCCATTCGTAGTAATATTCTCTAAAACCGAGAGTTTGATTTCCAGCTATGCGAAAGTAGCAACGTGCGTGTGACGGTGATGGCGACCGCTTCAATGATTGTCGCCGGGATGCTGGCTGCTCCGCAGGCAAATGCGGGTCCGCAGACATGTAATGACGCGTTTTGCACGCCGGGTATCAACCCGAACGCGGTGCTGGGCGCTCCCTGTGACAACACCGCCTACTACGTGTTCGGGGTGGACGCGCGCAATGGGTGGGGCCGGCTGGTGTTCTGCGGTTCGCCGCGGCGCTACGAGCCGAGATGGTTCCGTTCCCCACCGATGGTGGGGATCAGAGATGAGAACAGTCTGTGCATCAACGAACAGAACTCGGTGGCACAGGCCCCAGACGGGCTGTTCCTGAGCTGCGTACCGATGAACGGTGAGACCCGCTGGCTGCGCGGCGACGCATAGGTGATCATCTAGAACGAAAGAGGGCCACGCGAATCGTGTGGCCCTCTTTCGTTTTCGTGAGTGCGTCTACCAGTTTCGGATCGAACACAACGCGCCCTTGGGGCCGCTGTTGGTCTTGACCACCACGCCGTCGACTGTCAGCTTGCAGTTGAACCCGGGCGTCGGAAGATTGGGTGACTCACCGCTCTGCACCAGGACCATGGCCCACAGGTCCGGATCGGCGAGCATCGCGTCGAAGACCCATGGCTTGTCCGGTGCGACGTCCACGTCGGCTCTGGGGCTGAACTCGTACGGATTGTGGCTGTAATCCGAGAACTGCACGGGGTCGGTGTCGCGGTAGTAGATGTGAGCCCAGTACGGTGCGTCGGCGGTCACGGTGTACTGCACGTGATGCAGTGGTGGACCAGCCGGCCCGGGCTCATCGGCGAATGCCGGTGCAGCGGTGACGATTGCGCCGGCCGCCAGCGCGGCGGCCGTCGCAACGGTCAGGGCTCGGATAGTCGGGTAGCGCATCGATCACATCCTCGTCAGGGTGAACGGATAGGTGAAGGAGCCGCCAGGGGCGCCGTCGCAGCCGACATCGAACGTAGAGACCATCTCGCCTGAGAGGGTGTTCGCATCCCACGTGTAGACGTCGTGGGTCGGGATCGTGGGTCCGTAGTAGATGTCTCCGCACCGGAGTCCGTAAAACTCGTCGATGGTCAAGGTGTAGCGACCGTCGACAAGTCGGGCGTCGCCACGATTGGAGACCGCCTTGGCGACTGGCTGCGGAACGGTCATGATGGTGATGCAGTCATGCTGAAAATTGTCGGTCCCGGGATCGTGGCAGGGCGTGATCGCCGACCAGATCCAGGTGTGGAAGTCCCTGCGGTCCGGCATGTGCACGTCGTAGTTGCCGAAGTACATGGCCTGTGAAGGCGGTGCCAAAGCGATTGCAGTCCCCAATCCGAGCGCGGCGCTCATCGCCATACGGATCAAACTGGACTTCACAGGCACCTCCACGGATCGGCACTGGTCGGCTGACTATAGAACGAGACCAGGCATCGCCGTGCCGAAACCGGAATCTCGTCTTCGCCAGCGAGATTGCTATTCTCGCATTCGGAGAATAGCAAATACGGCGAAGGCGAGATACGCGGAATCGTCTGTCGAGCGGTCGTCAGCGCACGGGCTTGAACGTGATGTTCAGCTCGGTCAGGCCGCGCAGGATGAACGTCGGCTCGTAGCTGTAGCGACGATCGTCAGCGGGACCGTGGAATTCCTCGTCGATACCGATGTCGGACATCCGGTCCAGGATGCGTTCCAGCGACACCCGGCCCTCGACGCGGGCCAGCGGGCCACCCGGGCAGCTGTGCACGCCGCGGCCGAATGCGATGTGCTCACGTACGTTCTTGCGATCCAGGCTGAAGGTGTGCGGGTCCTCGAATCGGACGGGGTCGCGGTTCACCGCGCCCGGGCACACCATGAGGGTGGTACCGGCCGGCACCTCGATGTCGCCGAGCTTGGTGTTCTTCTTCGCCAGCCGGAACTGGCTCTTGACCGGGGCGTCCATCCGCAGCGCTTCCTCCACGAAAGTCGGGATGCGGCTGCGGTCGTCGCGCAGGGCCTGCTGGATGTCCGGGCGGTCGCCGAGCACGCGCAACGACGCCGACAGCAGTTTGGTGGTGGTCTCCTGGCCGGCCGCGAACAGGAATGTCGCGGACCGAACGACCTCGATGATGGGCGGTACAGAACCGTCCGGGTAGTTCGCCGTGGCGAGAGCCGTCAGCACGTCGTCGCGCGGTTCTTTCCGACGGTCTTCGAGGTAACGGCTGAACTTCTCGTCGAGCCATTCCAACGGATTGCTGGCGACGAGGTCACCGTCGAGGGAGCCGACCTGAGCCCCGGGCCGGGGGGCGCCCAGCACCGTACGGAACTCCTCGTGGTCTTCTTCCGGTACGCCGAGCATGTCGGCGATCACCAACAGGGAGAAGGGCTTTGCATAGGCGCTCAGGAATTCACACTTGCCGTCGGCGATGAAGTCGTCGAGGCACTGGTCGGCCAGCCGCCACATGAAGTCCTCGTTCTCCTTCAACCGGCGCGGGGTGAGCAGCCGATTGAGCAGGGAACGTGCGTTGGTGTGGTCAGGTGGGTCCATGGTGACCATGTGCTCGAACATCGGCATCTGCGAGCGGTGCGCGGCAATCTGCTCGGTGATGTCGTCGCCCTCGGGTGTGAACGGCAGCGGCGGGAACGGGCCGGCCACCGCGATGCACGATGAGAAGAGATTGGTGTCCTTGAGGACCGTGGTGGCTTCCTCGAACCCGGTGATGGCCATGACGCCGTAATTCGGTTCCTTCACGACCGGACACTTGCTGCGCAGGTGGTCGAAGTACGGGTGCGGGTCGGGCACCAGCGACTGGTCGGTGAAATAGTCGACAGTGTCGAAATTGGTCTCGGTCATGGTGTGCGCTGCCTCCCGAAATCGATATGCGCTGCGGTGGTTTCGCGACGGGCTGCACCGCGCGAAGAATTTTCGACAATTGCTGAGCACCTGCTTAGCATGGCGATAGAGTCGTGGTCAAGGTCACGTGGCCGAGCGAAAGTTACGATCAGCAAGACGCTGTCGGGGGCAAGTCGTGAGGAGGATCGGGTATGGCATCGGCGCGAAGGATCGGGGCGCCCGACGCGAAGAACCGGATCGTGCTGTTGGACGCCGCCGAGGCGCTGATGATCGAGGAAGGGTACGTCGCGGTCACGTCCCGGCGGGTGGCCGAACGAGCCGGTCTCAAGCCCCAGTTGGTGCACTACTACTTCCGGACGATGGACGACCTGTTTCTGGCGGTGTTCGTGCGGCGTGCCGAAGAGGGATTGGTCGCGCAGGCCGCGGCGCTGAAATCGCCGCAGCCGCTGTGGGCGTTGTGGCGGTTCTCCATAGATCCGAGCGCTACGCGCTTGACGATGGAGATGACAGGCCTGGCCAACCACCGCAAGGTGTTGCGGGCGGAGATCGGCCGCTACGCCGAGATGTTCCGCGACGCCGAGACGAAGGCGATAGAGGGGGCGTTGCGCCGTTACGGCGTCGACGCGTCCGAGGTGCCGCCGATCGTCTGGACGTTCATCGCGGCCAGTGTGTCGCGGGTGATGGTCATGGAGCAGGCGCTCGGAATGACGGCAGGTCACGCCGAGGTGCTGAAGTTCTGCGAGGACTGGCTGCGACGCCTGGAAGGTGAGCCGCAGCCGCTGGAACTGCCGGCCTGAGGCCCGGCTCTGCCCGAGCGCACGCGAACGTCCCCCGAACCGGTGGTTGCGGGGGACATTCACTGGGGGCTCCTCCCGCTCGCGGGGGACTGCTCGACGAGCTACAGCGACAGGATGGTCGCGGAGGCCGTGCCTGGCGCGCCGTAGACCTGGGCCAGGCCGACCCGTGGACTACCCGGTACCTGCCGCTCGCCGGCCTCGCCGCGTAACTGACGCACGAGCTCGTACATCTGGCGCAGGCCCGAGGCGCCGATGGGCTCGCCGTTGGCGATCAGGCCGCCGTCGGTGTTGACCGGCATCGTGCCGTTGATCTCCGTCGCGCCTTCGAGCAGCAGCTTCTCCTGGTCGCCGTCGGCGCACAGTCCCGTTTCGGCCATGTGGATCACCTCGGCGCCGGCGTCGGTGTCCTGCAGCTGGGCGATGTCGACGTCTTCGGGGCCGATACCTGCGGCCTCATAAGCGGCCTTGGCCGCGTACACCGTCGGCGAGGGATCCTCATCCAGCGGTGCCGAGGTGCCGTGCACCTCGTAGGCGCCGTAGGTGCGTGTGCGGATCTCGCTGGCCCGCACATACACCGGCTTGTCGGTGTACTTGTGCGCGATGTCGGCACGGCACATGATCACCGCCGCGGCACCCTCGTCGGGGGCGCAGAACATGTACTGGCGCAGCGGGTAGTTCAGCACCGGCGAGGCCATGATCTCCTCGACCGAGATCTCCTTGCGCCGGAACGCATTCGGGTTCAGCTCACCGTTGCGGAAGTTCTTGTTGGCCACCCGCGCCAGCGTCTCCTCGGAGATGTTGTGCTTGTGGATGTAGTGGTTGGCCTTCATGCCGAAGAACTTGGTGGTGACGAACTGGCCGTTCTCGGCGTACCACTGCGGCAATGCGAGTTTGGCCGGGTCGTCGGTGAAGGCGCCGCGCGGGTGTTTGTCCAGGCCGATCGCGATGCCGATGTCGTACTTGCCCAACCGGATGGTGTCGGCGGTCTGCTGAATGGCGCTGGCCGCGGTGGCACAGGCGTTGAACACGTTGGTGAACGTGATGCCGGTCAGCCCGACCAGGCGGGTGACGGCATCCGGGTTGGAGACCTCATAGCTGCCGCCGAATCCGAACTGGATGTCCTTCCATTCCAGGCCCGCATCTTCGAGCGCGAATTGGATTGCCTCGGCGCCCATCTGCATCGCGGTCTTGTCGAAGCGGCCGAACGGGTGCAGGCCGACGCCGATGATGGCTACATCATTCGCGGAGTTGCTCATGTTGCGCGGCCTTTCTAGACGGGCTGGAAGGCGAAGGTGACAATTTCGTTGCCGTCTTCGTCGGTGGTG